>JAKBPI010000038.1 GCA_021829645.1 Actinomycetes bacterium | reverse complement strand
TACGGGAGAAAAAGTTAAAGTCTTCGTTATGGCTCCCAAAGACACAGTCTTTGCCGGTTCCTCCGGTTCCTCCGGTACTACTGCAGCTTCCAATTTGAGCGCTGTAAAGATTATCTTTTCAAATGGCGACGGCGGCAATGGCAATAACGGCTCTTCGGGGACTACAGGCAAGGGAGATCACCACGGCTCATCTGGCAACACACGTATAGTCAGGTTCAAGTTTGTCGGTAGAGTAGCTAGCTACCAGCCCTACAGCGGCTCATCCGGAACGAACGGTTCCATCACTGTCACCGTATCGGGTAGCAACCTTGACCACCAATCCGTGAAAGGTATGGTAATGACGTTTGGAATAACATCCCAAACTTCAGTTATCAACAACGGTCCCACACCCACTACGGGAGAAAAAGTTAAAGTCTTCGTTATGGCTCCCAAAGACACAGTCTTTGCCGGTTCCTCCGGTTCCTCCGGTACTACTGCAGCTTCCAATTTGAGCGCTGTAAAGATTATCTTTTCAAATGGCAACTAAAAGCGTAAACTTGTCTTTGTGTAGAATAATACGCAAAAACTGCTCATGCTTATAGCCATCTCATTTGAGTAAGATAAATAGCGAGGCAGAGGAACCTTCTTCTGTCTCGCTATTTTGGATTTCATATTAATTTTACCATGGCTCATAACAGAACATAGCACCCAGGGTTCATGAGAGTTACCTTATAAAACACAGGGGTATTTGTATAGCAGCAAAGCTACTTTCTCCTAGCTTTTTCATTCGGAATTATTGCTAAATTCCTTTCAAGATGCCTGATGCAATAGTTCGTAGATCAATCGTTTTAGTTAATTACATTTCCGGTAATCGGATCAAAGAAGTAAATTGAGTCCAATTCTGCACTGAGGGTAACTTTTTCACCTATACGGACAGACACTTTCGGGTCAAGCCGTGCAATCCCCTCATTTTTAACATTAAACTCGTTATCAGCTAAATCTGTCGCCGCTTCATTGGCAACTCCTTCGATATACATTCTCTCAGCACCAGCACTAAAGTGAACCAATGTATCACTTCCCAGCACTTCTACTAACCCGATAACACTGCTGATAGTGAAACGATCCGCTCTGTCCTCGCCGATAAGCAAATGTTCTGGCCTTACACCAACTACTACAGACTTACTAGCGTATTGTCGAAGCGTCGGATGCATGATGTACAGTTCTTCTGTCAATCTGATGCTTTGAGAACCCATATCCAAGACATCACCGTTACTTGAAATGCCGGCTTTAAAAAGATTCATTGCTGGAGATCCGACAAATGCAGCTACAAACAAATTGGTAGGATGCGAGTAAAGATTTTTTGGTGTATCGCATTGTTGTACATGTCCGTCTTTAAGGACTACAACCCTGTCGCCCATGGTCATTGCTTCAACTTGATCATGTGTGACATATAAAGTCCCGACTTGCAAATGTCGTTGAATTCTTAAGACTTCAACGCGCATTTGAGCTCGTAAACTGGCATCCAAATTTGACAGCGGTTCATCCATCAAAAAAACCGCTGGCTCCCTTACAATTGCCCTACCCATCGCCACGCGCTGCCGTTGTCCACCTGACAGCTGCCTAGGTCTCTGGTTCAGATACTGACTGAGGCCCAAAATTTCCCCTACTTTCCGTACCTTTTCACTTATCTCGCTCTTGGATACTTTCCGCAACTTAAGAGCAAAAGCTATATTACCGGCAACCGTCATATGAGGATAAAGTGCATAATTTTGAAAAACCATCGCCACATCTCTATCCTTTGGGGCAATGCCGTTAACAATCCTGTCTCCTATATAGATTGACCCGCCAGATACCTCTTCAAGACCAGCTATCATGCGTAAAATGGTAGTTTTACCGCATCCAGAGGGTCCAACAAGTACGACAAATTCTCCATCGGCAACATGTAAATCAAACTCATGTACCGCTTCAAATCCCGAAGCGTAAATTTTGTTTACCTTTTCAAGAGTTATAGATGCCATAGTGATATTTCTCTCTTTATCGTTGATATGTTCTACGAGAATTTTTAATAAAAAGTTATTGTCAAATCAAGCTGTGATGACTACTTTCTTACCACAGATACCCGTGTAATCTCATGTAAATTGTTGTTACAGTGAAAAGGCTCGCCTTTGAGCATAACTTCTCCACTTAAAATAATATCTTCTGAGGATTTTCCAATAAAGAACTTCACCAAACCGGGTTCGACGACACGGCTCAAAAATTCATCAGTGAAAGCTAATTCGGAAACAGGAATCTCAAAATCTATACTGCATGCTTCCCCCGGTTCGATTCCAACTTTGGCATAGGCAACTAGTTGTTTCTCTGGACGTGCCACGGATGCTGCGACATCCCTCATGTAACATTGTACGACTTCTTCTCCAAAAATATCCCCGGTATTGGAGACTGAAAGGTGTATATAGACAGGCGATGTCGTATCTGTAGCACTTACAAAAAAATCACCATAAGAAAAAGTCGTGTAGCTCAAACCATGACCGAATGGAAACAAGGGGGTTGTTTGATTATCCGTATAACTACCATAAAACATAGACGTTGAACCTCCGGACAAATGACCTAAGTAGACAGGCACTTGACCTACACTCCTAGGAAAACTTACCGGCAAACGCCCAGAGGGATTCAACCTGCCAAACAATACGTCGGCAAGCGCTCTGCCGCCTTCTTCGCCAAGTGGCCAAGCTTGTAATAATGCAGCTGCTGATTCGGCTATTTGAGTAAGGGTGTGTACTCTGCCACTCATCACTATCACGATAGTGGGTACACCGGTTTGACATACTTCTTTAACCAGTTGCTCTTGATATCCAGTCAGAGAAAGATCTGTGGCGTCTCTGGCTTCACCAACCGTGCACCCGAGTGCCAACCCAGATCTGCCCCCGACAACCACAACAGCAATATCAGCTGCCTTGACTGCAGCAACAGCTGTATTGATATCTTCATACTCACCCGTGATGTCGCAACCTTTTGCATAGGAAACTTCTACCCCTCCTTCAAGAAAAGACTTTATCCCTTCTAACGGTGTAATGTGGCGGGTAAAATAGGGACCTGGCTGCCACTCTCCATACGAACGTGGCAACATAGACAAATTGGCACCGCCATTCCAAGAGTCCGACATTACGCTCTCAGAGAGATTGTCGTACACAATTTGTTGATGAGCCGGGTAGTGATAATCGCCTTGTAGAAGCCGCTCATCATCTGCAGCAGGGCCAACAACAGCTATCTTTTTTATGGTAGTCCGAATAGGTAAAATGCCATTATTTTTCAGTAACACCACGGAGGCAGCTGCTGAGCGATGCGCCAGTGAACGCTGCACATCGGTTTCGAAATTTATATTTACCGTATCTTCATTCACGTAAGGAGATTCAAACAGCCCGAGTCTGATTTTTAGACTCAGAATACGCCTTACAGCCAATTCAATTGTTTCTTCTTTTACTTTCCCCTCCTGTATGGCAATTTTTAACGGGTCACCAAAACAATCAGTTGCCGGCAATTCCATATCCATGCCGGCATTGATAGCTCTTATAGCGGCCTCCTCTTTGTCTGCTGCCACATGGTGATAATCCATCAAGAGAGAAATAGAAAAGTAATCTGCTACTACAATGCCGTCAAAACCAAGCATATCCCTCAGCAAGTTTTGCAAAATACTCGGTGAAGCCGCACATGGCAGGCCATCTACTGAACTATAAGAATTCATCACGGCGGCAAGACCGGCCTGTGATATCGCCATGCCAAAAGGTTCGGCATATACATCATATAGCTCTCGTAAGCCTACATGCACTGGAGCATGATTGCGCCCTCCTTCTGACAAGCCGTGAGCTATAAAATGCTTACCGGTTGCAAGAACTCCTTTTGTCAGGTCACCGGTCTGCAAACCACGTACATAAGCTGTACCCATCGTCCCAACAAGGTACGGGTCTTCACCGAAGGTTTCTTCTACTCTTCCCCAACGCGGATCACGCGCAATATCAAGAACCGGCGCTAAAGCATGGCGTGCTCCCACGGATATCATCTGATCACGGACGACCCCTGCTACTTCTTCAACCAAAGTGGTATCAAAAGTCGCTGCCAGCGCAAGAGCTTGAGGGAAAATTGTCGCTCCCCGCGCAAGAAAGCCTCCTGTTCCCTCTTCATGCACCAATACAGGGATACCGAGTCTTGTATCTTCCACCATATACTTTTGCACATGATTCATTATTCTGGCACTCTCTCTTGGCAACAAAGCAGTGGAGCCAGATATACGAGTAATTTCACCTACACCATGGGGGCATATGCTTTTGGCAATATCACAACTGAAGCCATCTTGATCCATAATATCTGTTATCCACACGCAGCCCAATTGAGCAAGCTTTTCGTCTAGAGTCATCCTAGAAATCAAGTCATCGACTCTTACTTCAATAGGCAATGAGGCTATTTTGTATAGTTCTTCTTGCATATAATTATCACGCCCTTAGTCATTGTTTGCACATATTTTTCAGCAAAATACTTATCTCATTGCTATCCCACTTAAACCTCTTATGAACTGCTTTCGCATGCCGATATACAAAATCAAAAGAGGAATAGCAGAAAGCAGGACGGCTGCCATAACTGCCGGTACATCAATACCAAATTGACTCTGGAATTTATAAAGACCCAGTGGAAGGACTGCAGTGCTGTTACTTTGGGTCAATACCAAAGGTACTAAGAAATTATTCCATACGTTGATGCCGTTATAAATACCGACCGTCGCTAGCACCGGACCAGACAAAGGAAGAATCAGCCTACGGAAAATGACCCATTCATTTGCTCCATCAGTCGCCATTGCATCAATAAGCTCTCGTGGTATATCGCGTACATAACTCACCATGATTAGGACAGATACCGGGATTGCCGATGCTGTCATCACAAGAATTAATGCTGTCAGAGTATCGTACAAACCTAGTTTGTCAATAATTACATAGATGGGTATGATGATTGCCTGAATAGGTATAGCCAGCCCAAATACTATAAGCCGTAAAGAGGTTTTTGAAAAGCGAGATGTGCCTCTTATAATTCTAAACGATGCGCTCAAAGATAACGCCAAAGATAAAATAATACAAGCGGCAGTAATGAGCAGACTGTTTACCAAATATGTACCTAACCCTGAATGAAATACGACATAATATTGATGTAGAGTCAATGGACCGCTTGGTACCCAAGGATTAGCAGTAACGTATGTTCCCTGTCTACGTAAACTTGATAGCACCATAAAATAAATGGGAGCAAGAACAAAAATAAGCCACAAGCTACCAAGTAGGAAAACTACTGATTTGGAAGTATATTTTTTAGCCCAATCCAGTATTTTGATCATGCTATCCCTTCCCTTTGACTGGATAGAGATGAAAAACCTGTAAAGCGTACGAGTAGCAACGCCACTACAACCCCTATTACGCCCAACACGACGGCTAACACACTTGCATAACCAAACGTATTGGCCACAAATGCAGCCTGGTACATATCAAGGGACAGAACTCTTGTTGTATCTCCTGGTCCGCCATCAGTTAGTACGTAGATCATATCAAAGTATGTCAACGATCCCACTAGCATGAGCGTGCTTGAAACGACTATGGTATAGCGCAGTTGTGGCAAAGTTATATGAACGAATTGCTTCCATTTTGTCGCTCCGTCAATAGAGGCCGCTTCGTATAAAACATTGGGGACTTGTCTTCTTCCCATCTGGTAAAGAAGGGTATGAAAAGGTATAAATTGCCACGCAATAAGTACGATGATTGTCCATAAAGCTAAGGAATTACTTCCAAGCCAATTCTGCTGCAGAAATGATAAGCCTGCGTTTTGGGCTAACCAAGCCAGCCCGCCAAAATTTGGGTCTAATAAGGCTTGCCATACTAGCCCTATGCCCACGGTGGATAGCAGTAGCGGCAACAGATACAGTGCTGCATATACAGTTCTGTATCGTTGCTTTCCCGCAATGAAAAACCCCAATGCCATTGAAATTGGCGTTTGTATAGCCCAACTGACGAGCGCCAAAACGATCGTCACCTCTAACGAGTGAGCGGCTATGGGATCATGAAAAAATGCGTCCCAATTGGCAAAGCCACTAAAGCGTAAAGAACCTACCCCATTCCAGCTATACAAACTCAGTAATCCTGCAATAACGATTGGGAGCAATACCAAGAAAACGTAGAGAGCCATGGTTGGCATAAGTCCGACGAGGTCTGCTTTCCAATAAGAACCAACGACTTTTTTTGGGAGATCTCCCCGCCGTGAATTTCGCTTTTTAATGGATGGAGGCAAACTATACTCAGACTTTCCTAGCATTTTTCATACGTTCTATTTGCAAAAGGCACGGAGTCGAATCTTTTGAATCGACTCCGAACCTTTATCTATCCAGACTGCTATTACTCACTTTGGTCACTATGCCGCGTTACAGCCCACCACTGACACTCGTCATAGCTCTATTCATAGCTTGGATAAACTGCGATGGCGTCTCACTGAGCTCAAATACTTTTGAAAGATTCAGATAAAGCGGTGCTGAAAGTTGCGACCCAAGAGATTGATCCCAAGAATATTGAAAGTGAGGTGCCGAAGAAACTGCGTTATAAGTTGGCACCAGATATTGATGCAAGTTGGCTTTCTTGAGATAAGCAGCTGAACCTTTTATCACTGGCACCTGTCCAGAGGTTACTTCCGTCTTGGCAAATTGTTGTGTCGTGAATTCGTCTTCCAAAAATAGTCTCGCTACATACTTCTGTGCCGTCGATACATGGTTAGCCATCGCTAAGTAATCAGCTGTGTTGCCCTCTAAGTTGGCTGGGTTGCCTTTTTCCCCAGGAACAGTAGGAAATACTGCTTGTCCCAGATTGTTACTGGTTACGAAAGACTTGTCTTCCCCGAGTAGACTGCTGACTTCCCAGTTTCCCATTAGAGTCATTGCAGACCTGCCGGTATAGAGGAGGGCGTCTGTTTCTGAACCGAAGTCAACAGCATCAAAGCCGCTCTGGAAAGCCCCTGCCCGCACCAGTTGCTGTATATCCATGAGAGCGGTCTTAATCGCAGGATTACTCCAAGAATTGCGTTGATGTGATTGAATCGCTTCAAAAACCTGTGGACCGCCTACCCTGTCTGTCAAATATTCAAGATACATCAGACCTTCCCATCCCGATAGATTACCCATTTCTATTGGAGAAGCAAGACCTTCCTTTTTGAACTTGGCTACGTCACTTAACAGTTCAGACCAAGTCTTCGGAAAAGAGCTGATGTGATATTTCTTAAACACTTGCTTGTTGTAGTAGAAGAATACTGGTTGAGTTCCCTGTATAGGAACTCCATAGACCTCTTTGCTGAACGTTACGGCACCCAGAGATGATGGCAGAAAACTGTGTACCCACGAAGCCGAAACTGTGCCTATCGGGGCAGCATCGCCGGCTTTGATGTATTGCTGCAAAACACCGCCACCCCAACTAAAAAATAAGGTAGGTGGTTTATTGGCGCTCATCGCCGTAAGAAGTTGCTGTTTGAAAGGTGTGTTGGCAATAAATTTTACTGACACGTGGTCACCATGATGCGCAGAATCAAATTTATTAGCGAGCGCTGTCATGTAGTTATTAACTGGGCCAGGATTCGAGACAAACCACACCGATATCGACGCAGTAGGCTCAGACTTTGAAGACTTTACGTGGTTGCTTCCGTGTTTGACTGGCTGTGATGCTACGGCAATACCAGACGTCATGATCGACAGACCGCTTATCGCCAGAGTAGCACTCAAAATACGTAACTTTCGGTAGTGCCACCTAGCATATCTCGTATGTAGCATAGACACTTTTCCTCCTTTTCCTTTGACTAATGCAGCACATAACAGTAATATTAATACTGTTTTCGAAATTTTCGATCCCCTTATGTGCTTTTACGAAGTATAGCGGTATGCCTTTTTTTTGTCAAGACTAAATTATTTTATTACTATTTATAGTTTCGAAAATTTACGATATTGTTCTATACGTAGAGATTTTACATTGAGAACACGAGGTACTGGTGGGATACCGCATTGACAACTGCAAGGAGAACTAATACCTGAGATGCAACAGCCAAAACCCCAATTGACTTCTAATACTGCCGCACCTAAAAATGCTAAAGACAAAAAACGCACGACCATATCGGAAATTGCAGAAGAAAGCGGATTATCTGTAGCCACTGTCTCCAAAGTGCTCAATGGGAGACCTGATGTTTCAGCAGAGACCAGAGCAAAAGTACACGACCTGATTGTTGCCAGGGGGTATAGAAAACGTTCTACACCAGAACCACAAACTCCTTTTATTGATGTTGTGTTTGAAGAATTTGAAAGCCCGTGGGCTGTTGAAATTGTGCAAGGTGCAATGTCAGCCGCACAAGACCATGGACTGACCATAGCCCTTACCTCGCTTTCAGAAGGTGACGAAAGACGCGTCTGGTTTGACCATATAACATCCCGCGGCACAAAAGGTATTATCTTGCTCTTGTCTCAACTAACTAATAACCAAAGAGCTGACTTATACGCTAGACGTCTTCCATTTGTGGTTATAGATCCGCGAGGCGAGCCTGACCCATCCATAAATTCTGTAGGCGCAACCAACTGGGCCGGCGGCAGAGAGGCGACCAAACACCTTATCGACCTGGGACATCGTGAAATAGGAATTATAACCGGTCCTGCCGACCTCTTGAGTGCAAGGGCTCGTTTAGATGGTTACAGAGCTGCTATGGAAGTAGCTGGTCTGACTATCAAAGACGCTTTTTGTCGTTGGGGCAACTTCCATGTTGAAGGAGGATACGAACAGGCAAAAATACTATTAGGCTTGCCTCATCCCCCCACGGCTATATTTGCAGGGAGTGATTTACAGGCTTTAGGCGTCTTGCAGGCAGCTAATGAAATGAACTTACGCGTCCCAGAAGATCTCAGTCTCGTTGGATTTGACGACCTGCCTATAAGCAACTGGTCATCACCGCCTTTGACCACCATTCACCAACCAATACGAGACATGGCTGCTTTAGCAGTACGTATTTTACTAGATTTCAAAAGCAGAAAAGACCAAGCAGAACAGCGCATTGAACTGGCAACCCATCTAGTTGTACGAGAAAGCACTGCACCTCTACTTAGTTAGTTCCCTAAGTTCGTATATGCAAAAGCGTAGATCTTTTTAGTGAAACCTGTTATCAGAATTTCTCTTTACCATTACTAGCTAAATCTCGCACTTCCGCATATTGTGCTTTGATCGCAGGCAATGGTTTTTCTTGATAAGAAATGTACTTGTATAGATCCCAAATTGGTGGTTCATCTCCGCCACTAAGAACCCTAGCCGCTTGCCAAGCGGCTCCATCCGCCACATGCTCGCCTTCGTCTGTCGTTTCCACAGGGAAGCCAAAAATCTGTGAGGCTATGCGGCATACTGCTTCGGAACGGCTTGCTCCTCCTAACATAATCAGTCTTTGTATAGGAATTCCCTGAGCCATGATTGCATCGATCCCATCAGCCAAACTGCATAGCATACCTTCCACAAAAGCCCTCGCCAAGCAATCCGGACGAGTGTTAGAAAGTTTCATCCCATAGAGGGTACCAGTGGCAGAGGGTCTATCAGGAGTACGCTCGCCTTCAAAATAAGGAATGAGTGTTAATCCTTCTGCTCCCGGGGGAGCTGCCATTGCCAGTTCATAAAGTTTTGCATGATCTACACCTAACAATTTGCAGGCTGCATCTGTTATACGCGCCGCATTGACAGTACAAACGAGTGGTAAAAAATGCCCCGTAGCATCAGCAAACCCGGCTACCGCACCACTTATATCCATAGCTGGTCTTGCAGACACAGCCATGATAACCCCTGATGTACCTATAGAAATAGCTACATCACCTACACCCATACCGATTCCCAAAGCAGCTCCAGCATTATCTCCTGCTCCAGGAGCAATGCAAATGTTATTTGCCGTTACACCAGCTAATTCGTAAGGTGATAAAACTTTGGGTAGCATGATCTGTCTCCCAAAAGCCATCTCCAAGAGCCCAGGCTTATAACAATTTTCAATCGGTGACCAGTAGCCTGTTCCGCTTGCATCACTGCGATCGGTTGTCAGTGCATCCAAATCGCCTTCTACGCTTTTTAGCTTCCAAGTCAACCAGTCGTGCGGTAGACAAACGGCTTCAACCTTATTTGCGTGATGGGGTTCATGCCTTGCCAACCAACGTAATTTTGTTATGGTCAAAGAAGCTACTGGAAGTGTTCCTACTTCTTGCACCCACCTGGATTTCCCTGTTTTGCCCGATCCTAACTCCGATATAAGCTCATGTGCATCACTGGAAGATCTCAAGTCATTCCAAAGAAGAGCGGGGCGCACAAGATTACCTTTGCCGTCAAGACAAACCATGCCGTGCTGCTGAGCAGCTATCGATATTGCCTGAACATCGTCAAATCCTCCAGCCATTTGCATGGCGTTGCGAAAAGCTTCCCACCAGAAGTTAGGATCTATTTCGGTGCCTCCTGGATGTGGTACACGAGCTGATCTGACCAGAAGTCCAGTCTCGTAGTCTCGCACCACAACCTTACATGCTTGAGTTGAAGAATCTACACCGACCACTAGAGGCATTGTTGCTACCTAGCACCTAAAGCGTGTTCTACAGCAAGTTGGCTCAACCTGACAAACCCGTATGAAATAGAAGCTGCTTTATCTAAATCAAAGTCTTCATAAGCACTTTTATCCTTAAGTAACTCCTGCCAATTTTCGCCTTTCTCAAGGGTTGGATCGGCGAGCGCATAAACCATACTCTCTTCGAGTGCTGCTTGAACCTCTGGATCGGCCCTAAAAGACTTTGCCCTCTCCTTCAGAATCAAGTACGTTACCATATTGGCTTTTGCCGATTCCCAAACACCGTCCTCCATCTCGGTACGTAACGGTTTATAGTCAAAATGTCTTGGTCCGTTATAAGAAGGACCACCACTTGGACCACCATTTTCCAATAAATCGACTAAAAAGAAGGCGCTTAACAGGTCACCATGACCAAAAATCAAATCTTGGTCAAATTTCGCACCGTGCTGACCATTCAAATCTATATGAAAAAGTTTCTCTTGCCACAATGCTTGCGCTATTGAATGGACAAAATTCATACCTGCCATTTGCTCATGACCAACTTCTGGATTAACTCCCACCATCTCGTTGTGATCAAGTGTAGAAATGAAAGCTAGCGCAGAACCTACAGTTGGCAACAAAATGTCTCCTCTTGGCTCATTTGGCTTTGGTTCAAGAGCGAAACGTAAGCCCAATTTATTGTCAATAACATACTGTGCCAAAAAGTCTATTGCCTCACGATATCTATCAAGAGCTGCTCTCACGTCTTTTGCAGCATCTGTTTCAGAACCTTCGCGTCCACCCCAAAACACATAAGTCTTAGCACCTAATTCTGCGGCCAAGTCTAGATTACGCATTACTTTGCGCAATGCAAATCTACGCACGCCACGATCATTACTCGTAAAAGCTCCGTCTTTAAAAACGGGGTGCGTAAACAGGTTGGTCGTCATCATTGGTACGACCAAACCAGTATCGTCGAGTGCGGCTTTAAATCTAGTTACCATCTCATCTCTCGCTGCAGATGAGGAAGTAAAATTTATCAAGTCATCGTCATGAAAAGTTACCCCCCAAGCACCGAGTTCTGCTAGTTTATGCACAGCATAAACAGGGTCCATGGGTTTACGAGTCGCATCCCCAAAAGGATCTCGCGCTTGCCAACCTACAGTCCACAAACCAAAAGAAAATTGATCATTTCGCGTGGGAATCATCACCTAGCATCTCCAATCGTTGTCTTTGACATGCATAGCTTTAGCTATGTATGTACCGATCACTCTGCCTAGCAAGCAGCGCTGCTTACCGGTATAAGATCTAGTGAATAAACATACCCACATCTAAGAGGTTGTGTCAAGGCATTATTTTTGTAATAATTGTCCAGACGGCAAGAATTCCAAAAATAAAGAATTACGATATTGAGTGATTGATTCCTTGAGCATAAACTACTTCAAAAACATTATTAGAAGCATAATGAAAAATGAGTTACTTTTATATATTTACATTTGCCAACTTGTTATGAATAATTTATGGTCTTTAATCGTAGTTACGATACGTAAATTATATCTACCTGGATCATTTCCACCAACAATTGCAACAGAGGTCGATAAGATAGCCTCTGTAGCGTTTACCCCTACAGCTTCAGCAGTTACATTCATCCCTGATAAATATTCGATAGAAATATTTCCTTCAAAGGGAGCTGGAGGATTTAATTGGGGTGCAATGTCTTTCCACCAACCTATCTGACCTTCTGCCAATGCTTTGTAAGCTCCTATATAGTCGGCAAGAGCACTTGCTTCAATATTTAATGGCCCGGGAGATTCTATCCATAAAGGCGATGGGCGACCACCTATAGTCATTAGCCCCATTGGTACCGAATTGGTAATCAAGGTAAGCCCTTGTGCCACAAGTGGTTGCGGCGCTGGGACCCCTGGTGGGGGTTGATAAGGCACCTTAACCTCTGGTGATTTTGGTTGATGCTTTAAAAGTATTCTTTTTATTTCTACAAGATCTACGACGTAACGATAATTCGTAAAGTATAGAGCATTGGTTGGCCAGCATGTAACAAGTGCTAAAGTAGCGTTACTGGTATCATAAACTGGGCTACCTGCAGCAACCACAGACCCGTCATGAACAACAAATTGGTAATCATAGCAGGGGGTTTCATAGTTAACTATATTGCCTGGTTTCAGCCTGTCAATATTGACAAAAAAACTTACATCGTGTGCTTGCAAAATAGCTGTGCCGTTTTGACCGGGCCAAACTGATGATGGGTCGTGTCCGGCAGCTATATTGAGTTGTGGGTCTCCTGTACCTTCTACCACTGGCGCAACAAGATTAATATTTGGAGCAGTCAGATACGCTTTGTATTGACCAAATTGCGCATTTAGATTGCATATATACTTCTTTTTTAGCAATTTTTTAGCTTTATGCTTTACCTTGATTGGCTTATGCACAATCAAGGTATCGTTACTCGCAAGCTGATAATTATGCCGACTTACATTTGATATATATAACCATGGTGTGCAAAGTATAATCAATGCCACTATCAATAGATAATGCTTGGCTGGAAACTTCAATTATCTACCACTTTCTGCATAAATAATATTGATTAAGATCAAGACCTACAGTATACATATCAAAATTGCAATTAGTGCAACATGGTTTCAAAAAATTATGATTAGCTACCTTTGATCGTCATTCCTTTACGCACAAGACCAAAAGCCATGAGAAGAATGCCCAGGAAAGCCAGTAAGAGAAGGTAGAGATTTACACCTGCCCATGGCTCTCCAGTATGAACGGTTGTTGCACCTGAAACAGCCTTTTTAGTAGGCACTGGCACTGGGACAACTTTCTTCTTAGCTTTTACAGCTATCTTTTTCTTTTTCTTAGTTACCTTATGCACTGCTTTCGTCGCTGTTACAAGTGTTGTTGTAGTCGGTGCAACCGTGGTGGTAGTCGGTGCAACCGTGGTGGTAGTCGGTGCAACCGTGGTGGTAGTCGGTGCAACCGTGGTGGTAGTCGGTGCAACCGTGGTGGTAGTCGGTGCAACCGTGGTGG
>JAKBPI010000037.1 GCA_021829645.1 Actinomycetes bacterium | reverse complement strand
GACGACGAGACCCGCGAGCGGACAATCCGGGTTGACTACAACGAGCCTTTTGATAACTTGTTCTCACGTTTGGTTCTGGCACGGGTGCATCATGACTGGGAGCAAAGAAACCGCCTTTCCGGCTGTTGCCGGGGGTGGTACAGGGGTAGAAGCCAAGCGCACCGACGAGGTGCAGGGTTCTCATACGGATACTTTGGTGGAGCTGACGGGATTCGAACCCGTGACCTCTTGGTTGCAAACCAAGCGCTCTAACCAACTGAGCTACAGCCCCGCAGACATGCTTTATTATTTATAACGTCAAAATTTAGCATGACTTCGATAAATCTTATTTTGTTTCAGTGATTAATTTAGAAATAGTTGCTCCGTAAACTAAATCCTACATAATCAAAACAGGCGGGATAGAGGTTAATGAGTACCCAAAGCGGCTCTAATTGACTCTTTAAGAGATTTTGCCGTTGCCAATACCGCAGTAGGCTCATAACCACAGTGAGCCATGCAGTTATTACATCTTGGGTCTTTACCTCTTCCGTATTTACTCCAATCGGTGGTTTCCAGTAGTTCCTTGTAGGTTTTCGTATACCCGTCTGACAGGAGGTAGCAAGGTCTTTGCCATCCGAATACGGAGTAACTGGGTATTCCCCAGGCGGTGCATTCGTAACTCTGCTTTCCTTCCAGAAAATCTAAAAAGAGAGGGGTGTGGTTGAGACGCCACTTCTTTCTGTGTCCTTCAGAGAAGGCAGTCTTAAACAATTCTTGTGCTTGTTGAACACCCAAGAAGTGTTCTTGGTCCGGAGCTTTGACGTAAGCGTATGCCGGAGAAATCATCATAGCGTCGACTTTCATTTCGTCGTTCAAGAAATCAAGCACATCACGTACTGTCTTTGGAGAGTCTGTATTGAAGAAAGTAGAGTTTGTGGTGACCCGGAAACCCTTACTTTTGGCTTCTTTGATGGCCTCGATTGCTTCGTCAAAAACACCTTTGCGGTTTACTGCTTCGTCATGACGTTCTTTCAAACCGTCCAAGTGGATAACCCACGAGAAGTAAGGACTTGGTTTGAAGTTATCTATTTTCCTTCTGAGCAAAACGGCGTTTGTGCATAGGTAAACTACTTTTTTCCTCTTGATCAACCCTTCGACGATTTCTTTGATTTGAGGATGCAACAGCGGCTCTCCTCCAGCAATGGAAACCATGGGAGCTCCTGATTCTTCGATAGCTGCAAAAGCTTCTTCAGGTGTAAGCCTCTGTCGCAGTATTTCGGTAGGGTACTGTATTTTACCGCAACCCGGGCAAGCCAAGTTACAGGCGAACAAAGGTTCCAGCTCGACAATGAGAGGGTATTTTTCGACTTTGCTAAATTTATTTTTTGCCAAGTATGCTGCTACTCGTAAGTTTTGACGCAATGGGATTGCCATATGACAGACCTCCTAATTATGTGGGAATAATTCCCTCTGATTGATGTGATTTTTGTAATGAACCAATAAGTTTTGCTACACGTTTCATTTGGCGAAAAGCTGTTCGAAAATTTATTGGGGTAGACAATGAAAAGATTTCATGGTCCGGTGTATCAAGTATTATGCGTACTATTTGTAATGTTTTAACACGGCTTATAAGTGTATTTGCCAGCCAGAAAGACTCCATCTCTACGGCAGTGATGTTCTCAGAGGCAGCATTTTGTCTGGCTTGGTCTTTAATAATTACCTCCGAGCAACCTATTGAAGTGTTGTATATTTTGTTTTGCTTTTCATCCTTTTCTTTTGAGAGTTTATTTTCTAGTAAAGAAGCAAATATCTCACTGTCCGGAATACTCAAAGAATTCTCATCCGAGTCATCCACGTGACCGGTTTCTTTAATTTTAAATATTTTATTTGCTACTACTATATCTCCGGGATGCAGGTAGTCCGCACAGGCACCCGCAATGCCAATTATAACAAGGTTAGTGCTTGGAGAAGCGTTTTTAGAATAAGCTTTGGCAAAAGAGGCGGCTTTGTCTTTTCCCATCCCTACTTTTTTTACAGGCAACCCGGCTTTTTTTACCGCCATGGCTTCTATTGACAGAGGGGCAAGGAATTCCAAATTTCCCGAACTCAATTTATCGACATAGGAAGACATCCTGATAGATATATCGACATCTTCCTGTCTGTCGGTGTCGTTTTGTATTTCTGCAAATCTGTTATCACTCATGTTGCATTCACTCTGTCAAGGTGTTCTTTATCTGAAGGTTTTTTGGTTGTATTTTGAGTAGTAGATTTTTGTAAATCTTTGTTATTGGTGCCTGTCAAAGTTACATCGGTGAAAGGTGAGGTGATGTCTATTGCATTGCACCATCTTCCCAGTGCCGATATGGGGAACATCAGCCTGTAGAGGTGGTAATTGATGTAAAAGTCTCCGGGAAATCCCGTTCCCGTGTAGTAGGGTTCATCCCAAGTACCGCTTTCTAGTTGAGTATCAACCAGGTACCTTATGCCCCTCTTTGCCGATTCGCTGGAGCATTCTCCGGCTGCCGTCAAAGCCATGAGGGCCCATCCGGTTTGTGAGGCTGTGGAGTGACCTTTTCCGGAAAAAGTCTTATCGGTATACGACCTGATGTCTTCTCCCCAGCCACCGTCGTCGTTTTGATGTGATTTGAGGTAGGCAACGGCTTTTTGTATGGGTTCTTCTTTCGGAGACATTCCCGATTCCACCAGAGCCAGAATGGCGGAGTTGGTGCCGTAAATGTAGTTGACTCCCCATCTGCCGTAGAAAGAGCCATCTGGTTCTTGATTGGCGACAATCCAGTCGATACCGCGCTGTATGGAGGTTATATCAGCGGTTTTTTCGTTGGATAGCATTTCTACCATATGTGCGGTCACGTCTACTGACGGCGGATCTATGACAGCTCCGAAGTCACAAAAAGGCAATTGGTATAGGATATCTTTTTGATTGTCGGCGTCAAAAGCTCCCCAGGCTCCATCCGCCGAGCAAAGACCGTGTGACCAAGCTATACCCCGTTTGACGGCATTTTCCAAGTTGTTCTGCTCTGTTGCCGTGGGCATAATAACTCTGCGCAGGGCAATAATCACCTCTGCTGTATCGTCGACATCGGGATAGTTGTCATTTTCAAATTCAAAGGCCCAACCACCCGGGGGTATATGTGCTCTTCTGACAGACCAGTCACCTCTGGTGGTGACTTCGTGTTTCAGTAACCAAGAAGCGGCTTTTTGCAATTGCGGATGATCTCCCGGCACGCCGGCGTCACTCAAAGCTATGATGCTAAGAGCCGTATCCCAGATGGGAGACTGACAGGCTTCCATGCGTCGATATTGACCGTCGTGGATGGTAAATCCCTCTAATCCTTCAAAAGCTTTGGCAATGAGCGGGTGATTTAGGGCATATCCGCGCATTCTAAGGGCCAAAACGGAATAGACCCAAGGGGGCTGAATTCCACCCCAGCCGCCGTCTGCTTCCTGCCTTCTGATCACCCAACGTTCGGCTTTTCGCAGAGCGTACTCCCTTACGGTCTTGCGCCAAAGGGGTTTTCTCATGTGCTTTTCCAAACGTCTTAGGAGTACGTCAGCTAAAGCAAAACGTTCCGTCCAGGTTTTCAGTCCGGTTTTTGGACCCGGCGGCATTTGATGTGTACGAATTTCGTCTATGTCGATTCCGATGGGTTTTACCGGACGATAGGCACTTACCATGGACAGAGCAACGATGGTCTGTCTGGCCCAGCATCCGAAATCATAAATGCTGAGGGGCATAAAAGAAGGTATGAGCATGATTTCTACCGGTAAAGTGGGCAGGTCATCCCAACTCCATAGACCAAAGAGAGAGAGCCATATTTGTGTGAACACCCTGGCGTTTTCCAGGCCGCCTTGTTCCGTGATCCACTCGGCTGCTCTTTGCATGTGAGAATCTTCGATGGTATCACCGGCAATTTTTAAAGCTACGTAGGCCTCTACGGTAGTGGAAAGATCCCCCGGCCCTCCGTAGTAATTGGCCCAAGTCCCGTCTTCCCTCTGCATTTTTCTAATCCACAGGGCAGTGGCTGCCAAGTCTTCTTCAGTGATCATGTCGAGGTATGTGCGCAGAAAAATATCTTCTGCTTCTATGGTGACGTTTGTCTCTAACTCGTCTTTCCAGTATCCGACAGGCGATTGAAGGGAAAGCAAGTGTTGCCTGGCTTTGTCCAGCGCTGTTTGGATGTCTTGAACCTCTTGTGGTAAAAGTCGGGCGTCGACTTCTGAGCCGCTGTCAGTCGTAGACCGTGAAGCGGATTGTAATGTCGTTTTTTTCTCAGATGTCTGATTACCCATAAAACCCTCTTTGTGTTAGATGCTCAAAGTGTTTCTAAAATTTTCTGTCTATGACAAAATGGGCCAAATTGATCAATTCGTCCTTTGCTTTTGGTTCGAAGTTGACTTTGTCTAAAACGCCGAGTGAAGACTCAAAGCGCTTCTTTGCTTCTGTCTGGGCCATTGCTTTTCCTCCACATTCTTCGATCAAAGTTGCGGCTCTTTCTATGTCGAATTCGTTTAGCTCATCGGCTATGAGCAGTTTTGCCAATTCGTTGACGTGCTTGCTTGGACTGGCCAGGGCGATGGCGATCGGCAGAGTCTTTTTGTGTTGACGCAAGTCAGAAAATGTCTGCTTGCCGGTGGTCTCCGGGTCTCCCCAGATACCCAAAATGTCGTCTATGGCCTGGAAAGCCATGCCGAGTTCTACGCCGTAACGCTCAAGAGCGGTAATTTGTGATTCGCTACCTCCGGCCAGGATAGCCCCGATGGAAGCAGCACAGCCCAAAAGTGCTCCGGTCTTACCGGCTTCCATAGCCAGACAGCTGGCAACGTTGATTTCCGAGATACGCTCAAAAGCCATATCCAAGGCTTGCCCCGAGATCATGGCCGACGTGGCATCAGCCAGACACTTTGCGGCAGCCAGCAGGTTGGGAGTGTCTCCTTCTGTGAAAGTCCTGATCCCTATCAATTTCGGATCCAGGATGATTCTTTGGGCCAGGGAGTTGAGGGAGTCGCCTAAGATAATGGCCTGACCGATACCAAAGAGTGACCATACGGTGGAGCGATGGCGCCTTTTGGTGTCGTTGTCTATCACGTCGTCATGAATGAGAGAAAAGTCGTGAACCAGTTCTATGGCAATGGCACCGACTATTCCTGTTTCGCCGGGTTGTGCCACGGCTTCCGAGGACAAAATAGCCAAGGCCGGTCTTATGCCCTTGCCTTGGTCCCCGCCTGTCTCCTGTCCGTTTTCGTCTATCCAGCCCAAGTGGTAACTGGCCAAGGGGCGCAGTTCCATGGAAAGCGTATCAACGGCTCGGTGTAAGCCAGGTTCTACCAATTTTCTGGTTCTGGAAAGTATTTCGGGAACTGTTGTTGTGTCCATTAAATAAGAACTCCTTCGCCGATTTGTTCTGAACTTTTTTTAAAACCTAAATAATGTAAAGCAGATTTGGAAGCTTCCAGCCCGCTCAGTACGGCACTTTCCATGGTTATGGGCCATCCTGTAGCGGTCCAAGCTCCCGCTAGGAATAAGTTCCGGTACCCCGTTTGTGTTGTCGGTCTCAAAGCATTGACCCCAGGTGTTATTTTCATGGTGGCTCTTGTTTCCCTAGAAACAACGGCATCCGTGATTTTGGCTTCTTTGGCTTTTGGAAACAGCTTTTCTATTTCTTTTGTATACAGATCAATCAGATCTTTGGGTGACATGCCCACTTGGTGCTCCGCTGCTGAAATGGATATCGCCAGACACTGTCCGTCTTTAGGGGAAAGGCCACTGGACTGGGTGGTGTCAAAGACGAATTGAGCCGGAGAGTTGACGGCGGCAGCTAGTTCAAAGGGCATAACTTTTTTGTCAAATACCAAATGAACGTTGATAATAGGAGAATACTGTAATTTTTGAATTAAATCCGTGTTGACGCCGGAATTTTGCGGCAACAGTTCTGCTGCGTCGATATGGTCAGTGGCAATGATCACAGCGTCTGCTCTCAGTTCTGATCCGTCTGTGATGACACCGGTCACTGTTCTCGAATTGTCCGGAGAAGAATACGATGCGGCTGTCGGGCTTGCTTTTAGACTGTTTGGGTTGGTAACGATACTCATAACTTTGGTGCGCTTGATGATATCTGCCCCCGTATGAGCCAATAGTTCCAGTGCCGGTTTGGAGTGCAGATCATTTAATGGCACGAGCGACCACCCTAGATCTCCGGCTGTCTGATCGGTGAGCAGTGTTTTAAATACTTTGGCGGCTACTGTCAATGAGACTTCGTCTGCTGTTACATTGGTCGTGGCCAGATTGATAATTTCCCAAAAATTGGCAATGGCGGTATCGCTCTGTTTGTGCTGCTTTAAGAACTCTCCAAGCGTTTTTGCATCCAAGTCTTTTGCGTTCAGGTCAACTCTCATGAGGGGTATCGCCGCCCAGCCCAACTTTGCTTTGTCGGCTGCGGTGATGTGGGAGTATTTTAATATGGAGTCGGCTAAATGCAGGGGGGCTTTTAGGTCTCTTCTTTTCAAAAACGATACCTTGCCGGTGGCGGCATCTAAAACTGCCAAGTTCAGTTTGCCGCGCAACGGTGCCAAATGGGAAGTTCCAATTCTGTCCAGGAACCATTGGTAGCCTTTACAACAGGCCAGATAGACGTGTTGCCCGCTGTCAAAAAATAGATTGTTGCGGTCAAACGACCAGGTGGCTCCGCCAAAACGGGGTCTCTTTTCTATGAGGGTAACCCTTGCTCCGGCGTCAACAGAGCTAACAGCTGCCGACAGCCCGGCTAGACCTCCTCCTACTACTATGATGTGAGGTTTTCCGGTATTTGAGGTTAGAGGGTGAGAGGTCATATCAGGGCCTCACTCCCGTCAGACTTTTAGCGGCGACCCAGATTTTTTCCGAGGCGCTCAGCGAAGTTCGTTTTTCAAAAACAGAAAGAGGATCTCTGTCGATCTTATTCAGGATCTTTAGGTAAATACCGGCCATAGCTCTTACGCAGGCGCCGGATCTAAAATCTAAATGGTCCAAGAGTAAAAATCCAACGGCATAGTACTCTCTGGCCCTGTTGACTTCAAATCTGATGAGTTCTGCCAATTTGTCAAGCGGGCCGGTAACGTCGCTCTTGATGCCGAAACGGTCCAAGTCCTCTAATGGGAGATAAACTCTGTTCATTTGGTCGCGGTCTTCCACGATGTCACGCAATATATTGGTGAGTTGCAGGGCAAGCCCCAAAGTGTTAGCCAGTTCAAAAGCTTTTTCGCTTGGATCGGGGGAGAACACCGCCAGAGATAAGCGCCCTACGGAACCGGCAACGTATTGACAGTACTGGATCAGTTCTGCAATGGTAGCGTATTCCGTTTTGTTACAGTCCTGTTCGCAACCGGAAACGATTTCATCCAGGGCACCGGTAGGGATGTTGAAGTTCTTGACTGCGTCGGCCAGGGCTAAAAGCACTAAATCATCTTGGGGCACGGAACCGTTTTCCATCGCTTCCACCTGTGACCTGAGAGATTTTAATTGGATAAGTTTATTTTCTCTGGGTTCTGCGGAGTCTCCGACGTCGTCTACGCGTCTCGCAAATGCGTATAAGGCCGACATGGCGTTGCGCTTATCGGGAGTAAGCAGGCGTATGCCGTAATAAAAGTTTCTGGCCTCTTCTTTCGTTATGGTTTCGCAGTGTTGATAGGCGTTTTGAATATCGGTCATCGAAGCCACCTTGCTATGGAAGATTTCGGGCGAAATTCCAATTGCTTGGCCTGTGAGGATTTGGCAAAGTAACTTTTTATCAGTATCTTGGCACTGCAGAGAGCTATTTTGGCTTTTGAAGCTTTTATTTCGTTGCGGATGACGTCGTAGTTGTGCTTTTCGATGGCTTCCAATTGAGCCAGACCTCCGCCTATGAAACCGGCGATTGCTATTTTGGCAAACAATGTCGGCAATAGAGAAACCAAAGGGGAGCCCTCCAGCATCAACGAGCGAGCCCGTCCGCATTCGAAAGAGAGCAAACGCTTCACCCCGTTGTCTAAGGGGAGAGAAGTCTTTGCTTTGTAGCCGATATCGAAAAACTTTGCCCCGGATGTACTGGTCTTAGCTTTACCGGCCAACATCTCCTCTGTCACGTGAAAGCGCTGTAAATCTTCTTGCGGAAGATAGATACGTCCCGTTGCGTAGTCCTCGGCTATGTCCTGTATGTGCTCTACGATCTGCAAAGACGTGCAAACTTTGTCCGAGTATCGGACGCACTGTTCGGTATAAGCGCCAAATACTGACAAAACCAATCTGCCTACCGGGTCAGCGGAAAGTTTGCAGTAGTCACACAGCTCTTCGAAAGAGTCGTAGCGGTGTTTGTGTTGATCGACAATATTGGCTTTTACTAAGTTGAAGAGATTCTCTTCTCGTCCGTTTGTCGCCTGTATGGTGCGCACGATATCGTTAAATATCGGGTTGTTCCCCTTACCAAGAAAAGATTCCTTTAGTTCTGCTTCGGCCCGCTGTAAGTTGTCTAAACGATTTCCGTCGGATAAATCGCCGATGTCGTCTATGTATCTGCAGTATCGATAGACGTTAATCAGGTGTTCTCGGATCGCCTTCGGCAAGATTTTAGAGGCAACATTAAAATTTTCTTTGCCGGCTTTTGTCATAAACGGGTCGTTGTTGGGGGTGACCACGGCAGGCTTTTCGTCGGAAGCATCGCGGACAGAAGTTGACGATTGCGGGCTTTTAGTGACAGAGGTTTTATTGGCTTGTGAGAAAAAGGATATATTTTTGAAGCGCGGCAACAAGTGAGCAAGCAGATTGTGCCGCCCATCTGCAGTTGTTGCGTTACCGACAATCCTGTATGCCATTTTAGTTAAGCCTTTATATAAGAATCCTGATACGGATAGCCTTTGTCATCACCGGAGACATCGTTTCCCGCGAATAAATTATTACTCTTTTCCCATAACGAGATAATCGAGTCGGCTATGGCAGCGCTGTTGAGACCCAGGTCGGCCAAGATGTTATCCGGCTTGGCATGGGGGATGTAAGCCGTCGGGATGCCCAAGTTGACACATAAAGGAGCTTTTCTGTTTTCTTCCAGCGCTTTTTTCTCTATCAACCCGGCCAGGTAATTACCGGCTCCGCCATGAATGAATCCGTCTTCGGCAGTTATTACCAGTCGTGCCCGTGAAGCTTTTTCTATCAATACGGGGTCGGCGGGTCTTATCACCCTGGCGTCAAAGACCGTGGGACACAGACCTGATTCGGCGACAATGGTGCCTGCCTCAAAAATAGCGGAAGTCATTTTGCCGATGCCGATCAGAACTATTTCGTCGTCTCCGTAGGTCAGGCATCTGCTTTCCAGTCCTTCCGCCGTGACGTCAAAGGAAGCGGTGGCAGGTGTCTTAGGCCATCTGATGAGTGAAGGGGTCCCCAGAGCAAGGGCTGTTGTGAGCATGCGCTTGATGTCTGCCGGTTCACTTGGGGCAAAAATCGTCAGGTTAGGTATACAAAGACCCAAAACCATGTCCAGCACTCCGTGATGACTGGGTCCGTCGTCACCGGTTATTCCGGCCCGGTCGGCACAGATGACGACCGGTAAGTTGTGGAGTCCCACGTCCAAGTTTTCTTGGTCAAAACAGCGAGACAAGAAAGTCGAGTAAACACAGACAATCGGTTTGAGTCCGGCCATGGCCATACCCGCAGCAGCCGTCATGGCGTGTTGCTCGGCTATTCCCACGTCAATAACCCTATCAGGGTATTTAGCCTGCAATGGCAGCAAACCGGTGGGTCCGGGCATGGCTGCGGTGATCGCTACTATCTGATCCGAAGTTTCCGACAGTTCGAGGAGCGCTTGGGAAAAAGCTTCGGTATAGCTTGTGGAAGGCGGTACGGGATTGGCTTTTAGCGCTCCCGAGTCGCTTACCGAACCCGGAGCACCCAGTGTATGGGCAGCGGATACTTTGAAATCGTGCAGGCACTGGACGTCATCTTGTTCGGCCGGGGCGTAACCCTTGCCTTTTTTGGTGAGTATATGTAATACCATGGGGCCGTTCCAAGCCGCTGCCTTTTTGATGGCTTGCTCCAGGGCTCCTATGTCGTGTCCGTCAATAGGCCCGGCATAACGTATGCCCAAGGCCTCGAAAAATACATGCGGTTCAACGGCTTCTCGCAAAGCACTCGTCAGTGCCCTGATCGTAGATTCGGCTACGTGTCCCATAAGCGGCAGATCTTCAAGTATTTTGGTGATTCTGTTTTTGATGGTGGAAAAGGAAGGATTCAGTCTCAGTTGTGTCAGAGATTCCGAGAGTTTGGATACCGTGGGAGCGTAACTGCGTCCGTTGTCGTTCAATATGATCAGAACGTTGGCATTGCTGTTTCCAAGGTTATTTAAAGCTTCGTAGGCCAAGCCCCCGGTGAGAGCGCCGTCTCCGATGAAGGCCACAATTTTGCCTTTTTCGCTTTGTGGATTGTGCTTCCGACCTATGGCCAGACCATGGGCATAGCTGAGTGCCGTAGAAGCGTGTGAGTTCTCGATAAAGTCATGATCCGATTCTTTTCTGTTCGGATAACCGGATAAGCCATTGACTTGACGCAGTGAATCAAAAGAATCTCTCCTGCCGGTCAGGATTTTATGTACATAACCTTGATGACCGGTATCAAAGAGGAGGATATCTTTTGGGGAATTAAAAACCCTGTGAAGTGCAATTGTGGCTTCAACTACCCCCAGGTTGGAACCCAGATGTCCGCCGTTGTGAGTCACTTTTTCGACAATAAATTCTCTTATTTCTTCTGCCAGCTGGCTGCACTGTGTCAAGGTGAGTTGCTTTAGTTCCTGAGGAGAATTAATTCTGGACAACAGTCTGTAGTTTCCTGAACCATTGGGACTGCCGATGTCTTGACGAGAGGGGAAACGGGCATCTGACGAGGAAACATTGCTGTTATCCGGGTTATTGGCGCGATAAGGAGTCTTTAGCTGACTTTTATCCACTTCAAAACCCATATTTAGCACCTTAACCTTGTTGTCTCCGTACTACACGCCTAATTTATCATTGTACATAGTTTACTGACTTGAAAGTCATCAAACTATGTACATTATTTTTACAGAATCGTAACTTACTTTTAGTCCTCTCCGGCAGATATAGCTATAAAGAAGGCTGACAGAAATATTTTTTTTTGTTCCTTGAAATTCTCCGGAACCGCTTCTTGGATTAAAGATTCCAGAACCGGCTTAAATAAGAGCTTACGTCGGATACTGAGAGACAAAAGATCCAAAGTTATTTGTGTATACGGAGCTATGGCAAAAGCTAACTCTGCCACCAAAGACGCTGCGGGACTATCTTGTGCAGGCTCTGAGTCAAAGATCAGGGTTGGTAAAGAAGTACGCTGAGCGTGTAAGTCCTTCTCGTTGTTTTGATATTCCTCAGGGTTTTGCTGACTCGCGGAACGTCGCAATTTTGCTTTCAGTTCGCTTTTGACGGCGTTTATTACCGCGATAAAAAAGTCTTCTTTAGAAGTGAAGTAGTTATAAAATGTGCCTTTGGCAACTTCGGCTTTGCGACAGATATCGTCTATTGTCAAATCGTCAAATCCAATTTGTTCGACCTGCTCCAATCCGGCCTGAAGTAAACGCCGCTTGAGCGTATCCGATCCCGATCTGGTGTCAGAAAAATCCAAGACCGTTTTCCACATTTCCGGACGGAATGTCCCTGCGTCTTTTCGACCATGCAAGTCAGGAAGTAACTCGGAAATTATTTTTTTGATGGAATCTATCGGCAGCTGTTTTCTCTCACGCAAAAGACGCACCAAGAGAATGGCTTCCACGTGACGTTCGTCGTATAAAAATCTGTTGGGAGCTATTTTGATGGGAGTAGGTAACAATCCCTCGAGTAGGTAATACCGTATCGTGGCCGCACTGGTTCCCGTGCGCTCCACCAATTCGGCCATGGAGAACTCTTCGCTATTTTGCTGAGTCAAAGAATTTCTGAGTGTCATGGTAGCGCTTTGAGGTAATGTTAAAAATAATGATCAACAGAGTCACAATAATATCTGATTCTAGCACATGCCTACCCGCTCACTTGGTTAGGGATTTTGGGATAACCATTTTGCCGATCAACGCTAAATTGGACGACGCTATCTATAGCGATACCGAGTTTACAGATCAGGCTCTGCTTGACGAATATGCTGAAAAGTTGGAACTCTCAGGGGCTAACCACCCCTTTGTCACCGAATACTTAGCCGCCATTGAAACGCCTCCTTCGGATAGCGCCGTGATAGTCACACCGGCCTATGAGTTTGCCGCTATGCACAGAAATGCCACTTTGGCCGCTTCTCTTTCGACCAAAGAGGCCTTTGTCATAGATTCCCGAACCGCAGCCGCAGGGCAGGCTCTTGTGGTCTTGCAAGGGGCAAAAGCTGCAGCGGCTGGAGCAAGTGTTAAAGAAGTGGTGGATGTCATCCACGAAGCCTCTAAGAACGTCATTTTGGTGGCTGCTCTTGGAGATACCGAACATATAGCAAGGGCATCTGTCCTGCCTCCCGACGGGCTGGTGTCTTCTTCAAATGGTTATAGAAGTATCTTTTCTATGAAAAACGGTCAGATCCAGCCTTTAGGAGAAGCGGAGTCAGCGGAAGATGCATTGCGCATTATCGGAGACGTCTTTTACGAAACTTCTCAAGGCAGGGCGGAGCAGGTAGTGGTATTTCATGCCGGAGCCAGTGAATTGGCTGAAAAGTTGAGTTCAATATATGAAAAAGTTGATTTCATAACCGGCTTCAGTATGGCTATGCAGGTGCATACGGGTCCCGGCGTTGTCGGAGCGGCTTGGTTGCCAGAAGCTTCTTAAGATTTATCAAGTGTGCCGCAAAACCCATAGCTTGAGATATGGGGATATAAGACACTCGTCGTTAGGTAAATCTTCTCTCTTCCCTCACTGAACCAACCCTGATTTAATGCAACAGTTCATTTACCGTGTATCGTGATGTTGTCATTACGGAATATCTCAACCTTTTTCGATAGTTTTGTAAATTAATTACTGAGCAATCACTTCTTTGGATTCGATTCCGACGAATCTTTGATCTATGTGTGTTTTGATGTTTGTAACTTTGGTACACATGTGGAAACGCTTAGGATGTGTCCTAAAGTCTCATCAAGGATTCCTTAGCGAAGAAGGATTAGTTAGGAATTGTGTCGTTATGAACACTTTGTCTAAAGAGTCCAAGACTAAAGTGATAGTACTCATACAGTTGTAGTGTGCCCCCTCTGTCAAGCTAGTTGACACGTCAGATCATCAGCTAAGTTTGAACTATCAGAGGAGATTACAGTGTTACGTCAATACAGAAAGAGTTGAAGGAAAAGGTTCGAAAGAACTCATAGAACTTCTGGAGTACGATCCAGCCCTCCAGGATCACTCCAAGCGATCGCCCAAAGGCACTCTCGATACCTATTACTACGGTATATGCCTGGAATAGCGACCTGAAGCGGACTGCAAGGTCTCTCGGGAACACTCAAGGAGATTACCGCTCCTCAGTGTCTAAGTTCTATGCAGTTCTGGCAACTGCGACCATGGTGAAGTTGAACTGGTGAATACCTGAGATCAAACGGCATTATTAGAGAGGACCTCGACAACTGGAGGAAAGTCTGTAAAGAGGCCCAAGCAGAACGAGCCAGAGTCCAGATGAGAACCTGGCCAAGGTAATTCATCGTGCAACCCTGAAAGAGGGATCAAAGGTTCCAAAAATCCTGCACTAAGACAACGGTTCGCCGATGAAAGGAACTGCGCTACTTGGGCTGTGCCACAGCCTTG
>JAKBPI010000010.1:56034-56323 GCA_021829645.1 Actinomycetes bacterium | reverse complement strand
GTAGTCGGTGCAACCGTGGTGGTAGTCGGTGCAACCGTGGTGGTAGTCGGTGCAACCGTGGTGGTAGTCGGTGCAACCGTGGTGGTAGTCGGTGCAACCGTGGTGGTAGTCGGTGCAACCGTGGTGGTAGTCGGTGCAACCGTGGTGGTAGTCGGTGCAACCGTGGTTGAAGTGGTTGGTGGAACTGTAGTTGTTGTGGTTGAAGTGGTTGGTGGAACTGTAGTTGTTGTGGTTGAAGTGGTTGGTGGAACTGTAGTTGTTGTGGTTGAAGTGGTTGGTGGAACTGTAG
>JAKBPI010000010.1:0-56024 GCA_021829645.1 Actinomycetes bacterium | reverse complement strand
GTGGTTGAAGTGGTTGGTGGAACTGTAGTTGTTGTGGTTGAAGTGGTTGGTGGAACTGTAGTTGTTGTGGTTGAAGTGGTTGGTGGAACTGTAGTTGTTGTGGTTGAAGTGGTTGGTGGAACTGTAGTTGTTGTGGTTGAAGTGGTTGGTGGAACTGTAGTTGTTGTGGTTGGTGGTGGCGAGTGAGGTGGCGGTACGAAATACCTCTCGTGTGTTTCCACGTTGGCAGGGTTGGTAGCAGTACCGAGTTGATAAGCAATTAGATTACCAAGGACCTTACCGTTGTTGAACTGAACAACTCCCTTTGGAGCAAGAAGAGCTCCTCCCCACTGAACACCGTTTGCAAAAGTAAGACTTGTGGCTGTAGAAAAGTTCCAAAGAGTGTGTTCTTCTTCTGGGGTAGTTCCGCTGGAACCGTTGAAGTCTATGGTGTTGACATTGTTTGTATAAGATGTTCCGGAGACATTGATAATAGACGTGGCACCGGCTGGAACTACTATGTTGACTGTACCCAGAAGTTGTGAAGGACTGACACTGAAGTAATTGACACCGGAGCTTCTTCCGGTAAGGGTAGTTGTACCTCCTGCAGTAGAAACTGTACCATTGGCAGTTTCTCCTGCCCAAGTGGTTGAATCATTTACTGCCGTCTGCCAACCTGAGTTGAATGAAGTTGCTCCTTGTACTGAAGCAGGGTTACAGGTCGGAGCGGCGTTGGAGTAAATCGATACTCCGGAGACAGTACCGCTATATAGAGCGGTACCTTGCCCAATGGAGAGCTCAGCTGAGGTACCTGAAATGTTTCCTCCCACGACCAAAGTGTCATCGCTACAGGTATAGGTAATACCCGGAGCATCGGCTACCGTGAAGCTGCCCGTAATAGTCAGGTTCCCCCCTACGGCGGCGGCACCTCTTGAGTCAACATTTTCTCTATAGGAGTTAGTATCAATGAACTCATTGAATAAAAAGGGGTTATTCCCCGGTTCGGCTGCTACAGCTGGTGCAGCTCCGGCATTGGCACTTACCATAAAGGCAAAAGAAAAAGAAGACAGCATAGCCAAAAGCGCACCTGAGACAATAAGCACTTTGGAAAGAACTTGTTTGAACTTACCAGAGAGAGTATTACTGGTACTCATATACAAAAACTCCTATCAGTTTCATACAAAATACATATAGATTCAAACCCCAAAAGCAATTATTTTCTACCTAACTAAAGAAAAATCTTCGACAAGGAATTTGTACCTTCCATATGAGTATTACAAAAACTTTCATTTTTGTCAAATCAAAAAAATCAAGAAAAACTCAACAAAAACTGACAACTGACATTTCTGTAAGGATTTTATAAAATAAGAATCTCTTCATAAAATACTAAATCACTAAGTATCTATCTACATGGTATTTCTTATGCCAAACCTGAGTAGGCCCACCAGAAGAATGGCTAAAAAGCAAAAGCGGAATTCTAAAGAGGGCAATATAGCTAAATATATCTCACTAAAAGAAAGAATAAAACCACAAAAACAGATACTTAGTTTACTAATAGTAGTGATATCACTACTATTAGTAATAATTACTGCCTAAATTCATCTCCCTTGCCTGAAAAATATTTAGATTTTTTTCTAAAAAAATAGATACTTTGACACCAAAACATCATGAAAAAACATGAAATCGCGTGAAATAAAGTATCACTTTTCCCGATAGCATTTTTACTTTTGTGCGATATGGTCATTGTGAGGCAGTCACACTATGAACAATTCCTCTTAACCAACCAACAAGATGCGACCGCATTGCTCACAATAATTGATTGTGTCCACATCACGTTTACACATTTCAATTTCGCTTGCAGAAAGTTTCAGGTGACAACCTGAACACTTCCCGCCATCTAGTACCGCTATACAAGAATCTGAGTATCTTTTATGCAAGTTCTGATACACATCGGCTATATCCTGACTTAGCTGATGTAGGATGCCGCTACGTTCCGTTTCCAGCTCTTCAATATGCCTTTTAATATCTGTCTGTTGTCCTGCGATGATCTGTGCCAATGAGTTCGCATCGTTATCTAAAATCTTCAGCTCTTCCAACATAATACTTCGCTTTGCCAGCAATTCTTCTTCTTCTTCCAGCCAACGCAATTCTTCTTCTTCCAGTTGTTCCAGCTGATGTTGCAAAGATGTAAGTTCTGCCAATACGGATTCTTGATCGCGATACGAAAGTGAATTATTTTCTTTTGCTTCATTCTCAAGTGAACCTATGCGCAAACTGACTTTATTTTGCCGTTCCTCTAAATCAGACTCATTGCTTTCAATGTCTGCTACAGCGGTATTAATTAAATCGAGTTGCCTTTGCATGGCGCTTATTTGAGTTTTCAAATTTTTACTTGCAAGTACTTCTGTGGATGAACTCAGGTTGTATCGCAATTGACTTAGTTCAAGATCAATTTTACCCAATGCGGCTAAATTTTTGAAAGTCATTTCATACTATTCTATCTCTAAGAAAACGACATCGTGAACGAAAGTAACTCGTATAGAACCTTTATCCAGTCTATTTGCAACGCCAATCCTTTATATCAACTTTACAGGTCCGTCTTTTCTGTAAAGCATTTAGTGCTTCCCGTATTTTCGATGCTCCATCATGGCATCAAAGATCTCTTTGGAACATGCGGCAATCGGAGTCCTTCTTGCTGAGTGTTCGGTCGTGACCAAAGACCTATTCCATACTTCGCCAACCATAGCTCCGGCTTCTTGGGCAATGAATACGCCCGCCAAATAATCCCAGACACCGTGAGCATTTTCGCCATAATCTACATAAGCATCAAAAGTAGAATTTGCTACGCAACATAAATCAAGCGATGCGGCACCGTAACATCTAAACTGCCAGGCAGCCATGCCGGGAGGTGGTAAAGAAGAAACTGCTACAATCGATGACGACAGTTGCTTGGATTTATCAACCGCAATTTGCTTCCCATTGAATGTTGCTCCGCCTCCCTCTAGGGCTTCAAAAATAACTGGAATCATCAGATTCTCTACTCTGGCAGCCATAATACCGGATTCTCCCAAAAAACAGATGCTAACCGCATACCACGGCAAACGTCTTGAGGCATTAGTCGAACCGTCTATTGGGTCAATAATCGCTAAAAAGCCGTTATTGCCCTTGCTTAGTCCACTCTCTTCGCTAAGCACAGAAAAATTGGCATAAGACAGATAGTCCAATGCGGCTTTATCAGCCACTAAATCTATAAGGTATTGACCTGCTCTGTTGCCTGGCTGGTCCCAGTCAGTAATTCTATCGAGTTGATCCCGTATGGCTCCTGTGACATTACTAGCCACAGCGATGAGATCTTCTTTAGTAAGCATATGCTTTATAATACCAGTCAGCAAAAAATAATAACTAATCCCTCGTATATAAGCTATGGGTTAATAACTGACAAATAAGATTTCCGCTGTTTTTTGTAAGTATGGTGACGACATATAACGCAAATCTTTTAAGAATAAGGGAATAGCCCCTCTTCCCAGAGCTTAATTCCGCCCAATATACCGGCTATGTTTTTCACAAAAGTGACTTCTTCGTTCAGAAATCCTTCCAAAAACTCAGCGTTACCGCCACCTACATAACATCTATCGTAATTAAGCAAAATTTTAAAATTCTCTATAGCTATTGCCACCCTTAAACACCACTTATCTTGACCTACTTTTTCTAAAGCGGCATTGCCGAGTTGATCGTTATAAGTCTCCCCTTTTCTAAAAGGATGGTGTGCCAACTCCAGATGTGGTGCCACTTGGCCATTGTAAAACAAAGCAGAACCAAGACCAGTCCCAAGTGTCAGGACAAGCTCCAGACCCTTACCTTCAATAACGGCGATACCTTGCAATTCTGCGTCGTTAGCTGATTTTACTGGTTTGGCCAGCAAATCAGCAACACCTTTATCCAAATCAAAACCTGTCCACAATGACAGAAGTTCAGGATCCGGCTCGATCTTGATTCCCGGTCCTGTACGCGAAACGAAATGAGGCGCGGTAAGTATTTTACCTTTACGCACGACTCCCGGGAAACCTATGGATATCCTGTCATATGCCGGCAATTGAGACGACAACTGCCCTATGATATCAAGCAAATTCTCTGGTTTGAATGGATAAGGTGTGGCGATACGTACTCTTTTAGCGACCATTTGGCCGTCGCTGTCAAGTACCGACGCTTTAATCCCGGTACCCCCCACATCTACAGATAATGTCAAAATGGTATCAAGAGTTTTTTCTTTCATCTAATCGAGCATATATGAGGTTGCCGTCACATACTTATCCAGATAAGAAAAAGTTTCAATCCAGACATCCGTTGTTAACAATTTTTGGCTCCCATGGCTTTTCCGCCCAGGACTTCCCAGGATTTCAAGAGCTCTAAGAGGGTAAGAACTCCAAACCCGGTACCACCGTTGGTAAGAAATCCATTGTCGCTGTCGCTTCTTGCCGGGCCGGCCATATCAATATGAGCCCAAGGAGTGTCACCAACGAACTTTTCCAACACCAAACCACCTATCAATGCACCGGCTTTTGGCTTGGCGGCCACATTTTTTATATCTGCTATTTCTGACTCAATAAGTTGATTGTAGCTTTCTGGTAATGGTAGCTGCCAAAACTTTTCTCCGCTTACTCTGGCCGCCCTGCAGATCAAATCCATAAGCCTTTGATCGTTTGTCATCACACCTGCCACAGATTCTCCCAATGCCACCACACAAGCTCCTGTCAAAGTGGCCAGATCGATAATAGCGTCAGGTTCTTCCTCGGATGCCAACGTAAGCGCATCGGCTAGCACCAGTCTTCCTTCCGCATCAGTATTCAGGACTTCTATTGTTTTGCCTGACCTAGTTCGCAAGACGTCACCAGGCTTGGTGGGCAACGCTGAAGGAAGATTCTCTGACATGGCCATTAACCCTATGACATTTAGCGGTACATTCAGGTCACGCAGGACAGACATGGTAGCCAGAACAGCCGCCGCACCTGACATGTCCGTTTTCATCGTCATCATTGCCTCTGGCGACTTCAGCGAAAGGCCGCCTGAATCAAACGTTATGCCTTTACCTACTAGGACTACTTTAGGGAAGGTATCTTTTGCATTATGGTCGGGACTATAAGTAAGCTTTACTAATCGACATTCTTCCTCCGACCCGCTTGACACGCCGAGGAGTCCGCCTAGTCCGCCTTCTTTCACAGCATTCTCATCCCAAATTTCAGACACCATATTTGTTGATTGAGCTATATCCAAAGCCAACTCAGCAAAACGTTTGGGAGTCAACTCCCCAGCTGGTTCATTGATTAAATCCCTTGCCAGAGTCACAGCCCTAGCTGTTATGCTTGCATATTCTGTCACGCCCGACACAAGTTGCGACTCTCCGGTTGGGATATGAAGAGTTGTATTATGACCTATTGCCTTAGCATCGTGATTATTTGTAGAAATAGGCAGTGAACGATATTTATCAAACGAGTAGGAAGCCAAAGCGATGCCCTGTGCAAAAGCTGCTAAAAGGTTAGATACCTCTTTTTCTCCGACTGAAGAATAATCAGAAGGATAAAAGCGATGACAAGCATCCGATAAACCTTGTGGATCCAGCTCTATAGCTTCGGCATATGGGACAGCCCTGAGCACAGCAGCCCCCACTCTGCGCATTTTATCGGTATTTAGTGTTGTAAACTCTCCCACCCCTGCTGCGGCAATTAAACCTTCTTGAGAAGGAATTATTACAACATGTGCAAGATTTGCTGAAAATCCCGTGGCATGCAGAATGGACTCATCCGGTAAATATCCAGATAAGTCTGCAATATTTTCCTTAAAAATCAGAATAACTTTTGCCAAAACCTCGGAGGAGTTCTTCGTAAGTTGGTACTTTTCAGAACTGAACTTCACTCTCACATTTCCATATCCGAACATTCTATTTTCCTCTTTTAATCGATCACTGCTTTAAGAATTCATACCTCTTCGACAGCACTCAGCGTGTGCTGCGGTTCTACGGTTCTGGCAAAAGCCCAACACCAATCAGAAAGCCTGTTAAGATATTTCTGCACATCCGTAGCCGCCATACCCATAGCCACCACTTGCCTTTCCGCCCGCCTTACAACAGTTCTGGCAAAATCTAAGTACGACGATAATTTGGATTCCCCCGGGAGAATAAATCCCCTCTCTAAATCGACCTCTTTCATCATTTCGTCGATAGCGTACTCCAGCATAACTGTCTTTTCTGCTATATCGCCGGTTGCTGCTTCAATCTTTATGCTCTCTTTCATCCCATCAGAAATCACACTTTGCGGTTTCACTTCCGCCACTACAGACATAACCGTCCATAAGTCTCGCTCTACTTCAAGCAGCATCTTGTTATATCGAGGCTCCGCACACTCAGCGCGGGCCATACCCAAAACTGCTTGGATCTCATCTATATCCCCTAGGGCACAAATTACTTCATGACTTTTACTTACTTTGCTTCCGTCCCTCAATCTTGTCGTACCGACATCGCCATTTTTGGTATAAATACGCACTTTCACCATAGCCCTTTATTAACGTTTAGATCTCATTTATTCACTTCGATACATAGGTAAGCAGCGGTACGAAGATTTCGGCGCTCGTCATAGCTCCGTGCCTAGCCATTAACTTCAACTCCCCGGTGTCGTTCGGATCAAAAAACGCCAATGGCTCCCTGGGAATGACGGCTACGTCACCAAGTCTTTCCCTATAGTCCGCGCTAAGCTCACCGCCAAAGATCCCCCAATCTACCAATTCATCCTGAGTTGCCACTACGGCTACATCCCCAAAGCTCTCCAAAGCAATTTTCTTGACTTCTTCCGCTTCCCCTTCCAATGTATGCAACCATCTGAATCTGCCCTCACCTGAAAGGAGTGTGAGCTTGTCCATAATACTTTCAGGCAGTTTGACGGGTGGTTTGATCACTTCTACCTGCCCATGATCGGCTGTGATAATCAAAGTAGTATCTTTTGGCAGGCAATTCATAATGTCTCCTACCAAATAGTCGACAAAAGATAGCTCATGGTCGTAATACTCACCTAGCCCATACTCATGAGCAACTTTATCCATACCATCATAGTAAAGGTAAATAAACCGCTTTCCTTCTTGTAAAAGATTCCTTGTGGTAACCGCTAAATTTGAAGGCACCCGCCAACCATACGAAGCAACCCCTCTCAGGTGCAGTCTGGAAAAACCGGTCATGTCAAATTCTTTTCGCGAAACTACTGTTGCATCACAATCTTCAAACGGCACATTGGGTTGTAATTTGGCCGGATCCAAGCCGTGTTCTCCCAGACGGTCTTTGGTAGACCAACGCAAGACGTTTAATATATCGCCATCTAAAACTTTCATTCTGTAACCGAGCACACCGTGAGAAGCTGGGGCAAGACCCGTAGTAATGGAAGTCAAAGCCGTAGATGTGGTAGTCGGTGCCACGGAAGAGATACACCTAGTGGTCATAGAGCACAAGGTAGGTGCTATGTCTTTTCGTTCCATCAACTGCTCGTAACCCAGACCATCCAAAACAAGCAATACATACCGCTCCGATGGCACGATACTTTCCTCAATGGGATTTTGCGTAACAATAGTTGGGCTTATATTCGTAGAAGCAGTGTTTAGTGAAGCTTGGGTTGTGACAGAGTTGTCAGAAGAAGCATTTACCGATTGATTCAATAGATTATGTCTTATATGAGGAACTATACGTGTTATGCAGGCATTATTATAGTCAGGTATCAGAAAATCCGCTTTTTGGGCGCTGCCGCTGCCAATGAGCTCACCGGCAAATAAAATATTTTTTTGATTTAGCGACATTTTTTATAAACTCCATATAATTTTATCCAGAAGAAATATAGTAATACCCCAAGTTTACATCTACGATAGTAGTGTGAGAGTATCTACACGAGGAGACTACGCCTGCAGGGCATTACTTTCTTTGGCGTTGAGAGAAGCCGGTCCTGTGTCAGTACCTGTTTCCGTGCGCGATATAGCAGAACGCACAGGACTTCCACAACCTTACTTGGAACAAATTCTTTTGGCCCTGAAAGGTGCCGGCATCGTGCAGTCCAAGCGCGGTGTCGGAGGTGGGTATGTCTTGGGTCGCTCTCCGCAAGAAATTACATTGGGAGCGATTGTCGCTGCGGTAGACGGCCCAATTACTCTGGGAGATTTTGGCTCTTCACACCAAAACGGGGCTTGCGACCATGAAGGCCAATGCGTTTTACTTGACGTGTGGGAAGAAGTCGGTGCGCATATGCGAGAGCATTTGGACACTTATACTTTAGCGGACATGGTGCAAAGAACCAGACAGGGTAATTACACTATCTACTCCACAAACGCTTAAACTCTTTACTCTCAATACAGGTATCGACCGTTGTGATGCCGGGTCCATACTTGGATGTCAAAAGGTGATGAACTTGACAAACCAAGCTACCCGCATTCACCAATTCCCATAACAGCAAATTCCTTATCGTATTCTCTTTCTCATGACATATCGAAACCTTGAGAAAAAATAAGGACGCGACCATAGGGGAAACTACATAGTTTTCGGAAAGAATCAGCTTACCTAAGCTGACCGGTTACACAAAAGCAACACCAAATTGTCTGGCGTAAAAGTAGTCAGGCTCTTTCTACAAGAAGGAACGAGTAGTCCCCGCTGAAAAATTTAGACACTTTTTGGCAATGGTTGCACCAAATCTATAATCGCCTGCTGCGAAATCTGTCTCTTCAAGGAAAGTACTTCTACGAACAACCACAGTACAAGACCAAGCACCCCGATTAAAAATGAGTAAGCTCCAAGGTAGCTTTGTTGGTTCAATTGCACAAAAGAGGATTAGACATTCCAAGACACTATGGCACCGCCAAAAGTGGTAGCAGCAAGAATTCCTATTTTGGCCGTATCGAATTGAATTTTTTGAGCAAATTTAATATTTTCACCAATGAAAGTAGCTGTCAGTGCTCTTGAAAAATGCCCGTGAGAGAAAACCGCTATTGGCTTGGCCAAATCTTTTACAGACTCAAGAAAATTTTCACATCTTTTTGTGACCTGCTCGATACTTTCGCCGTTCAATGTCCCACTGTCGTAGATATCCCAGTCAGGTGCTGTCTCTTGAATTTGAGTTTTGGTGAGCCCTTCGTAGTCACCGTAATCCCACTCCGACAAGTTGGGGTCAAGCTTTGGTTTCAACCCAGCCAACTCGCAAGTCTTCTTGGCGCGCTGCAGGGGTGAGGAAAAAACGTGCCGGAATTGAATCTGTGTAAGTACGCTTTTTAAAGCCTCAGCGGCCTTTTCACCACTTTGATCAAGCGCTATATCGGTTCTCCCCGTATGACGACCGGCTTTGCTCCACGGCGTTGCGCCGTGCCTTACGATATAGATATCGCCTTTCCCCAACTCATTCCGGCTCTCCAAGCAACACCTCTTTCCCGTTGAGACTGCAAAAATATCGGTATGACTGCCTGCCAAACAGTACTCTGTCATAAGTCGATTCAATTCTATCTAGTGACGCTCTTCCTAAGCAGCCAAATTAAATAATCGTGATTCTAAGATTCTATGACAAAAAGTACTTTTCCGCCAATTCTGTCGTTAGACACTCGGAAAGTGTTGAAAAACATCGAATTTCAATTAAATAACTTGATTTATGGAATGTTTAGCACACTACTGACGTTGGTAAAAGTAATTGCAAATACAACAAAACTTGGAAGACTGATATGAAAAAAAGTACTCACAGCGAATTAACGAATGAAAATGCAGATGAAAGATCTGGGGGTTCTCTTGATCCTATGAGACTTTTCCTAGACGACATAGGGAAGTACCCTCTACTCGACACAGAGGGTCAAACACTATTGGCAAAAAGAGTTGCCGAAGGCGATCCTAAAGCAAAAGCAGAGATGATAGCCACCAATTTACGTCTTGTGGTGCATTGGGCAAGACGTTACCAAGGAAGAGGGGTCGATCTGGTCGACCTCGTGCAAGAAGGAACTTTCGGACTAGTAAGGGCCGTTGAGAAATTCGACTGGACAAGAGGTTTTAAGTTTTCTACCTATGCAACTTGGTGGATTAGACAATCGCTGCAAAGAGCCGTGCAGTCAAAAGGCAGGGCTATAAGATTGCCGGAGGATGCCGTTGCACAGGAAATGGCTACAGAAAAAGACGGCGGAGATGTTCAGTTAAAACTGCCGAGAGTTGTAGCAAGTTTGGATCAGCCTCTTGGAGTCGACGTCAACGCAACTTTGGGCGATGTAATAACCGATGAAACCTCTTTGATAGAAGACGACATTGCGACCAGTCTTTCTATAGGCAGCCTACTGGGAGCGATTGAACGACTACCAAAACTGGATCAAGAAGTCGTTAGACTGCGATTTGGACTTGGAGGACAACCCCCCTGTTCACTCGAAAACACGGCCAAAACCTTAGGCATAGGAGTACGCAGGGTAAGAAGTCTGGAAGCCAACGCTCTGAGATTTTTGGCAGCGCAACCAGAAGTCAGTTCTCTTTACTCCGCTGCATAATCCGCATCGAGTCTTTTTATAAACCCCAATAGATCCTCTGGCGGCTGACTCTCGAAAACACATTTTTCCCCAGAAACCGGATGATTGAATTCGAGTCTGGACGCGTGGAGGTACTGTCTATTCAAACCAAGGGTCCCCGTCTTGGAACCGTATGTTTTGTCACCCAAAACAGCGTGGCCTATGGCTTGAAAATGGACCCTTATTTGATGCGTCCTACCTGTTACTAAATTTATATTCACCAATGTTGCCGGGACGGCAGGGTATTTTTTTAGTACCTTATATTCGGTCACAGCATCCCTACCCTGCAGTGATACAGCCCTTAGCACAGGTGATCTGACAGAACGACCTATCGGAGCTTCAATGGTGCCTTCATTATTGTCAAGCAAACCCGACACAAGAGCGACATAACCCTTTTTGACTTTTCGCTCTGCTATGTCTTTCGTTAAAGTCATATAAGCTTCCGGAGTTTTAGCCACTATGACAAGACCGGATGTATCCTTATCGAGTCTATGAAGTACCCCGGGTCGCGAAGGATGGCAACCACAAGCCGAGATAAGGCTGCCAATAGAGGGGTCATACTTTAACAAAACAGCAATTAACGTATTTTTTTCTTTGGCAGCTCCAGGGTGAACAACCATACCGGCAGGCTTTGAAACTACCAAAATGTCTCGGTCTTCAAATACAATGTTTACTTTCGCTTCCTCTAAGTCAAAGGTTTCTTCTGCGAGAAAGAGGCTTGCCTCACCGGGACGTTCTGATTCCATGATACGCAAGATGTCACCGGGCATAACTTTTTTACTTCCGGCTTGTATCTGTCTATCGTTTAGTAAAACAGAACCTTCTTGTATCATCTCAGCAATCAATGACCTACTGCATCCCAAAAGAACGGACAAAGTGCGGTCTACGCGCTCGCCTGCAAAAACTGCCGGGATTTCTATACCGGATTGTTTGAGGTCATCTTTATCCATAATTTACTGCCAATATGAACATACTAAACAGGTTAACTCTCTGAGCCATCGACAACTGAAGAATCTGATTTGACATTTGAACCTGCCTTCTTCCGCAATTTTGCATTTTCTGACTTGGTGTAGTGTATACCTATCCAGAGAATACCTATGACGATACAAGAGTCGGCCAAATTGAATACCGGCCAGACTCCTACTTTAATGAAATCAACCACAGCTCCGCCATGCCGAAATATCCTGTCAAAAAGATTGCCCAGTGCACCCCCAAAAACCAGTGCGACAGCAAAACGCACATTGCTCTTCAGATGTTGTCTGAAGAGATAGAGCATGAAAAACAGAATTAGGGGTATAACGAATAGTAAAATTGCCCCAAGCCCCGTTCCGAGTGAAAAAGCAAATCCGGTATTATACGAAAGTTCCAATGATACGGGGCCAATAATGTGGATGTCGTGATGGACAAGATTATGAACTGCCCAGCTTTTCGAAAGCTGATCAGCGACAATTACCAGCAGTAGCAGAAGAGTTGGCTTGATTCCAAAACGCACAAACGCCTCTCTGGCGCCATTTAGCGACGTGATAGCCCTCCGCTTTTACATGCAACACATAATCTTGCATAAGGCAATGCCTCAAGGCGGTCTCTGACAATCAGTTCGCCACAGCTTTCACATATGCCGTACTTCCCGATTTCAATTTTATGTAAAGCGTAATTAATTTCTTCTACCGCAGCAAGAGCTTGCGCAGACAGAGCTAGGTCTCTTTCCCTGTCAACAGTTGAAGTACCGCCTTCGCCTGATTCTTCGTCGAATTGTATATCACCCGGCTCAGATTCACTGATTAAAGAATCTGCCTCTTCACGCAAACTGTTCGCCTGTTCTAAATATGTCGCCCGTTCGGCGAGAAGAGCTTCTTTCTGAGAATTGAGAAATTCCTCATCATTGCGATAAGTGTTTTCGTTATCCACGGGCTGAACTGGGTCTTTTTTTGACAAGTCCGTGTTTACTCCCAAAGTACCAAGTTCTGTCGACGCCGGCGCCGTTTTTTTGGCGGCTGCTTTGGAAGCCGGTTTCGCGGGAGCACTATTACTCTTTGAGTTGGCACTTTTAGAAGTTCCGGAGTCGCTGTTTTGCGCCTCATCCGTCGACGCCGGCGCCGTTTTTTTGGCGGCTGCTTTGGAAGCCGGTTTCGCGGGAGCACTATTACTCTTTGAGTTGGCACTTTTAGAAGTTCCGGAGTCGCTGTTTTGCGCCTCATCCGTCGACGCCGGCGCCGTTTTTTTGGCGGCTGCTTTGGAAGCCGGTTTCGCGGAGCGGAGCGGAGTAGTTATGGCTTCTTTTGTAACAAGGTTTTCTTTATCGCCATCAATAGCAGATTTCAATGGATTTGCCTTTCCGGGTTCTTTCTTTGCAGCCATTATTTAAAATCTCAGTCCTATCACAAAAAATCACTCAGGATACAGAGGAAAATATATTGGCTAAACGAAATATTGATATCCCGAGTTATACCTATATGTTTACCTCTTTGCAGCAAAGTCAATCGGTTATACCATCTTCATTCGCAAATTCCCCATAGCCCCTACAGGTCTATACAGCAGATTACCCTAAGCCATTTGTTTGTATTTTCAATAAATGACGCGTAAGAATACCCTATTTTTAGGTACCAGATAGAAAATAATTGGTTTTTTAGTCAATTTGATTAGGTAAATTCTGTTACACGGAGAAGACCGGTACTTGAGAAATTAACTGGCTGCACACTCTCCGATACCAACTTCTGGTACGTAAGGTCCTGTCTCGCCAAAATCGACATAATAATCTGGATTTTCCTCAGGAGTAGGCCAAACATCCAAGTCCTTTAAATCCTCGGCAAGTTTTTTGGCCCCTCCGAGTCTCGTTACAAAAGATGAAAATGTCTCACCCGGTTCTCTTTCCTCGGCAAAACGTGACACCAGCCTTACCGTGGCTTCCCCTGCCGATTTTGCTGGCAGTCGCAAAGCTTTTTGCGCAAACTCCACTTCGGTATCTCCCAAGTGGCCACCCAACAACAGCTGATAGCCGGGGGCTGGACGACCGTGTGCACGTCTCTCTGCTCCGTGGAATCCTATATCGGCAACGTGATGCTGTCCGCAACTGTTTGTGCAGCCTGACACGTTAATCCTGACACCTCCCACATCTGCCAGCCCTGCTTCTTCCAAAGCCCTTCCGATATCTTCTGCCAAACCGCGACTCTGAGTAACAGCCAAATTGCAAGTATCAGCCCCTGGGCACGAAACAACATCTCCGGCTAACTCAGCACTTGGACGCGCCATATCTATAGCGACCAAACGTTCGAAAAGTTCTCTCAGTTGATTTTTCTCCAAGTTCCTAATGGCAATGTTTTGGCGGTTGGTAATCCGCATCTCTACACCAAAGTCTCTGATAATAGATGCCAACTCTCTGAACTGATGAGACGTAATATCCCCTAATATGGCGTGTGCTATGGCCGATACCGTTCCTTTGGCGACCCCATAATAAACATTTGCCTTTTCCCATTTTGTGAAAGCATCTGATTCCGGCTTTAAGCGTAAGGCGACGGGTACTCCCAGTTTGGTTACTTCTCCGGTAGCAGTCATTCCTGCGGGCGCATCGCCCGCGACCAATACGGCTTCAGGAATACCTCCCGGCCAGGTTGCCGACGCCAGCAAGAGTTGCCTCTCACGGAGTATCCTTCGCCTCAATTCTTCTATCCCAAGTTCGTCAACAAGCCATTTAAGTCGGGCACGCAATTTATTAAACCTGTTTCCGAAGTGATCAAAAGTCCTCAAAATGGCTTCCACCGTCGGCAAGAGATCTTCACGGCTCGTAAAGGGCTCAAGTGCTTGAGCAGGATGAGGATTGGCACCCAAGCCTCCTCCTATGTAAACCCTAAACCCGGATTCCGTCGTACCGTCTTCACGAGGTTGGGCTACCGCTACCACGCCTATGTCGTTAAACATGGCCTGCCCACAGTCAGTGACACAGCCAGAAAAGTTTATTTTTAACTTTCTTGGCAAACGCTGGGAGTAGGGGTGTCTCAATAGATAATTGAACGTTGCCTCAGCCCAAGGTGATATATCCAGAACCTCAAATGGGCACGCTCCGGCCAAATGACACCCCATGACATTACGCACTGTATCGCCACAGGCTTCTCTCGTTGTCATGCCGACAGATCCTATGTCTCTTAGGAAGTCCGGGATTGTTGACAATTGCACAAAATGGAATTGTATATTTTGCCTTGTCGTCAAATGACCCCAACCCCTGCTGTAGGTCTCGGCCACGTAAGCCATCATCTCCAGCTGATCGGCGTTAACGGCACCGTAAGGGATCTTGATTCTGACCATTTGGTTGAAACCACCCTGGCGCTGTCCATAGATACCGTTATTAAGTCTAAAAACCCTAAATGAATCTTCATCTAAATCACCGGCCAGATAGTCGGCGAGTAGCTTTTCAAACTTTTCTATATCTTTTAAAATTTCTTTGTCTGTAATAGTAGCTTGCACGAATTTGATTATATCAAAATATGACTCTTTAAGTCAACTTTTATATAATTTATTCTCACTGCTCTAAAAATAGACTTTGTACTGGTTTTTTGAGAAAATTAACTTTCATCTTCCAGTAAGACTGCTAAGCGTCTCAAGAAATGTCTTATAAACTTAGCAGATACCTCACCAAAAGTCTCTTTAGCAAAAAACTGTCCGCTGCTTGGCTGACGCAACTTTGCCTCCAGAGAAAGTTCGGTACGTTCTTCGTCAACGAGAGTAAGCATGATTTGGCCCTCTAGACTTTCTATCAAAGCATTTGAATTCCCTTTCCACAAGAACGCAATCGCAGAATCACTTTCCTCAAGTGAAGATTTTTTGACAGCTTTGCCGGTGTTTAAAGTGTTTTTGCGCGAAATGGACTTTTGACTTCGCGCAAGAGTAAAAGAGACACTGCCGTTTGCCGGCATTTTGCCTATTTGGCTCACGAGGCCTTGCAGTCCGGCAGAGGTACCTATAGCGGCCTCGTAAGCGTCATTTAGCAGTAGTTCGGCTTCTTTGGTCCCCGACAGAGCAATGATTCCTTTCAGCACCTGCATAAAATTCACTTCTATCTGGACCTTATCTTTTACATCTATGCTTATCGGATGTGACCTATGGGCGTTCGTTATTAACTTATAGGTACCGTTTTCGATAGCTATATCCCTTGTAGCCAGCTCTGCCAATGTCGTTTCCTGCAAAACTTTAGCAACGGCTTGTCCCGCCAAAACCCAAGTTTCGTGCAATGGGCATACGTCTTCCCAGCGACATGGTTCGTCACCCAGAGCACAACGGTCCGCTCGTAAAGACCCTTCGGCCGCTTCCACGACTTCCAAAGCAGAAATGAGTGACGGATCGCGGGCTAGTCGATAACCGCCAAAACGTCCCGCTTTGGAAACCGCCAATCCGGCACGTATAAGATCGGCCAAAATTTGGGGAGCAAACGTATTCGGTATTAAGGTGTCTTTTACGATTTCCCGTATCTTTCTCGATACTTTACTTTCCGCCGCTTCATCTATAAACCCGGTACCCGCCATAACAGATACCCCGTCAGCTTCCTTGTTGACTCCCTCTATCCACGCCCTAGCCAAATATATGGCGGACTTCATCACATAATCGCCGCGCTTTGACAATGTCATGTCCATATCTAAGGTTTACTACTTACAAATGTACGTGTGTGGGAGAACGAAGTATTTTTCTAAGTTTCTGCTTTTATCTTCCGGGTTTGTCTTCACTTGCAACTGCGATAAGCAGTGGCTTCCTAAGAAGATCGAAAAAAAATTTAACTTTTTTATGGTTTTTTCCATAAAGTTTTAGTCCTACTGAAACAAAAGCCGTAATTAAAATGCTTAGATAATAGTGTGGCGATTAATAAAACTCCCAGACAACGCAAAGAGGTTACCATACGGCAGATTGCTGACAAGGCCGGAGTCTCAATCGCAACCGTTTCCAGGGTACTGAATAACCACGGAGACGTATCGGACGAAACACGGGATAATGTTTGGGAAGTAGCAAGGAAATACGGCTACAAGATAGCCAGGGGACATAATAATAGTCGCTCCGGTACCGGCTTGATAGCAGTAACAATGCCTTATACCGCACCTGAGTATTTCGCTCTTATCCTTGCTGGCGCCGCTGAAGCACTTACCGAACAGGGTTTCAGAATTGTGCTTTGCCCTACTCGGCACGACCGCGACAGAGAAAGAAGTCTTCTGGAGGAATTGAGTCACGGAGCGACAGACGGGGCACTTTTAGTTTTGCCGGAAGAGTCACACGAAGAGCTCCGCAGCCTTTCTGAAAATGACTACAAATTTGTCATAGTCGACCCGTTGGAGCGGCCAGCCAGTGACATCCCTACGGTTTCCGCCGCCCATTCCTCTGCAGCGATGCAAGCAACCAGACATCTGATAGGTCTGGGACACACCCGCATAGCCGCCATAACGGGTCCCACCAGATCAATGGCCAGCATTGAGAGACTCAGAGGGTATCATGCCGCACTGGCCGGTATAGGTATATTACCTGACCCCAGCCTAGAACAAGCCGCTGACTTTCTGGTTACGGGAGGCAAGCAGGCGGCGTTAAAACTCCTCGGTCTTCAAAATAGACCTACGGCTATCATTGCATTTAACGACGACATGGCTATAGGAGCCATGCAAGCAGCCAGAGAATTGCGACTCGAAATACCAAAAAACCTCTCCGTGGTAGGTATAGATGACAACCGCGAATCAAGCCTGGTAACCCCGGCTCTCACTACCGTTAAACAACCGCTGGTGGAAATGGGTCGAATGGCAACCAGTATTTTAATAAGAATTTTAGATAACCGTCAATTTGAACCTTTGCATATCGAGTTGGCCACCAACTTAGTTGTACGAGACTCCACGGGACCCTGTCCCTCAAAATAATTCTGCAATCCACCGTTTCCCGTCAACGAAGCGTGACATGTCCAGAAATGCCGAAAATAAGCCTTATTTAAGTTGACATCTTAAAGTCCTATTGTATATAGTAATAATTCCGGAAAATTTTCCGTAACAGTTTAAAACAGGAAAAAATTCTATAAAATATGTGAAGAGATAAAAGTACAATTGCTAAATGACGTTAGAACTGTATAAAACAACGGATTCGCTCGTCGTATTATTTTGAGCGGCGGGCAAGAAAACGGCCGGCAAGATAAGCTATCGACTGTCCTTTAAACAAGGCAGCCCCCCACTGATAGCCGATCAAACCGGATCCGATGAAGCGCTCTTTTTGCTGAGAGTCAAAACAGCAAAAAGGGCGCTTCAATTGTTTAAGTTGGTGCTTATATCCGCTTCACAACCGGTTAGTTCCTTATAAACCGTCTCTTTGTGATACCGGAAGTAGATCTTGATACAGAATTTAACAAATTAATAGGATATTTTCGACCGGCTGAGACGTATAAGGTTTCCTGCAAAAGAAGGACTAGAGAATAGAAATTTTTACCTTATGCCGGCTTAATCTCTTAATACCTTGGGGTCATAGTATGGTTTATCTAAGTTCTGTCTACTCGAAGTGTAGACATTAAATTTTTGAGAGATGCAAGTTTTGTTGCCAAAGATAACTGATATTGCCTTCGCTATACGGCAAACAGCTTTTCCAAGTCACCCTCCCGCATGATCTCCACCCCCAAGGAAATGGCTTTCTCCAGCTTTCCGCCGGGATCTGATCCGACCAAGAGTGCAGTAGTGTTCTTGGAGACAGAACCTGTGGTTTTTGCTCCCATACTTTCCAGCTTCTCTTTGATTTCGTCTCTGGTCATCCCAGAAAATGTACCCGTAATAACAAAGGTTTTACCGGCAAGCGGGGCAGTATGATCACCTTTTTTAAGCTGTATGTCGACATCGGTCCTTACGCCCAGCTCGGTCAGTTCTTCAAGTAAACGAGAATTGTTTTTATTGGAAAACCAAGTTATCAGACTATCCGCTATTTTTTCCCCTACCCCAGAAATCATACACAGCTGTTCTCTTCCGGCATGGCGGATCGAATCTAAAGTCGGAAAATGTGCGGTAAGTTCTTTGGTTGCCACTGATCCTACGTGTCTGATATTTAAAGCCACCAGTAATCTGTCGAGCGGCTTTTGTTTAGAATTCTCTATTGCGTTCAATAGATTGTCTATTTTTTTACTTCCCCAGCCCTCTAAGTTTTCTAACACGGGAACGGATACATGCAGTTTAAAAATGTCAGCAACATTACTTAAAATACCCATATCATGCAAAACAACGATTGTTTTTTCTCCAAGAGTTTCAATATCCATAGCGCTCTTGGAACAAAAATGAATCAACGATTCGACAACCCTGTTAGGACAATCTATGTTCTCACAATAATGGTTTGCTTCACCTAAAGGCTTCACAAGCGGTTCGTGACAAAATGGACACCGTTCCGGCATGCTCCAAATTGAAAGGTTTTCCGGTCTGCGCTCCGTAATAGCTTTCACCACTTCTGGTATCACGTCACCGGCTCTACGCACGATAACCGTGTCACCTTCTCTTACGTCTTTGAGGTGTATTTGATCTTCGTTATGTAACGTTGCCCTGGAAATCGTAACTCCGGCCAAAGTAACGGGTTCCAAAACGGCATAAGGCGTCACTTTGCCGGTGCGACCCACATTCACTTCTATGCTGATCAGCTTGGTTTCTTTTTCCAGGGCAGGAATCTTATAGGCAATTGCCCACCTGGGAGCGCGTGCAGTGGAACCCAGTTGTTGATGCAATGACAATTCGTCTACTTTGATTACGACGCCGTCTATTTCATACGCAAAGTTATGTCTTTCCGCCGTAAAGTACTCTATAGCCTGCCAAGTTTCGTCTGAACTCACTGCCTTTTTGATAGGTTTTGGAACGGAGAAACCTGCCTGATCAGCCCATGCCAAGAAGTCGCTATGGCTGGGGAAAAAACTTTCCGGATTTAAAGAGATTGTGCTTTCGCCCTCAAGCGAATAGGCGCCACCCAGACTATGTGCTAAAAATCGGAGGGGCCGTTTTGCCGTTATGCTTGGGTCTTTTTGCCTAAGAGCACCCGAAGCAGCATTACGCGGATTCATAAATGCCGCTTCGCCTTCTGCTATTCTTGCCTCGTTCATTTCGGCAAACTCTTTGAGAGGAAAATAAATCTCCCCTCTTATTTCAATCAGGTCGACGTTCCGAGCCGAGTTGAGACGTTTGGGTACATCTACAATTGTGCGTACCTGTAGGGTGACGTCTTCCCCTACTGTACCGTTTCCTCTGGTAATCGCTTTTTCTAAGACCGATTTGCGATAAATCAAATTGATGGCCACACCGTCTATTTTGGGTTCACATACATAAGCGATCTTTTGAGCACCTATCTTTTGTATGATTCTGGCAAAAAAATCATCCAGTTCTTCCCTGTTAAAAGCATTATCCAGAGACTGCATGGGCGCAAGATGTCGGTAAGGCAAAAAAGCGCTTCCGGGAGGAGGGCCTACCTGCTGAGTGGGTGAATCCGGGCGTATGAGGGAAGGGTTCTCTTTCTCCAATTGCTCCAGTTTTTTAAATAGTGCATCAAAGTCTTGATCCGACATACCGGGGTCAGACAAAACATAATACCTATACCTGGCCTCTTGGACTGCATCCACCAACTCGTCATAAGTACTAACAATATCTTTTGACATTTGCCTTGCTCCAAACGGTTTCAAACTAACAACAAGATAGCAGTAACAGCCGCGTTCAGCAGGCTACCCCGGAACCCAAAACTCTGTCCTGATCGTAAATAGCAACGATTTGACCTGGAGCTACTTTCCTCGATTTTGATTTAAATATAATTCCTTTGTCAGAAACTATGGCTTGACGTTCCTTGCCATGGGCGCTTACCTGTACTTCCACTTTCATACCTACCGCGAGTGAAGACCCGGTGAACGTTTTTTCCCGCAGCTCTACTTCGTCCACCAACAAATCGTCTTCACTGCCAACAAAAACTTTTCTCTCTTGTATATCTATGCGGGTTACGTATTTACGTACCCCCGCACTAAAAGAGAGTCCTTTTCGTTGACCCACAGTGAGTAATTCCATAGCTTCGATTTCGCCAAGTCCGGTGTTGGTCTTTTCCTCTACCAAAGTAGCTTTATGGAGCACAATTCTCTCTTTGAGAAAAGCTCCTCGCCCAGCCGCTTCATTGCGCGAGCTCACAAAACATAAATCCTGGCTATCAGGCTTGGATGCCGTACGCAAATCCATCTTTAGCGCATACTGCCTTACCTCTTCTTTTGTTATTTCTCCAATAGGGAAAAGGCACTTGGAAAGCATTTCCTGAGATAAAACCGACAGCACATACGACTGGTCTTTCTTCCTATCCAGCCCGCGCAAAAGAAGGGCTTTACCGGTATCCGTATCGTGTCGCAATCTGACATGATGACCGGTCGCTATCCGGTCAAAACCCAACCTTTGAGCTTTAGTCATAAACTCTTTGAATTTCAAATGTCTGTTACACTCCACACACGGATTCGGAGTTAAACCCAGTTGATGCGACTCGGAAAAGTTGTCTACAACAGCTCTTTCAAACTCCTCAGTCATGTCAAACACGAGGTGTTCCACGCCCAAAGAGTCGCATACGCGCCTGGCATCTATGACATCAGTTACTTGGCAGCAGCCAGAATCTGATGCGCCACCCCATAGACGCATCGTGGCACCGACTACATCATGGCCAGCCTGTGACAGCAAGGCGGCTGCCACAGAAGAATCTACCCCGCCCGACATGGCAACAAGTACTCTCATACTAACATTGTGCCAGAAAAAGCGGCTTTATACGGTGTTTATTGCGGATTAGAAAGCAGCAAAGCAGCCCTTGTCATAACACAAAACGATCGTTAGGAAGAACTGGACTATGCTCGAAGAGCCCTCACGGCTTTTTGTAATTTCCGGAGAAATTCATCCACCTCGGCTTCAGTATTTGTTCTCCCAAAAGAGACCCTGATCACCTCTTTGGCTTCTTTCGTACCCCATCCCATGGATAAGAGCACATGACTTGGTTCCCTCGCTCCCGCTGCACAGGCAGAGCCCGTGGAAACCTCTATGCCCTCTACGTCCAAGAGGTAACACAGCTCTTCACCCCGAATATCGGGTATATGGAGCAACATAATATGGGCAACCTTTGCAGAGTCTCTTCCAACCACCGAAATATTGCTGTCAATGCTTTTCAGACCTGTCAATAATCTCTCGGCAAGCAAAGTTAAATTTTTGAGTTCTGTTTCTTTTCCTGTGGCACACAGAGAAGCCGCTTTTGCCATGCCCAAAATCGCCGGCAAGTTCTCTGTGCCGGCGCGATAGCCTCTTTCCTGTTGTCCTCCCCGCATAAACGGTATAAAAGATTTTCTGGCTTGCTTTTTTAGTACCAAAGCGCCTACGCCAATCGGACCTCCGAACTTATGGGCACTAAATGAGAGCGCATCCGCCAAAGCAGCTGTTTCCGCTATATCCCGAGAGGAAAAAGCCTGAACACAATCCGAATGTATAAAAGCATCAGGAAAATAACTTCTCACCAAGTCGGCTGCTTCCGATAGCGGTTGGATGACACCGGTCTCATTGTTGACGGCCATAATGGATACTAGCTTTAGTACGGTATCAGCGCTTTTTCGAAGCTTAAGCAGATCTTCCAGATGGTCCAAATCCAGACTTCCATTCGGATGCGTATTGACAACTGAAGCTCCGAGAAATTGCGCTGGACGTAAAATGGCTTCGTGTTCAATGCCGCTTACGATGACGGGAGAAAGTCCTTCGCCAACAGAGCTCTCTCGCGACCCGGAAAGCCCATATATGGCGGCATTGTCCGATTCGGTCCCTCCGGAGGTGAAAATGATATCGGTGTCCCGGCAAAAGAACTCTTTTGCCAATTCCTCCCTGGCATCATCAAGACTTCTGCGCAGTATCCTGGAGGTTTTGTAAAGGCCGGATGGGTTCTTGAAATCACTGCGTAGCCATGAGCCAAGCAGGTCTTTGACTTCTTCATACATGGGGGTGGTAGCACAGTGGTCAAAATAAATTCTTTTGCCACCCCCGTCAAAAGCATGATGTATGTCTGCATCTTTCATTTTATATAACAGGCTTTTGAGGTCATTGTCAGGGTCGGCAAACTCGGAGCATAAAGACCATATGTCATATGAGCGACAGATGGCATGACATCGGATGCTATGACGAATTGATTACCGGGCATGAGGCCGTGAGCTGCCAAGATAAAAAATTGTGATGTCACACTGGAAACTACCCCAAAAGCGGCTTTGTCATTCCCATCATACGGAGGGAGGTGATCGGCATTGAAAAGTTCCAAAAACCATTTATTAGCCACAGGAATGGCATCATAAAGAGCCTGTGCTTCTTGAGGAGGATTGCATTGATCGGTATTGCTTTGCGAAAAGAGAAGCGGTGGGGCATCAGTAGGCGCGGTGTAGCCGCCCACGCCAATTTCATCTCCGGACAACACTTCCACTGCCTTAAAAGTGCCGCTTGGAAGTAAGGACATATAATCGGTATTGTAGGCAAGAGCAGCCACTACCTGTGCACCGTCAGATTGACCGGCCAACATCAAGTCATTGGGGTTCACGAGGTGATATAGCACACCGCAGTCAGAACCGGGTGTCCCGGCGTCGGCAATAACATTTCTGGTTACAAAGGCCATATCGGCCGGTTCATTGGAAGTATCTTTCTCGGTTATCGGCAGGTTGTGCATTGCCTTTACGGCAGCGGCGTTTGTATCGGGAAACATGGGGGCGATGACCACAAAACCTTTTGTGGTCCAAGAATCCAACAATTCCCGATAAGTAAGAGGAGTTACTTTATAGCCTTCGGCAAATACGATGGCGGGGTAAGGAGGTGCTGCTGCCCCGATCGAAGACGGGTTTCCCTGTAGAGATACGGTTGATTTCGGATAAAAAATGTAAGTCTTCAGTACTCTATACGGCAAAGTGGTATTGGTATAAAAGTTATAAGTAGAGCGTGAGTAGTCGATAAAAGTACACGTAGCTATGCTTACCGAAGAGTTCTGATCGGTATCTTTTGCTTTTTCCTCAGGTGGCTTATTGGCGTGATGCGGGCTTGTTTTTTTGACTTTTGGCAACGAAGAATTGTGTGTTTTCTTCACCGGTGTCACCGATTTAGAACGCTCTTTCTCCGAAGAGGCATGAGAAGGCTTAAGCCCATAGAAACCGACTCCTGCTGCCACGATCAGTAGGACTGAGGCTACGAGCAATCTATTTCGCAGGATCCTTCTCTTTTTTCTCAGCTTTAATCTCGCTGCTTGCTCTTTGGTAAGCTTTGCTCGTGTCAGTTCTCTGGCAGCGCGCGATGAAGCAACGCTTTGTCTAGCCATTTCCTTTTTTTGCTTCAGTTCTGACTTTGTGGGCAGTGGTCTGGGTGGAGGCAAGTTATTACCCCTACGAGAGCCCCCTTGATCAGCTCTATTATTGTCTTTAATCTTGGTCCTCGCTATGTCACGCTTTTAGCCGCTATCCATACTATTACACTCTGACATCTACCCTGTGCCAGAGTATCAAATACAGAGATAAAACCTTACCTTCACACAGCCCTATTTTCAAAGCCGCCTTACACAAAGGGTAGATAAAAAATTATCAAAACGACGGCTGGATCACCATAAACACCGTAGCCAAAGTAAAGCAGATTGCAGCGACAGCGGCTGCTCTTTCTATACGCAACGAGATTTGTTGCAAGTTGATGCTGTTTGACTCCATAGAAACTTTACTTCGCTCTTGTTGCGTCAATTTATTTTCGTTGAGATAGATACCTATAAGCTTTTCCTGTGGAAAAATAATCAAATTGGCTACCAAAGCTCCTATACCCCAGCAAGAAATACCCACCCATGGATAAGGATGAGTAAGTTGATGCCAATGACCCATATACAGTAGAATGACGCCGAATATAGGAACAAAAAATATAACATAGCCCATATAATTAGTTTTTCCGGTAAAGTACGTCTTCAAGTGCTTGGAATTATAAACGTCTTTGCATTTTCTAAAATTTAGAGAGTAAATACCGGAAGCTATCAATGTTCCGAATCCTATAGTTGCTGCTAGTACGTGTAGAATCATTATCAGATCATATATGGGATCTTTCATGCATTTCCTTCACAAAAATAGAGCCTTACTTTTTAGCTAAGTTATAGCTAAATCAACTTTTGTAATAAAGCGTCTTTCACATATTTACCTTGAGAGATTGAGAAGCGCTCAAAATAGTTCTAAACGCTTACTACATTTTATGTAGTATAATTGATTTAGAGGAGGAAAATATTTCGGGAATGAACACATTGAGGCATGATCCCCTTTCGGGACGTTGGATCGCCATATCATCAGACAGAATCAACAGGCCCAATTTTTCGCCTATTGTCAGTAAAGATCTGAGCGAAGAAGCACCGTGCCCGTTTTGCCCCGGGAATGAAGAAGCCACACCTCCCGCCTTGGAAACATATCACGAAGACGGCCGTTGGCTGGTCAGAGTAATCCCCAACCGATTTCCCGCTTTCAGCGGTCAGGATAGCTTTGTACTGCAACACCACGGTCCTGTTTTTATAGATGCACCTGCCACTGGTATTCATGAGGTGCTTATTCTCTCACCGAGCCACGATACAACCTGGGCTGACTTTTCAACCCAGCAATCAGACTTGGTAATGTTTGCCATTAGGGACCGGATCAAGGCACATCAAAGCACTCCCGGACTCAGATATAGCCAAGCTATAGTCAACGCGGGACGCGAAGCGGGAGCCTCTTTGCATCATCCACACGGACAGCTGATGGGTATTCCAATCATCCCTAAAGAACTCATAGAAGAACAGGGAAACTTTGCCAGGTTTTCCGGTGATTGCCTCCTGTGCGTAGCGGCAGCGGTTGAAGAAAGCGCCAAAGAGAGACTGGTTCACGCCGGCGAACACGTCATAACGGCAGCACCTTATTGGAGCGGCTCTCCCTATGAACTCCTGATAGTCCCCAGACACCACGAAGCACACTTATCCAACTCTTCGAAAGAAGAACTCAGTGCGATAGGCAAAGAGATAAGAGACGGACTTAAAGCATTGAAATCCCATATGGGAGACATCGCCTACAACGTCGTATTTCACTCCGCACCATACAGATCAACAACTCTGTTCCACTGGCATATCCACATTTTGCCAAAACTTACTACCTTGGCCGGTTTTGAATTGGGAACCGGATTGTATATCAACATAGTCACCCCGGAAGAGGCAGCTGAAAATCTAAGACGCTTTATCGTCGACGAACAGCCAAACGATTCGCAAAAAGCAGCTTCCTAGGATATCCTGACTCGCCAAACTAACTGTATAAAATGGCAAAAGCATGTAGCCGGCATGGCGCTGGGGCTTGCTAATAGTCATTCCTCTACGCGCTCAATATCTGCACCTATAAATGACAGTTTCTGAGCAAACTTCTCATAACCCCTGTCAATATGATCGCCACCCAGCACAGTCGTAGCAGAATCGGCAGCAAGGCCGGCAACCACCAGAGCCGCTCCTGCTCTTATGTCAGAAGCACGTACCTGAGCGCCCGATAATTTATCAACACCCCTGATCAGTGCGTGGTGGCCTTGTGTTCTGATGTCAGCTCCCATACGTCGCAATTCGTCTACGTACCTGAAACGTCCGGCAAACAAATTTTCACTTACTATAGCTGCCCCGTCGGCAACGGACAGCATCGTCACAATCAAAGGTTTGTAATCAGTAGCAACCCCCGGATAAGGCAAAGTCGCCACATCCACTGACCTCAACCTGCCATTTGATACGACTCTGATACCGTTTTCTATTGATTCGACCACCAAGCCCATTTGAGAGACTTTCTCCAGCAGCATATCCATATATTCCCGTCGTACTCCACATATCTCTATTTCCCCTCCGGCCAGACCTGCCGCTGCTATGAACGTGGCGGCTTCCACTCTGTCTCTAATAACGCTGTGCGATGCCGGACGGAGAGTATCAACCCCTTGAACGACGATCCTGGAGGTCCCCGCCCCGTCTATCTTTGCGCCCATTTTGATCAGAAAGTCAGCCAAATCCTGGATTTCCGGTTCCCTGGCTGCGTTTTCAATCACAGTCTCTCCTTTGGCAAGCACGGCCGCCATCAAAACATTATCGGTAGCCGTATGGCTAGGAAAATCCAAAACTATTCTTTTCCCAACGAGGCGCTTACAAGATGCTTCTATGTAACCATGACTGGTTTGAAAGTCGGCTCCGAGTTCCGACAGAGCCCTGATATGAATGTCGATAGGCCTGTGACCAAAATCGTCGCCTCCCGGCAAAGAGACACGAGCTCTCCCCTGTGTAGCAAGTAAAGGTCCCAAAACGACCACGGAGGCGCGCATCTTCTCAACCAATTCATAGGGGGCATACGGGGTTATGTGTGCCGGAGTATCGATACCAAGGTGCCCCGGAGCGTTGGTCGTCATAGAAATCCCCATAGACTCCAGTAGATCTGACATTATCTCCACATCGGTGATTTGCGGTACGTCGTAAAGGTCTGATTTTCCCCGAACAAGAATACAAGCCGCCATCAGTTTCAAAGCGGAATTTTTTGCCCCCTGGAGCTCTACCGACCCCTTTAGGGAATTTCCTGGCTTAATTATAAATTTACTCATCTAAAAATAAAATTAGCTCAAAGTCAAAGCCCAATGGATTGGAAAGGAGAAAGTTTAGTTGTGTTTAGCTATAGGTTATTTAAATTCCTGATCGTCTTCTGTATTGCCATCCCTTCCGGGGTTAAAAAAAACTCTGCATGTCCAAAAAGATACGCTTCACACGCTAAGGCAGCGTTATCGGGTTGAGCCAACACTGCCCCAAAGTACTCTACCTCCGACAGCGCATACTCAAAGTGACACACCGGTAGTGTGTCGGCAATAAAACCCAGATCCGCCTCGCTAAGGTTTTTGACAGAATGATAGCCGCGTAAGAAAGCAATGAGACTATCCGGGTCCCAAACTTCATCGTATAGACCCAACCAATCGATACAAGATCTTTCTATAGCTACGGCTATATCGTGGTGCAGGAAAGTTTTGTTGGATAAACCAAAATCAAAAACGTATTCCACATCGGCATCTTTCCCATTACCGGTCCAACTCATATTGGAAGGGTGCCAATCTCCGTGTGTGTAGATAGGTCTCATCAAAGAAGCGTAACTTAGCACTTTTTCAATAAAAGGCAGGTGCAGAGAGGAGAATCTATCGAAGAAAATATCAATTGATAACATAGCCTCTCTCACGGAGATTGCTAAGCCCGGTCTAGCGGTCAAAATACTTTTCAGCATCGTCAAAGGATTCTCTGCCGTAATAATTTCTACCGAATTGCATAAAGGTCCAAAAACTTTGGGAGACCCGTCAAATCCTTCTGAAATCATATGCAGTCTTGCCAACGCTTCTCCGGCATGATAAGCGTGTTCCGGACAAATATACCGAGACCAAGATATTCTTTCTCTGTATAGATCAATACCGGCAAAAACATCACAAAACTCATAGAGAAATTCGGCTTTTGCAAAAACGGTTTCGTTATTCTCATCAGAATATACGAATGGTACTTTTATGGAATTGTCCCGTAAATAGTTGATAAATTTGTGTTCACGCCGTAAATCTGAAGAATTTCTAACATCTATATGATGTCTTTTCACAAATATTTTATGGTTACCAATCTGTATGACAGCAGCTGATGACATTGGTCTGGGACTTTGCCAGATAACGGAGATGCCTGTTGTAGGAATACCTGTAGAGGATACGGTTTCCTGCTGCAAAAAACCGGGTTGATTCGCCGGCCTGCTTACCAGATCTAGGATATCGGATGGGCTAATTGGTGCCCAAGTCGCGTTTGTCAATTCCCCCTGCAACCCATGCACTAAATGCTCTGATTCCGCCACAACAAAAGAATAGCCGCTCAAAAAGCTCTGTGGAAACACATAACATCCGTACCTGCAGTACTTTATACAAATTATAAAATTTGTTTTTTGATAATTTAATGAGATCAATTATTGACCTACCGGACAGACCAGAGTCTTCCCGTACGCATGCCAGATGAGTGTTCTCAAGCTATACTTACCACTAAATCGAAGCTGTAGTCAGGCAGCAGAGCAGTGCAGTAATGTCGCTGACCAAACAAAACCCCTCCAAGAGGGACATGTTGTCTGGATATGACATTCGCAGCGCCACTACTCTTTGTCTGAGACACGAAAGAAAGATTGAGCATTGCCTAAGTACGAAAAACCGCTTACCGCACACTTGGATCGAAGACTCCTGCGATTAGCCAAATTTGCAGTAATACTGCTTATATTAGGTATGGCATTTTCGCCGCCAAGGCTTGGCCGGTTCTTGACCTCAGTCCATGATTACAGCACTCAATATAGAGCCGCCAAGGCTTCCCGGATTTCACAACATCCGGACTGGTATGCGATAGGTGATTCCTATATATCGGGGGAGGGAACATTTGACTACTACCCCAATTCAAACAGCGCAAGAAGCAGCGATTTCTGTCACCGATCGCCCATCTCTTATGCTTCTTTACTTGGCATACCGGAAGCCAACAACTTTGCTTGCAGCGGATCAACCATAGCTGAGATTGCCAAAACAGGCAATCAGGGTGAGTCCGCACAAATAGCACGTCTACCTCGGTCTGCTCGCTTGATTCTCATAGGGGCAGGGGGCGACTCTTTCCACTTCTCAACCGTGATGAAAGACTGCTTGAAAATTGGACCCTTTCAGGGTAGCTGTGCTACGGAACTCTTAACAGAAATGGAGGGCATGGAAATACCGGACGCATCTCCTGCACCGCGCGAGATACGTGACTGCAATTTTTCTATCGGCAATTACCGCAACCAGTTTATATGTATGCTTCTCATGGCACACGAGCATTCACCAAAAGCCAAAATCTTTATCATCGGCTATCCGCGTTTATTTCGGATATCACCCACTACAAGTTGCTCCGATATCTCTGTTGCCGATCAGAAATTTATCAACGTTGGTGACGCTGCTCTCAATAACGCCCTTGAACGATGGACGTCTTTGACGGCAGAATATGGCACGCCTGTCAGTTTTATATCCACTTGGAATGCTTTCGCGTCTCACGAAGAATGCCAACCTGCTTCGGACATGAATCCCCTCCTTGCCACCTCCGCAGCATCCCCTATAGCTTTAGTGGGGCATACACCCATACACAAAGGATGCCACTCGCCTCCGGACACGTATGGAGCTTGCTCGGAAAGCTTCCACCCGACGAGAGCAGGGTATTTGGCACTCGCACATAGTATCGGGCCAGCCATAAACGCTTACTTACACCAGCCGTAAGAGAGTATTTCACGCAAGCAAAGGCTGCAAACACAGGTATTCGTCTTTTAGAAAACAAACCCCGGATACCTTCGCCTTCAAATCCGTGCATCGCTATTTTGGTTCCGACAATTAGGCAACAAAAAGTGCGACCTCCACTTTTGTGAAGGTCGCACCACTAAAGCTAAGTTCGGATAGCGCTAAAGGGCGTCGTGGCCTCTTTCTCCGGTTCTGATACGGATAATCTCTTCGATATTTTGTACCCAGATTTTTCCGTCACCTATCTTACCCGTTTTGGCTGTTTCAGAAATGGCGTTCACCACCTCTACTACTTGAGCATCGTCTATGATGATGTCCAAGCGTATTTTTGGCACCAAATCAATTTGGTACTCAGCACCTCTATAGGTTTCGGTATGCCCGCCCTGTCGCCCAAATCCTTGCGCTTCTGTGACGGTCAGTCCCTGTATCCCTATGGCTTTCAAAGCCTCTTTTACCTCATCCAATTTGAATGGCTTGATAACTGCTGTAATAGCTTTCACTTATACACCTCCGAGTGGGTCTGAAATTCCTATAACTCCCGTTCTGGTCGCCAACTGAGGCGGCTCAACTTCTTCGTCATGTACAGCCTTGTCGCCTTCTTCCATTTCGGCATCACTAAACCGTAGCGGTACTCTCAGTACATACTTTATAATCAAAAGCAACGCTGCTGTGACTAAACCGTCCCAAATAATGACAGTGAGTCCGGCTCCAAACTGTACTAACAACCTGTCGGCATTCCCGTAAAGGAGTCCTGCCGCACCGTTTGCACCACTCCAGAGGGCGCTGGTGTTCGTCTTACCGAAAACGTACTCATTCATGTGTGGGTCGGCAAAGATACCGGTGAGAAGACCTCCGGCAAAACCTGCTATACCGTGAGTATAGACAACCCCCAGGGCGTCGTCAACCTTGGAGAAGGGACGTATCTTCGGCAGGTAGTTCCAGGCAAAGAAAACTATTACCGAGGCTATGATACCGATAGCAATAGCACCGTTTCCGTTCACAAAACCAGCTGCAGGGGTAATGGCCACAAGACCGACAATCATGCCGTTCACCGCACCAAGATAAGTTGGCTTTTTGGCTTTCGAAATGAACATGTCACAGACCATCCAAGTCAAAAGAGCCGCGGCAGTGGCAATATTGGTGTTCAGTACAGCCGCCCCGGCGTCTGTACCTGCATAATACGGGTCACCACCGTTGAAGCCGTTCCAACCCATCCACAACATACCGGCACCTACTGCTACAAGTAACAGGTTAGTCGGGGGGAAAGACTGCCTGTCTCGCATCGACCTCGGACCTACGATCCAGGCCGCTACGAAACCACTGGCGCCTGCTGCCAAGTGGATGACGTATCCTCCTGAATAGTCCAAAGCACCATGTTGTGCCCAGAATCCACCACCCCATAAAAGAGCGGCGTTGACCGTATAAGCACAGGTCGTCCAAGCCGGCACGAAGATCATCCAAGCTTTGAAATTCATTCTTCCCAACACGGACCCCAAGAACAAAAGGGGCGTGATGGCCGCAAAAACAAATTGGAAATAAGCAAGAGTTGACGTCGGGAAATGAAAAGGCGGCATAGCTGATGCCAAGTTAGGGATAACAGCCTGTCCTGTTTCCTGTCCGGGTCCGGTGATGGATCCGGGAACTCCAAGGAAGCCGTCAAAGAAGTTGGGCAAGGCATGGGCCGTCAGGTGGGCCGGTGAAAAAGTGGCCCCAAAGCCCATCTTGTATCCCCAGAAAATCCAGGCTATTAATACGGCTGAAAATCCGGAAAATGTCATCAACAAAGTGTTGACGACCCACTTCTTTTTGACAATGCCTCCATAAAGAGCTGCTATTCCGATGACGGACATCAGACCTACCAGCGTGGCGGCAGTCAGCTGCCAGGCATTATCGCCTGCGTTCAGCCAACTCGGGTATGGGAAATACATCCAATCTCCTTCGCTCAAGCTGTCATGTGACAGCAAACCTACAGAGATAAGGATAAATAATGCTCATTTCCACCTGATAGCCAATAAAATAACACTGCATTACCGGTTTGTAAACGCAATATTAACTGGCACTAGGGTGAAGTTAGATAATATTTTTGGCCTCAACAGGGTAGTTAAGCCTAGCCGGCCTGCTTTTTAACTGCTTCTGCGCGGCGCTCGATCTCATCTTGGTCACCCAGATATCTGGCTTCTTTGATTCCGAGTGATTCGTCAAACCTATATAAACGAGGCACGCCTGTCGGTATATCCAAGTCCGCTATGTCGTTATCAGAAATGCCTTCCAAAGTTTTGACAAGAGCACGCAGGCTGTTGCCATGCGCTACCACCAAAACATCCTTTCCTGCGAGTAACGAAGGGGCAATTTGGTCTTCGAAATAAGGCAACATCCGCTTAACTACGTCTGCCAGACATTCGGATGAAGGCAGCGCGGCCGGAAATACGTCCTTATACCTTGGATCGTTTCTTGGGTGCATGGGACTCGTGATTTCCAAGGGTGGAGGCGGTGTCAAATAACCGCGTCGCCACGCTTTTAACTGTTCCTGTCCATATTCTTCGGCAACTGCCTTTTTGTCTAAACCCTGCAGAGCACCGTAATGCCTTTCGTTTAAACGCCAGTGTCTAAAAACCGGCAAATAGGCTAAATCGGCTTTTTCCAATACTATCTGTGCTGTTTTGATAGCCCGCTTAAGTAAAGAGGTATAGACCACGCTCAAATCGAGGTTTTCCTCCCGCTTGATCAATTCACCGGCTAACTCTGCTTCCAAAATGCCTTTATCCGATAAATCAACGTCAACCCAGCCTGTAAACAGATTGGCTTGGTTCCATTCGCTTTCGCCATGTCTTACTAATATCAATGATGCCATAGATCATAAACTACACCAGAAACACAGTCGCTGCATACTAGCAATACGGCGTTAATGAAAGATGCCTATGATAATGGTATGCCTAGTTTTATGATACGCATTTGGCTTGCTGACAGACCGGGAGCTTTGGCTCAGGTTGCCGGAAGAATAGGAGCGGTTGGCGGCGACGTCATCAATATAGACATATTGGAACGCGATAATGGCAGAGCCATTGACGATCTATATATCACATTGCCGGAAGGATCACTCATTCCCCTGATGCTAACCAAAATCTCGGAACTGGACGACGTCGGGGTAGAAGACATCAGAGAATTGCAAACGGACCTGAGTGACGCTATTCAGGATCCGCTGCAAATATCTTACGAACTTATCTCCTCAGAGACGCTTTCAGAAGTACTCCATTCGTTTGTAGCCGGCTGTAGCACGTGCTTCAATCTCGACTGGGCGGTTATGTACAGGGAAGAGGACTCGGCCGTTGTTACGGCATCCGGAGATATGCCGTCGCCGGCTTGGTTGGATGCTTTTGTCGCAGGGCTACAAAACAGCTCCGAGGACATAGAAAAACTGGCAATCACCGGAGATACCGCTTGGATACGTCTCGACAAAATAGGGCTTATGTTTATATTTAGCCGCTTGCAAAGATCTTTGAGATCCAGAGAAAAGCGCCAATTGTTACTTCTGGCTCAAATTGCGGGAAAAGTAATTGACACTTTTCAATAGTGGAACAACCGAATTTTCTCTCCAACTGCCTCATCAGCTGCTCACTGATCATCTCTGAGTTAAAGACCTAGTTGATTAGTTACTGTTGTGCAACTAGGTATTACTTTCATTTCTTTCTCTCTATAGATAAAGTCTGGTCCTTGCGAACCAGACTTTATCTATTTATTTCCCTTCTTTGACAACCAAACTCCCTAAAATCTGATCATAGTCCCTAGTTTAGGTATTATTTTTTGTCTTTATTTAGATAATAATACTTGTGATGTTATGTGGATTATTGAATACTTGTTCCCGTGAGTATAGAGCTGAAGATAAATACCCAAAGAGGAAAGCGCTATCTTGTAATAACAGAACGCTACTGGGATAAAGAAGCTAAAAGACTAAATCAGGAATCTAAAGACAAGAAAAGACTCATTGAACTAAAACTAGATATGTCAGTATGAAGATACTCACCAATTTGGAATGGTCCCGAAAAAGTGGACAGATGAAGGAGTAGGGTGAGGGCACGGAATTCCTCCGAAAGCTAGAAACGGAGGTACGCCATGCCCTCAGTACAAAGATACCCTGCCGAGTTCCGCCGGGAGCGGTGGAGCTGGCCAAACACAGCGGGAGGTCCTCAGGGAGCTCTCAAAGGAACTCAACGTCAGCGAGACGACGATGGGTCGTCCTCGAATACACCAAGGGCTCTCCTGACACATGCCGACCGCGGAGGTCGAACAGCTCCGACGCGAATGCGCCCGACTCCTCAAGAGAGGGAGATCCTAAAAAAAGCGCTGGCGCTCTATGCCGGAAGACATTCATTCGGTGAGTCCGTTCGAAACAGTCGCGGCATACAAGCGCCATGGCATGACAGTCGTCGATGCGTGCAAGCTGCTCCACGTCTCCAGGAGCGGCTTCTATGCGTGGCGCAATCGGAAGCCCGGGAAGCGGACAAAAGAGAACAAGGTTCTCTCGGCGTACATCCTTGGGATCCACCGGTCCTTCGAGGAGCGCTACAAGGTTTGCTACGGAGTCCGCAGAATCCATGCAGAACTCAGGCTCGAACACGGGATGACGTGTACGAAAAGCGTGTCCGCCGGCTCATGCGCCAGATGGGGCTGTATGGGACGCAGCCGAAATCAAAGCGACGCCCTCCGGGCCATAGTTCTGCTTCGTGCGGAGGACGAAAGATTGCCGGCGTCCGATGGTCAGTCGCCGTTCCAGAATGAGCGAGGCTAGCCAACGCTCAGAGGGAGCAACCCGTGACTCGGATTCACGTAGCGGTGGCGACCGGGACGGCTTCGGGGCGTCTACAGCTTTCCCATCGTCATGTTCGCTCCGCTTTCGCCAGGACGTCGGGGGCGATGACACGCGACGCGCCGAGAACCTCAAGGCCAACGAGTCGATCGTCCGGCGAAAACAGCAGGATGACCGCACCACCTTCGATTTCAAGATTGCAGATCTCAGATCGAGGGGCGCCGCCGGGCGGTACTCTTCCATCGAGGTATACGAAGGCTGCATCCGCCTCAACGTCAAAGGTCATGATCATGGGAGTCCCTCCTAACCGTAGTTTTCGGCGATCCACTGGATTGCTTTCGCCGACCAGTTCGTGTGCGCCGTGATGATGCCATTCTCGCCTTCGACGATGAAGTCGTAACGGCCAGATGCGACTTCGTTCAGGTACACCGTCGCACCGTCGGCTCGCTGAAGAACAATACCGGCCTTGGTGGCTGCGATGCTTTCTTGGGTGAAGCCCGCTTGTGCGAGGCGGTCGGCACCGTGGGCAGTCACCTGTTCTCCAGCGTAAGTCGTGCCTTCCTCTGCGTCGACTTCTCCTCTTACGACGTTTTCGAGGCTATAGAAAAATTATGAAAATATTAGAGATTATTTTCTTGTTGATGAGCTTCCCGAGCGTTCTTGCCAGTTACAGATTTTGTCTCGATATCCACATAGGTTGTACCACCCATACCCTTTTTCAGCAAAATCGGATTTGGTTCAGGAGGTGGGAGTGAGTCGGGAAGCTTGATAATTGGAGATGAGGAGGAGATATTTTTTTTGTCACTCTCGATCTCTGCCATTTTAGATTCACCACTTTTTTTATATACTTATATATACTATATACTACCAAAACAAAACACTCATGATGGCAAGGTTGATTAAAATTACTATACCTAATGCAAGCTCACCGGAGTTAAGCCATTTAGTTTTTGCGGCCAGCGGTTGCTGATTTTTTTCAGCATAGAGTTAAGATCACTCACAATATGTTGATAAGCGTCAAGTTCGGAACGGCCGTTGAGTTTTTTATACGTCGCATCAATGTCAATTCCACCCTGGAATTCACGGACTCGATAACCCCAAACAAGACAAATGATAGGGAATATAAAGATAGCAAGACCAAACAATGTCCATATGGAACGATGGCCATGAGCCAGCACTATAGCGAGCAGTGCAGGAGCTATAACAGCTATCCAACCAAGAATGCCCAGTATCTTGGCATCTATAGCGTCTACCGCATCCAGCTGTTTTCCCAGAGAGTCGCTTACCAGATTCACAAGAGTATTCAATATTCTTGCAGCCGCATAAGTTGATTCACGATCTTTGTCATTTGATACACCAACATCAGACATTTATTGGACCTTGATTAAACTCAATAAAACGTAAAAGTTGATTCAAAGTATGCTGAGCTCAGAAACACAAAGTAGCACACCTTGAATAAATATAGATATTACAATTATTACTACTTATGTTACGCTTGTACCTACTGCTAAGCATGCCAGAATATATTAATTAAATCTTTGGACACATACTGCACTATATGCTACTTCGGTCGGCAAACAACTAAAATTTTTCTCTGCGTACCATTTCACAATTTAACAATTAAATATGTTTAAGCAACTAAAGTACATTACTTTCCCAACCACAGCCATGCCCGTCCCTTACGGAAGGATCCGATAGCAGATAAAGTAAAAATCGGTAGTGCAATTCTATAGACAAATTCTGGTCCTTGCGAACCAGACTTTGTCTATCTTAATTCCATTTGCCATAAAACTCTCAACGCGACCGTAATACCTGCATTATGTCGGCTCCCGTTTTTTTAGTATGAGCTTCTTTTCCGGTACCGCAATAGCACTGGGGCCCATTTTGCTAGCATCTGCCACAGCAGAGGTGGCAGATTAGAGGCGTTATCAGAAATAATTGTATAAAAGTATTTAAAAGTTGATAATGATAGACTCAACTTTATATATACTATACAACGTAGCATTTTGAAAAGTCAAAAAGACTAGATCTGGAGGAAATTATGCCTAAGGCAGTAGGAATTGATCTTGGTACTACAAACTCGGTGGTAAGCGTGCTGGAGGCCGGCGAGCCTACAGTCATCCCCAATGCGGAAGGAGGAAGGACAACCCCTTCCATAGTTGGCTTTACCAAATCAGGTGAGGTTTTGGTAGGAGAAATCGCAAAAAGACAGGCTATAACCAACCCCGACAGAACAATCAGGTCGGTAAAGCGCCACATGGGTACTTCATGGACAGTTGACATCGACGGCAAGAAGTACACTCCACAGGAAATTTCGGCAAGAATTTTACAGAAGCTCAAGAGAGATGCTGAGGCCTTTTTGGGAGATACCGTCACACAAGCCGTTATTACGGTTCCGGCCTATTTTGACGACTCCCAGCGCACAGCCACCAAAGAAGCCGGACAAATTGCCGGCTTAGAAGTCCTCAGAATCATCAACGAGCCCACATCCGCCGCTTTGGCTTACGGTTTGGACAAAGAAAAGTCCGAACAAACCGTTCTCGTTTTTGACTTGGGAGGCGGCACTTTTGACGTGTCTCTCTTGGAAATAGGTGACGGAGTATTTGAGGTAAAATCAACTGCCGGCAATTCTCACCTGGGTGGAGATGACTGGGATCAAAGGGTTATCGATTGGCTTGTCAAGAGCTTCAAAGACACTGAGGGCGTAGACCTCTCGCAAGATAAAATGGCAGTTCAAAGACTAAAAGAGGCGGGAGAAAAAGCAAAAATAGAACTTTCCAGCACTCAGGAAACTACAATCAACCTTCCCTTCATAACCGCCACACAAGACGGTCCAAAACACTTGGATCTCAAACTCACCAGAGCTAAATTCCAGGAGTTGACAGAAGATCTAGTACAGGCTTGCCGCGGTCCTTTTGAACAGGCCATCAAAGACTCCGGTTTATCTAAATCCGATATAGACCACGTAGTACTGGTTGGAGGCTCCAGCCGCATGCCGGCAATCCAAGAGCTTGTACTGGAACTAACAGGAAAAGAACCGCACAAAGGAGTCAACCCGGATGAGGTTGTTGCCGTTGGAGCGGCTATTCAGGCAGGAGTCTTGAAAGGCGATGTCAAAGATGTGCTCTTACTCGACGTTACTCCTCTCAGCCTTGGTATAGAGACTAAAGGCGGCATAACGCACCGACTGATAGAGCGCAATACAACAATTCCCACCAAGAGATCGGAGGTTTTCACAACCGCCGAGGACAACCAACCTTCCGTTGAAATTCACGTACTGCAAGGTGAGCGGGATATGGCCATGTATAACAAAACACTCGGTAAATTTGAACTGGTAGATCTGCCTCCCGCTCCTCAGGGAGTGCCTCAAATTGAAGTTACATTCGACATAGATGCCAACGGTATCGTACACGTATCCGCCAAAGATCGTGCCACTGGCAAAGAACAATCCATGACCATTACCGGACAGTCTTCACTTCCTAAAGACGACATCGAAAGAATGGTCAAGGACGCCGAACTTCACGCTGAAGACGACCGCAGGCGCAAAGAAGAAGCCGAGACAAGGAATAATGCCGAAACTCTGATTCACCGCACAGAAAAGCTCCTAAAAGATGAGGGAGAAAAATTCAGCGGTGAGGAGAAGACCAAAGTCGAATCGGGACTCGAAGACCTGAAAAAAGCGCTTGCCGGAACCGATATAGAAGCCGTGAAACAAGCAACAGAGACACTGGTAACAGCTTCACAGGCATTCGGACAAAGGCTCTATGAAACGGCGTCCTCAGAGGCCAACCAAAACAGTGCCGCAACTTCTGCCTCGACGCCCAACGATGAAGAAGTGGTTGACGCCGAAATAGTAGACGAATCGGGTGAATAGGAACAGTCGTGTCGAATAACAATTACCCGGATTCCGAAAAAGAGCACATTCAAAGTAGGAAGAAGTCGGGTGGAGATGCCTTCATTGAGGACTCCACATCGGATACCAATCCAGATAGCACATCGCCACAAAGTGATGAGGAGAGTGAAGTATCCGATATGACTAACAACAATGATGCTTATATACTCACCACGGACGAGCCATCAGAAATTCTCTCGGAAGCAGAAAGAATTCTGGATGAAAGAAACTCTTATCTGGACTCCCTACAGAGGTTGCAAGCCGACTTTGACAATTTCAGAAAGCGTGCTCAACGTCAGCAACTGGAATCAAAAGAGTTGGCGACGTTTGCTCTCATGGAAAAGCTGCTTCCCGTGTTGGATGCCTTTGAGCTGGCTATGAATCACCTGGAACAGGAGACCATCGCAAAAGACAAGCCGGTGGATGGCCCCAAAGCCCCAACGGAAGGCGAAATAGGAGCTGTCCCAAATGAGGAAACGGCGGTAGATGGAGAATTCCTCAAGTCCTTTGTTCAGATAGGAGCACTCCTGGAAAATATCCTACAAAAAGAAGGATTGACCAAGATAGGACAGCCAGGGGAACAATTCAATCCCGCTTACCATGACGCCGTTAGTCATGAGCCGGCAGAGAATCCCGAGGAAGCAGGAGTTATAGCAGAGGTATTGCGATCCGGCTACCAACTCAAAGAGAGAGTAATCAGACCGGCCATGGTCAAGGTAAAGGGATAACCAAGTAACAACACCGTAAAAGGATTCATTATCCGTTAGCCGCAAGAAATTGATGCGGCTAACGGATAACGTGACAAACAAAAAAGGTACGCATATGGCAGCACAACGAGAGTGGATGGAAACAGATTATTACAAAATATTGGGCGTTTCCTCTACGGCAACCGACAAAGAAATCACCGGTGCATATCGTAAACTGGCAAAGAAATACCACCCGGATGCCAATCCGGGTTCGGAAGAGCGTTTCAAAGAAATTTCTGCGGCCTACGACGTTTTGGGGGATTCCAATAAGCGAAAAGAATATGACGCCGTTCGAAAAATGGGTCCAATTAACTCCGGAGTGGGTGGCCAAGGCGGATTCAACTTTAAAATAGACGACATTACCGATCTTTTCGGCGGAATATTTCGCAACGCCGGCGGCGGAGCCGGCAAACGCCGCTATTCTCACTCTTCTGGCACAACGCAAAAAGGAAACGATTTGGAAGCCGAAATTCACCTGTCGTTTCTGGACGCCATCAAAGGTCTTACCACATCGGTCAATGTAACTTCGAATGTCAGGTGCTCTGTATGTATGGGGAGTGGCGCAAAACCTGGCACCTCTCCGGTGACCTGTCAGAGATGTAACGGCACCGGAGTACTAAACGACAATCAAGGTCTTTTTTCCCTATCCTCCCCTTGTCCTGACTGTGGCGGAAGAGGCGTGAGGGTGATAGAACGTTGCCCGAATTGCAATGGAAGCGGTACCGAAAAGAAAAACAGACAGATCAAACTGCGCATTCCGCCCGGAGTGGCCGAAGGACAGAAAATACGGGTACCTTCTCGCGGAGAATCCAACTCTTTGGGGACGAACCCCGGTGATCTTTATGTTACGGTACACGTAGATAACCACCCGGTATTTTCCAGGAAAGAAGATAACATTGTAGTCATCGCTCCCATAACTTTCCCGGAAGCTGTTTTTGGCGCCACCATCAAAGTCCCCACACCAGAAGGAAGTGTGACTTTGAAAATACCTCCGGGAACCACCTCTAACAAAACATTCAGAGTCAAGGGCAAAGGGGTAAAGCGAGCTAACCGATCCGGAGACTTACTCGTCAATGTAGAGATTGTCATACCGCAAAAACTCAACGACAAACAAAAAAAGGCTCTGGAAAATTTCGCCAGCGCCACAACATCGTCTCCGCGCAAGTCCTGGGAGGAGGATAGATCATGAGTAATACTTCCTTTTATGACATAAATAACGAAAGGCCGGTTTATGTCATATCTGTTGCCGCCGACCTAGCGGGTTTACACCCACAAACACTCAGAATCTATGAGAGAAAAGGGCTTCTGGGCCCGAGTAGAACTCATGGCGGCAACAGGCGTTATTCTTCTGAAGATATCGAAAAACTGAGACGCATACAAGACCTCACTAAAAGCGGTATCAACTTGGAAGGGGTGCGCAAAGTACTTGAACTTGAAGCTAAAATTGCCGAACTGCAACGAGAACTGGAATACGCCCACCGTAACGCCGAGATACACATTAAAGAAGTTCACCGTCAATACAGAAGGGACTTAGTGCCCGTAAAAGGCGAAAAGCTCCCCATTAGGCATGTATCTCAATCCAAAGACTTACTCTTTTTACTTGAAATACTGAATAAATACAGTAAAAATCATTTTACGTAAGTCAAGATTTATACATAATAAGGAGTAAAAATGACGCTTGATCCAAGCAAATGGACGCTAAAAACACAAGAAGCTCTTGCGGAAGCGTCAAATTTGGCTGAAAAAGAAAGCAACCCGGAAATTATCCCGCTTCACTTCCTACTTGCGGCCCTGGGACAACAAGACGGTATTTTCATACCCATTTTGGACAAAATACATATTGCACCGGCCGAAGTAAAAAGACGCCTTGAGCAAAAAATGGCTGCGCTTCCAAAATCTTACGGGGGATCATCCCCACAGATATCAAGAGTACTTTCCGAAGCTTTCGATCAGGCTGATGACATTCGAAATGACATGGGCGACAGTTATATCTCCGTTGAGCACATGTTGCTGGCTCTCCATGATTTAATTCCTGCGGACAAAAACTTACTTTTGAATGCTTTACGCGAGACCCGCGGCAGCCATAATGTTTCCTCGCAAACGCCAGAAGAAACATATAGGGCTCTGGAACGCTATGGGCGTGATCTCACGGAACTGGCTCGGAAAGGAAAACTTGATCCGGTTATCGGGAGAGATGAGGAAATACGTCGCGTAATACAGGTTTTATCCCGCAGAACCAAGAACAACCCGGTGTTAATCGGCGAACCGGGAGTGGGAAAAACCGCCATCGTAGAAGGACTTGCCCAAAGAATTGTCGATAGAGATATTCCGGAAAGCCTAAACAACAAAAAGGTTGTTGCCTTGGATCTTGCTGCCATGATCGCCGGGGCAAAATACAGGGGCGAGTTTGAAGAGCGTCTGAAAGCTGTTTTGAAAGAAATTACTGACTCAGACGGAGAAGTCATTACTTTCATTGACGAACTCCATACTATCGTAGGGGCAGGAGAAGCCCAGGGGGCTATGGACGCCGGTAACATGATAAAGCCCATGCTGGCCAGAGGAGAACTTCGTTTAGTGGGGGCAACGACTCTGGACGAATACCGTCTTCACATCGAAAAAGACGCTGCTCTTGAGCGGCGTTTCCAAACAATCTTTGTCGGTCCACCAAGCGTTCAAGATACCATCACAATTCTCCGCGGCCTAAAAGAGCGCTATGAAATACACCACGGGGTTCGCATCCAAGACAATGCTTTGGTAGCTGCTAGTGTGCTCTCAGACAGATATATAACGGGACGTTATTTGCCGGATAAAGCAATTGACCTGATAGACGAAGCTGCCAGTAGACTCAGGATCGAAATTGACTCCATGCCAACAGAGATAGACGTTATTACACGCAAGATTAGGCAATTGGAAATTGAAAGAGTGGCACTGGTCAAAGAAACAGACGAGATCTCCCGCCAAAGACTGGAAAGTTTAGAAGCCGAAATATCAAATTATAAAGAGCAGCAAAGCGCCTTGACGGCACGCTGGCAACAAGAAAAAACTGCCATAACCGCCATACAGGACATCAAAGAGCAGTTGGAGAGAGAGAAAGCTAACGCAGAACGCTTCGAGCGGGAAGGTAGTTTGGATAGGGCGTCAGAGATAAGATATGGAATCCTGCCGAGTATAAATGCCAAAATTGAAGAAGCTACTAGAAAATTAAATGCAATACAGTCGGAGCAAAAAATGCTCAAAGAGGAAGTCGACGCAGAAGACGTAGCGGAGGTCATTTCCAAATGGACCGGCATACCGGTCACGAAACTGTTAGAAAGCGAAGCTTCCAAGTTGATCAACATGGAAGATCACCTACATGAAAGGGTAGTAGGACAAGACGAAGCAGTTCGTTTGGTCTCAAACGCTATACGACGAAATCGCGCCGGCTTGTCCGATCCCAATAGGCCAATAGGCTCATTCCTGTTTCTTGGTCCCACCGGAGTAGGGAAAACAGAACTCGCCAGGTCTCTTGCCTCATTTTTATTTGACGACGAAAAAGCTATGGTCCGTATCGACATGAGCGAATACCAGGAAAAGCACTCCGTATCGCGCTTAGTAGGTGCTCCTCCTGGGTATATAGGCTACGATCAGGGAGGACAACTGACGGAAGCCGTTAGGCGCAGACCCTATGCCGTCATTCTCTTTGACGAAGTCGAAAAAGCCCATCCAGACGTTTTTGACGTATTGCTTCAGGTCTTGGACGACGGACGACTTACGGATGGACAGGGTAGAGCGATTGATTTCACCAACACCATACTTGTAATGACATCCAATCTGGCAGGCGACCCGTTGAATTTCTTTAAGCCCGAGTTCATCAATAGGATTGATGAAATTGTGAGATTCAAGCATCTCCAGCCGGAAGACATGCTTCCTATCGTAGACATTCAGCTGAAAACACTGGAGAAAAGACTTGAGCAGCGCTCAATTAAAGTAATTGTTTCAGAAGACGCCAAACTGCTTTTGGCTCAGAACGGCTACGACGAAACCTTTGGAGCACGTCCCCTAAAGCGCGTCATACAGCGAGAACTTTTTGACGAGCTGGCTGCCAAAATTATCAAAGGCGAATTTCAAAACGGTTCAGTGATCACAGTCGACAAAAGCGGAGATAGCCTTTCTTTCAATACGATAAAGACCGGCTAGTCACACACAACCGTTATGCGGGTTAAGTTGGCGAGGCCAGAACATAAATCATGTATTGATCATGGAAGTACTGTCCGGAACCGACTTCTTCGGTAAAAGACTGGCTTATTTTCTCCCAAAGTACGCTCTGTAGATCTGCTTCAACACCGTTCAACAAAAAATGATAGCCATATGCTTTTACGTCATCTATGTACTCTTTTGCCGAAGAATATAAGACAGGCTCGTAAATAAGCTCGGCAGAAATAACTTTTGCTCCGAAAGAAAGTAAGGTGTCCACGACGTTATGGAGTTCCATAGCGCCTATCGGATTTTTTTCAAGACTGGGTGCTGCCAAAGAGTACCTGTCCAGTAAAGCTATGACGCTTTCATAAGCCCTAAAAAAAGACCGTGAAGTTCCCACTGCAGCGATACTGGCGGCAAAAAGCCCCCCTGACTTTGTGACCCTTAGAGCTTCCGATATACCCTTCTCGAAACCAGGCATTCCCGATTCAGCTGTTAACCAGTGCAATACGGAATTAGCGTAAACCAAACTAAAATGCTTGTCCACAAAAGGCAGATTTTCTGCATCACATTGTAATTTAATATCAGGACAATACAATACATTTGGCGCTGCCAAAAGTGATTTTCCCGATATATCCGTTCTCACAAGAGAAGTAAAATGAGTTTTATCAGCATATGTCTCTAGGTGGGTCAAACTTAACCCTGACCCAGCTCCGATGTCTAGCACATCGGTAAAAACTCCTTTTATTGCGAAAATTTTTTCCGCTAAAACTTCTAAATTACGTTGTTGCATCATAGTGTGAGATGCATAAGAACCGGCGTTACTATCGTAAGTGATTTTGACGGCTTTCTTATCGCCAATATTTTGCAATATGTTTATTCGATCTGCCGTCACGGATTTATCATAGTATAAACAGCCGGCACTAGTAACACAAGTAAAAATATCCAGGAAGGCCAATTCCTTGGCAGCCCTGCTTCCGCTGGGTTGGTTTTATTAGAATCCGATCCATCACCTTTGGGGTCAAACTTTGGACTATCTATAGTGATATAGCTGTTGGCTTTATTTTCCTCAGCAGTTTCAGTGACTTCCCGGTAGCCGAAATAATACGGATAAGCTAGAAACAAATAGATGGCTCCCCCGATAGCCACACCCGTCGGAGCAAACAGGGAAAAAACCATCAGCGTAAATATAGGCATGAGAGCATTACCCACATAGCCATATGTTACCGCACCCATCCGAAAAGGGCCTATCTCTCTATATAGATAGTGCCTAATATCATTGACTTCACCGACATTGCCTTTAAACGCGTTCATAATAGTATCGAACATATCGATTGAAAGCACCCAGCATAATGTTATGATAATGCCGAGTGAAAATATTGATCCGTATAACAGCGAAATATACGTTTTATCATTTGAGGTTGGATTTTTAACAACCATCAACAGAGTTATCAGCAGTACGACAATAGCTATCATTATCCCTTGTACATCCCTACTAGACTGAGATTTTTCCCTAATTGATATTTCTTTTTCCATCTCTTTCTCTTCTCCAGAGGCAATCCCGTCTCTATTGAGAGTTTTGCCGTCGAGAAAAGTCCTCAGTGTAAATAATTTTAAACGCTCATATTTACTGCGAGATAATGTAAAATAGGCGACCCAGAAAGTAAACATTAACTCAAAGCAACCAATATCCAGCTGCTGTCCGGGTAAAAGCTTTTTCCACTCACGGGAAGGTATCATCAGATAAGTTAAGGCATAGAGAACGGCTGACACAATTAAAATTATCGACAGAGCACGGAAATGGGTTTTTTTATCCGAAACTTTATCAGAAGTCTTAGATGCAACCATCTCCAGTAGCCACCCCTTCTAAGAAGAATATTTACACCAGCATAACCAATAATAGTCAATAATGCAAACCAAATTAAATGTTGTATTTTTGCAGTTTATTTTTATATATTTTACCAACAACTTGAAATACTGTATCGAAATGCTTTTACTCGAGTGATATCCCCCTTCTCCTGAAGGAGTAACTGCCTTTTCGTCATTTGGGCAGTTGATAACGACCGGCTTTCCTTCTTTGACCGAAAACACTCAATTGCCTGTGCTGCCAACGCCCTCGTTATGTAGCCAAGACTTTTCACAATACAACTTTTCCCGACACCATAGAAAAGTCTTTGGGACAGAGTACTCTTTCAAAAAATAATGGAATAAGCATATTATTTAGGGTAAGATTTGAATACAAGACCCAAAGGAGTAACTTGCCAGCTACTATCGTCATCGGAACCCAGTGGGGTGACGAAGGCAAGGGCAAGCTAACGGACCTCTTCGCTAAAGACATGCGCTATGTCGTACGCTATCAAGGCGGCCATAACGCCGGTCATACAATAGTGGTTGGAGGAGAAAGCTTTGCTCTTCAGCTCGTACCGTCAGGCGTACTATACCCACATATAACCCCTGTTATAGGAAACGGGGTTGTCGTAGATCCAGCAGTTCTCATAGCAGAATGTCAAAAATTGAATGAGCGCGGCATAGACACAAGTAAACTGATCGTGTCGGGCAATTCTCATTTAATCATGCCCTACCACTACGAACTCGACAAATTGGGCGAGCGCATGCTTGGTCGCAACAAATTAGGTACGACCAAGCGCGGTATCGGTCCCACCTATGCCGACAAAGCAAGCAGGGTTGGTCTCAGGGTTCAGGACATGCTGGACAGAGAAGTTTTCATGCAAAAACTCGAAGTGGCCCTCAGGGAAAAGAACGCCATACTCACAAAGGTTTACAACAGACTCAGTCTCGACATCAATGAGATAGCCGACCTTTACCTGAACGAACTTGCGCCGCAAATTGCCCCTATGGTAAAAGACACCGTTGGCATCATTCACGATGCCCTTGAAGACGGACAAAATATTATGCTGGAAGGTGCTCAGGCTACTTTCCTTGACCTTGACCACGGCACATATCCGTTCGTTACTTCTTCAAATCCCACAGCGGGAGGAGCCTGTGTCGGTGCAGGAGTTGGACCCATGCACATCACACGTGTCGTAGGCATAGCAAAATCTTATGTTACAAGAGTAGGATCAGGACCTTTCCCTACTGAGCTTGCTGATGAGACAGCCGACATCTTGATAGAAAAAGGTCACGAATACGGGACCAATACCGGCAGAAGGCGTCGCCCGGGATGGTTAGACTTGGTAATGTTGCGTCACGCCATAAGGCTGAGTTCCGTATCGGAAATTGCCCTCACTAAACTGGATGTCCTCTCGGGACTAGGTGAAATCAAGGTATGTACCTCCTACGACGTAAACGGAGAAAAGTACGACAAGCTTCCATCCGAACAGGCTCTATTTCAACAGGCAAAACCCAACTACGAACAGCTTCCCGGATGGCAAAAAGATCTTGGGGACGTCAAGAAAAAAGCTGACTTGCCAAAGGCAGCTCTGGATTTTATCGACCTTATCGAAGCTTTCACCAAAACAAAAGTCTCTTTTGTGGGAGTCGGACCTGGCCGTGATCAATTCGTACCCCTATAGTGCCGGCTTGGCCATAACTTACTTCTTTGCAGTCCAAGCAAAGAAAAATAATAAAGTGTATCGAAACAGCAAAGGTAAAAAATGATCCCCCGCTATCAAATGCCAGAGATGGCTGCCCTTTTCACTGATGAAGCACGCCTCGCTATATTTGTCGAGATAGAATTACTAAACTTGGAAGCTCAAGCAAATCTTGGTTTGCTGGCCAAAGAATACGCTGAGCATGCCCGAGCTAACGCCCCTTTGGTTGACAGAGAATTTGTGGACCTAGTCGAAGAACGGGAAAAAATAACCGATCACGATGTAGCTGCTTTTGTGGATGTCCTGCAAGACAAAATTGGACTGCCATCAGGCCCTTACATACATCACGGTCTGACGTCTTCCGACGTTGTCGACACGGCACTTTCCCTGACTCTGGTACGTGCTGCCGAATTACTCACAGAGGCAACACACGAACTGGTGTTGGCCCTAAAAAATCGTGCTTTAGAGCATCGCGACACCTACTGCCTCGGACGCACGCATGGTATACATGCTGAACCTACTACTTTCGGTGTGAAATTGGCACTGATGTGCTTCCAGGTAGAAAGAGATCTGGAAAGACTTAAAGAGGCTGCCCGTCAAATTGGCGTAGCCAAACTTTCTGGTGCCGTAGGCACTTACTCCAATCTCAACCCCGATGTGGAACAATACGTTGCATCAGCCCTCAATCTAAAACCTGTACCGGCTAATCAAGTAATTGCGCGCGACAGACACGCTCAGTACCTGTATGCCATTGCCTCCATCGGTTCCACTATTGAGTCGCTAGCCACAGAAATCCGTCATCTACAGCGAAGTGAGGTCGGAGAAGTACTGGAACCTTTCAGGCAGGGACAAAAAGGGTCTTCTGCTATGCCGCATAAAAGAAATCCTATCTTAAGTGAGCGCCTGGTCGGCATGGCGAGAGTTTTGCGCGGCTACCTAGTTTCAGGACTTGAGAATGTGGCCCTCTGGCATGAAAGAGACATATCCCACAGCTCGGCAGAAAGAATCATCTTGCCCGATGCCAGTATGTTGGCTTATTACGCCGTCAAAAAAGCAACCTATCTGGTCAACAACATGGCGGTTAATAAAGAAAAAATGCTGACTAATCTGCTACAGGGATCCCTTGGTCTTGTTTTCTCTCAAACTGTTCTGCTGTCTTTAGTCGAAAAGGGTTTGACGCGAGACAATGCATACCGTATTGTGCAAAGTGTGTCCATGAAGTCCCTGCAGGAAAACATAAATTTTCGAGATGCTCTCTTAATGGATCCTGCGTTGAACGACTTCATGTCTTCTCAAGAAAACGTAGAAGAATTTCTGGAAAAAGCTTTTGACTTAGGGCGTCTGATGCGAAATACACATGTCACGATAGACAAGTTGAATGAGGTACTCTAGTATGTATCCTCTTTTGTATAAAGGCAAAGTCAGGGATATCTATCAGGTAGACGACACCAAACTTCTCATGGTGGCCAGCGATAGAATATCTGCCTTCGACCATGTGTTCAAAGAAGCCATACCGGGTAAAGGCAAAGTACTTACCGCCATGACAAAGTTCTGGTCAGATGCGCTACTGAAGCTTTTCCCGACCCATTTGATCTCAACGGAAAGTAGTGATTTTGGCTTAGAAGCTCAAGATATCGAGGAGTTCGACCTGCCGGGCCGTTCAATGCTAGTCAAAAAAGCTGCGATGATTGATATGGAATGCATCGTACGGGGATACATGGCGGGATCGGCTTGGAAAGAATACGAACTCAATGGCACAATGCACGGTATCAATTTACCTGCAGGGCTGACTAAAGGGTCTAAGCTTCCTCAACCCCTCTTTACTCCTTCCACAAAAAACCACTTGGGGCACGATGAAAACATTGCTCCTTCTACCGCGAAAGAAATGCTTGGCGAAAAACTTTTTAGTAGTGTTGAAGAGATTTGCATATCCGCATATAACCTGGCTACAGAACTTGCCTTACAAAAAGGCATTGTCATAGCTGACACTAAATTTGAAATAGGAATTATTGACGGAAAACCGCTCATCTGCGACGAAATTCTGACTCCCGATTCCTCCAGGTTTTGGGATCTACAGGACTATGAAGAAGGTCGCATTGGTATTTCTTTCGACAAACAACCCATAAGAGATTGGGCAGAGCAGAGTGGTTGGGACAAAAACTCATCACCTCCCCCTTTACCACGGAACGTTATAGAGGAATCCATGGCAAGATATATTGCCGCTTATGAACGTCTTTCTGCGAAGAGTTTTTCGGAATGGCTGAAGCAACACTGTATTTAATGACAACTCAGACAACAGAGGAAATGAATAAAATGGAATATAAGGTTCAAGTTATCATCAAACCTTTGGATGTGATAGCAAATCCAGAAGGCAAAGCTATTGAACGCGCCCTGTCAGCGCTGTCGTTTACTCAAGCGAACAAAGTAAGAGTCGGTAAAGTTGTCAACTTTAGCATATCGGCCGACACCGCCGAGGCAGCACAAAAAATCACTGAAGAGATCTGTCAAAAGCTACTGGTGAACCCGGTTATGGAATACTCGGAAATATTGATTTCTCAAGAAGCCGGATAACCTTTGCGCCATGAACTTACACCAACATTTAGCGGTATGAGGTGATGACTATGAACCCATTGATCAAAATAATAACTTTTCCGGGTACCAACTGTGAATACGATGCTTACAAGCAACTCCGTTTTCTCGGTGCCGAAGCAGAGCTAGTTTGGCATCAGCAAAGTACCCTGGGGAACTGCAGCGGCATTATATTACCGGGAGGCTTTGCCCACGGAGACTACCTCCGACCCGGTGCAATTGCAAGGTTTTCACCGATCATGGAAGAGGTAATTAAATTTGCCGAAGCCGGCGGACCAGTCGTCGGTATATGTAACGGTTTTCAAGTTCTCACCGAATGCGGTCTTTTGCCGGGAGCGTTGAGCAAAAACGAGGAGATGCGGTTCATTTGCAAAACCGTCCCCTGTGTTGTAAAAAGTACTGCCTCCGTACTCACTTCTGCCGCCACTGGCGGACAAGAACTGCATTTACCGATTAATCACGGAGAGGGGAACTACGTTTGTGACGATGCTACTCTTCAATACCTAACAACCAATAATATGATCGTCCTCAGCTACACAACTAACGTCAACGGCTCAATCGAAAATATTGCCGGTATCACCAACAAAATAGGTAATGTCGTAGGACTTATGCCGCATCCAGAAAGAGCCGTGGATCCGCTCACCGGCCAGACAGATGGTCAAGTTCTCCTGAAATCCTTCATTGAGGCAACCAAATAACATGGAGATACCTTTGGCCGCCAAAATACACAAGCAAGACGTCAGATATTACACCTTATCAAATACCACAAAAAAACTCGCAACAGACGCTTATGGAAAGAGTAGTTATTGATGGAAAAAAAACATATTTTGTTGGGTTTGACCGATAGTGAATACGACTTGATCAAAGAAAAACTTGGCAGAGAACCTAACGATTTGGAACTCGCCATGTACTCCGTAATGTGGAGTGAACACTGCTCCTACAAATCATCACGCATCCATCTTGGCAGACTCCCTTCTGCTTCACCACGGGTACTGGTCGGACCAGGTGAAAACGCCGGAGTAATCGACGTGGGAGATAATATTGCCGTTGCTATACGCATAGAAAGCCACAATCACCCTTCCGCCATAGAGCCTTACCAAGGAGCAGCCACCGGAGCGGGTGGCATTATTAGAGACATTTTCACCATGGGAGCTCGGCCCATTGCTTTGATGGACCCTCTTTTTACCGGACCACCCGAGCAACCACACAATGCCTACCTCTTAGACGGAATCGTCAAAGGTATTTCCGGCTACGGCAATTCCGTAGGCGTTCCCACGGTGGGCGGTAATCTCGTTTTTGATACCTGCTACAACCAAAACCCGCTTGTGAATGTATTTTGTCTAGGTATATTACCCAAAGACCGTTTGGTGCTGGGCAGGGCTTCCGGGGTGGGCAACTTAGTAGTGCTTCTCGGATCTTCCACCGGACGCGACGGTATAGGAGGGGTAAGCATCCTCGCTTCGGCGGCGTTTGAAAGCGACCAAGCAGGTGACACTACTTCACAAAGCTCTTCTAAACGGCCAAGCGTTCAGGTAGGAGACCCTTACGAAGAAAAGCGCCTGATTGAAGCATCCCTTGCGTTACTCGACGCTCACCTCGTAGTCGCTATTCAAGACTTGGGGGGTGCCGGTTTGGCTTGTGCCACCAGTGAATTAGCAGCACGCGGTAGGGTCGCCATGGACGTTTATCTTTCGGAAATACCTCTTCGGGAGTCCGATATGACACCTCCTGAAATCATGACCAGTGAAAGTCAAGAGCGCATGCTGGCCATAGTGAAACCTGATGACTTTGCAGACGTACAAGAAATATGTAAAAAATTTGAAGTTCAGGCAAGCGTCATAGGACATATCGTACCGGAAAGCAGCGATTGTCCAAACCAATTACGTATTCTGACAGAAGCAGGCGGTACGGTGCTTGCCGACATACCGGCTGCCACACTGGCAGATGAAGCGCCCAAATACAACCGTGAAATCACCCCTCCAAAACCGTTGGCTAAGCTTGACGACATGCTGTCGGCAAGTAGGGATCCGGCTGAGATCGCCACAGATGGCTCACATCACGCCTCTGTACCTGATATAGCAGAAGACATTTTACGGCTTCTTGTAGATCCGGCTTTTGTCTACGAACAGTATGACCACCAACTGTTTACCAATACGGTCTGTGGACCAGGTGAAGCGGACGCTGCCGTACTCAAGCTATCGGCTCCCGATATTGCCTTTACGGGTAAAGCACTGGCTCTATCTTCTGACGCAAATCCCAATTACTGTGCCATAGATCCGCGTTTAGGTACAGCTATGACTGTTGCCGAATCAGCTCTAAACGTTGCTTGTACCGGTGCCGAACCGATAGGTTTGGTCAATTGCTTAAATTTCGGCAACCCAGAACACGGCGAAGTGATGTGGCAACTCTCTGAATCCATTGATGGCATGGCCCAGGCATGCAGAGAGCTCGACATCCCTGTTGTAGGCGGCAATGTATCCCTTTATAACTCAAGCGAAGGCAAAGACATTTTGCCTACACCGGTAGTAGCTGTGGTGGGTCTCATCGAAAGCATAAGCCAAAAACCTCCCATCATCGGACTGAATGCAGAGGAAACCCTCATTCTCCTTGGTCAAACAGAACATAATCTATGTGGTTCAGCCGTGTCGCGTCTACACGAGCAGTCTTCACCGAGAGCTCATGCCTGCAACTTACCCCGTCTTGATCTCAAATTCCATAAGCAACTGATCGGGTTCATCACCAAATTGGTAGGGGCACAGATTGGAAGCTCAAACGGCATACCTCAGGAAATTGCGAATAGTACGGATAATTTACTATCGTATATTCATGATGTATCTTTTGGTGGCATTGCAATCGCACTGTGTGAAATGGCTATCAAATCCCAGTGTGGTGCCATAGTAACAGGCATTTCCTCCGTTGAAGAGCTATTTTCGGAATCCCCGTCCAGGGTGATTGTTTGTACAAAGTTCCCGGAGAAAATACTGGAACTGTCCCAACAATATGGTATCCCAAGCAAAGTTATCGGATCCGCCGGAGGGAAAGCAGTGACGGCGGACAATCTCTTCACTTTAGACTTAGCCAATATGTCGGATCAATTCAGCGGTTACTTGTCAACCTACCTGAAAGTCACCGACAGAGAGTAAACTCCCGTAAAGTAATTTTTGTGAAATTTCCAGTTTTCCATAAGTCGCAATTGTCGTATTGGCAATTTAGATTTCGACTTTGGTAAGCACATTCACTAAAATATATTCATAATTTCTAATCGAAGGTATTAATTTTTGTACTTAATTTTATCTTTTATGCATAATTTCAAAATCGCTTACTTTTTACGCTCATCTTTGCTGATTTCGACTTTATTTGAATAAATAAAGACTTTACCAGAAGTTGTTTACGCCCAGAAAGTACAATCAATAATTCAGATTTGATCTTCGGCAACACAGATATTTTTCTTAATTCTATCTCATTACCTTTTTTTATACGAGAAAATACTGTTTTGGCACCAAGCAATTGGTCTCCGGTTTTATTTAGATGTATTTGGATAACACCTTTGGTATCGGCACCTAATTGAATAGCGCCCTTCCCTATCACGATTTCCTTTGCAACACGTATCTTTCTTAGAACTACTTTATTCTTTTTCTTGGACTTCCCGACCGGTATTTTGATGTATTTAACAATATTCCTAAATAGCTTAACTTTTAGAATAGCATCCCCCGTACATACAGCATTCATACACTTTGCAGGAAGCGAGACAAATGAATAAGATGCGTGCTCTCTTGATGTATAGATAATTAAATTTGCCGGGATAGTAGTTTTAGCAATTTTAGTGACGACAGAGGTTGTTGTCACTACAGGAGAAGTTGTAGTAGTTGTTGTCACTACAGGAGAAGTTGTAGTAGTAGGGATTGAAACAAAGATAGACAAATGTTCTGACGCAGTTGTTAGAAAATCTCTCGCAGTGACACTAAACGAAGAAGTACCGGATGTCGTTGGCGTTCCCGTAATAGACCCGGTTTGCGAATCGAGACTTAGACCTTGCGGCAATGTTCCGCTTGACACACTCCAACTTTTTCCAAACAACCCACCTGAATTCGCTAAATTGGCCGAATAAGGAATTCCAACTTCGGCACTCGGTAGGGTGGGTGTTGTTATCTCAAATGTGTTAGCGGGAATAACAGTTACAGTTTGAGCTATATAATTTGCTACGTAGAGATTTCCGGACGGATCAAAAGCCAGGGCTGATGGATATACCAAACCTACTGCTCCGGCGTTTAACTTAACAGGGGTGTTGGCTGTGACCGGCTGTCCAAAAATCGTGCCGGTTGTTTTCGGTATGACAGTAATGGTGTTATTGCTCTCGCTTCCGACATATAAGTTCCCGACTTGGTCAAAAGCCAAATCATACGGACCGTTCAACAGTCCCGTGGGAATATTGAGTTTCACTGGCGTATTGGCTGTGACCGGCTGTCCAAAAATCGTGCCGGTTGTTTTCGGTATGACAGTAATAGTGTTATTGTTAGCATTTGCTATGTAGAGGTTTCCAGATAAATCAAAAGCCATACCAAATGGACCGTCCAATAAGCCTGATGAGAGCTTGATCGTAAGATTGTTACTTTGCCCAAAAACCGTACCGGTTGTTTTCGGTATGACAGTGATGGTACTATTTCCGTCATTTGCTATGTAAAGGTTCCCAGATGAGTCAAAAGCTAAGGCTGTTGGATATACCAAGCCGGCTCCGGCGTTTAACTTAACAGGGGTGTTGGCTGTAACCGACTGCCCAAAAACCGTACCGGTTGTTTTCGGTATGACAGTGATGGTACTGCCGTTGCCCCAATTCGTTACATAAAGATTTCCCGCTTGGTCAAAAGCCAAATCATACGGACCGTTCAGCAGTCCCGTGGGAATATTGAGTTTCACTGGCGTATTGGCTGTAACCGACTGTCCAAAAATCGTGCCGGTTGTTTTCGGTATGACAGTGATGGTATTATTTCCGTCATTTACTATATAGAGGTTTCCAGATGAGTCAAAAGCAAGACCAGTGGGTCCGTCTAATCCCGAAGATAACAAATTATTGACTTCATTAATCGTTTCTATTGACGTCGTAGATGCCGCCGCTGTAGAAGTCATCGTTGGTGCGATATTTGACGTGGAAAATAGAGCTAGTATAACCATCGCACCAACGGCAAAACCTCTATGCCTTCCCACAAACTTTGAAATACATAAAAAGGCACCTTTATACATGTTCATCCTCTAGCATATACACTTGGCCTTGTGGCGGTTTAACGGACAGCTGTGTTGTAAAAATTAACTGTACCACTTGATGATTGCTTAAGTTGTGACAGATGTGATTTTTGTACTCGTCAGGGCTCATGCAATTAAGTGAACCGTACAGGCATCTCATGTTGTGCCAGCCTTTACGTAGTCAAATGTCGATCCAAGCCTTTCTTTCCAATTAGCTAAACGACTGTGGTCAAACTGTCCGTTGACCTCTGGCGTGCTCGCCTCAAACAAGAACTCCTTCAGCGTCGACTCGTTCTGTTGTTCCAAATCGATGTCATCTCGCCCCTCGAGCTCTTTCGCCCAAGCTTCTAATCCCGCTTCGGAGATCAGACCGGCCTCGTATGCACTGAGGGCATTCTCGATATCAGCAATTCGAAGTTCAACAAGACCCTGACTGTCCCATGGGTAACCGGCTAGGGAGCGAACAGCAACGTCGATCGGCTTCCGTAGTCGGATCAGATCGAGAAGAGCCTCTCGCCTCGCTTCTTGGTCCGGCATCGATCGCTCCTCCGCAAACTCGTCGCTCACAGGAATCCTATCAGATCCTCTCCCGCGTTGAGCACATCATTGGACGCGTTCTCAACCTCTCTCGCGACCCCAATGCCTTCTCCGGCAGCAGCTTCCGCTTCTCTTCCGAGGTCAGAGGCATCGCCGAACTTATATTTCACAGAGACGACCGGACCGTCTGGCGCCACTGTGGTTTTGATATATCCCGTCGTCATCTCTTCAGCATTCACCGTCTTTGTGTAGACGGCATAGGACCCGGGACATTTCCAGAAACGACAGAGGAAAACTCAACCGATCCGTCACTTAGCTCCTCGTCCGCATTCGGTAGCTTCTTCAAATATCTGTTGAAGTTCTGTAGCTGATTCGGATTCAGCACCTCAGCAGCGAACGAGTAGGCGGCCGCGGTGCCCAATGAGCCAACAGTTCCAACTCCATAGTTCGGTGACAAGGAGTCTCGTCATTCTATTAATCAATTGCAAAATTAGCGTACTCGGCTTCCATCAACTTATAGTGTTCTATTGTTGTTGATTTGAATCTAACCCAACTTTCCGAGTTTCAAGACAAACCACCAGGTAGTGATGTCTTGGTATCTCGATTAGGTACTACAAACGCGCCGCAATACTCTTTATTCGCGGTAGTGGATCAACCGCATCCAGCATCCGGTAG
>JAKBPI010000036.1 GCA_021829645.1 Actinomycetes bacterium | reverse complement strand
ATGTAAATCATTATAACATTATCCGCCAGGCTCCGCCAGTAAATAGATCAAATACTTGACAAAAAAATAATATCCCTAACAGGAATAAAAGGAGTTATTTCAGAAATTAGGTGTCAAAGAGGGGAAGGGATTGCCTTGAAGGTCTTTTATTACAACAACCGACGCATTCACACCGTACCTAGGACCGCTCCTCGTGCCTATACTGACGCCCACCCCAATCCCAAATTAGATACCCTGTCTATTTTTTAGGGACCTTGACAATCGTGCTTAGTTCTTTGAGTAAGTCCAAATTGCCAATTTTGAAAGTTTAAATCGATACTTTAAAAAGACGTGGGTTAGCTCAAAACGAAAATTTCAACTTCTGGCGTATTTGATGCATGTCTTCTGCGTTAATGTTCTGCTCTAAAGCCTTGAATAGCACTTCTCTAATCGCTATCATATCTTGGCCCGCGGCAACAAACTCAAAGGCATTTTCATAGGGATTCAGCACAGAACAAAGAGCACCGTCAGATACCGCTTTGGCTTTTGTCAAAATTGGTTTTAGTGTTAAATCGTATATAAAAATAGAAGCAAAAACTCTTAGCTTTTTTGAGCGAAAAGGAGGATATGCTTCTTTGGAGAACACTCTTTCCTGGCGTATTTTAACCTCTCCGTTTTGCTTTATGCAAGATAATGTCGTGCAGTAACCCGGGGCTTCATTGTGGCGACCCAGGATATAGATACTCGATAATAGTATTTTTGATTCGTGGGTATGATTTAGAATAATTTCTTCCCGATGATTGCAATCAGCCTGTAAAAGTATGGGTCTTGGTACGTAGGCAAGAGATGAAAAACGTCCCGTATCCAGATCTGTTTTTTGTGTTGTTTGACTTTCGGTTTGACGTAAATACGTAATTCCGGGCGATGTTACACAAAGAGAGGCGCCATCGTCTACGCGGATTGATGCAAGCAGAGCATCTTCGCCAAGATAGTGTGCGGCACTCGAACCCAGGCAAAGCCCGTCAGAAGTTAATTTTGCAGACATAAAACCGGTACACCTTAAAGCACTTATAACGCTTGTTTTGTTCTCCGAGAACGTAGCTATCACGTCGAGAATGCTATTCATATGTCCGGATGAGCCTGGGCGCTAGCCGACTCCAAGAAAAGTTCCCTCTGCTCCAACACCCATTGAGCGACTAAAGCGGTATTTGTTTCGAATCTGACCGATGTGCTGATAGTCGGTTGCCGGTTTCTGGCGACTAATGCCTCCTCCTCCATTTGAACGCGATTGGCACCGACCATCTCGGCGAGATCAATCTTGTTTATTACCAACAAATCAGATTGGGTAATGCCCGGCCCTCCTTTTCTTGCCAGCTTGTCACCGCCGGCAATGTCCAACACAAATATCTGCTTATCTATCAAACCATAACTAAATGTGGCGGTTAAATTATCTCCCCCGCTTTCGATTAAGACAATTGACTCTGCCGGGAGTCTGGATTCGATCAACTCGGCTGCCTCCAGATTCGCAGAGATGTCTTCCCGAATTGCAGTGTGGGGGCAGCAGCCCGTCTTGACGGCGATAATCAGGTCGTCAGGCAAGATAGACAGTTTCTTGAGAAACTCTGCATCCTCGGCAGTGAAGATGTCGTTGGTGACCACTCCCACCGGGCAACTGTTTTTCAAATGGGTAACAAGCGAAGCTACCAAGGCGGTTTTCCCACTGCCAACCGGACCGGCAACGCCGACTCTGAAGGTTTTGCGGAATTGATTATTAGTTTTCAAAGAGTGCCTCCTCGTTTTTAATGTGTAACTCTGCGAGCATTTCACCAATGGGCCAAGTTCCGGACGACAGCACGGTTTCCAAATCGGCAATTTCTGGTTTTATTTTGTCGAGTCTGTCTCTAATTTTTGCAATGTCCGCTAAAAAAGCATGAGTAAGTCTCAGCGATAGCGAGGCTGACAGATAAGGGTCGAGACCAAGCAGGCGCTGCGAGGCGCAAATTCCCGATTGTATGGCATCATAAATGTAAGACTCTCCCAAATTTAAAAGGGTATTGTTTTGACATGCGTAAAGTGTCCCAAACAGAACCGGGTAATACATATTGTTTAAATGATTTAAAGGGCGCTCCAACACTGCCTCAAACATTCGTAAAAATGATTTCCCTTTTTTGATCAGGCTCTGCCTTTCGGCAAGGCTTGAGATCCGTGTGGTTAATATTGCATTCAAATCTGTTAAAAGATCACTGCGGTTATGTAATTCCAATTTTCCTGCAACCAGTGCAAATTCACATTTAGTCAACTCGGAATAAAGCAACTGACATCTTACAAAGTGTTCAAGAGAATCCGGATCGCGGCAAAAACCGTATTCAATTGCAGATTCAATTCCATTGGAAAATCTAAATGCTCCCGACGGGAACTTAGTGTCGACAAAGACGAGTGCATTGATGTAGGCCCAAGACTCCATAGCTGTCAAAAGAGAAAGTAGCGCTGGGTCATTGGCAACCGTGTCGCCGGTTCCACCGGAATCGGATTGCCGTCAATTGTTACTTGAAAAGTTTCTGAATCAACGTCTATTTGCGGACAGGCATCATTCATCAACAAATCACCTTTGGTAAGCGAAGAGGTATTTTTAGGTGCAATCAGTTGTTTCCCAAGGTGCAACTGCGAAGTACTCCCGCTTTCCAGGCATAGTTGTGAGACAAAGGCGATGCTGTTTAGCGAAGGAGTAAACGATCCGAACATGTGACGGTCAAACCGAGGTTCGGTCGTTGGAATCGAGGCGTTAGCCTCTCCGAGGTGAGCGTTAACAATTGTTCCCCCTTTCAAAATCAAGTCAGGCTTGACGCCAAAAAATATCGGATCCCATAAGACCAGATCGGCAAGCTTACCTACTTCAACTGAGCCGATCTCATCATCCAGACCATGACAGATTGCCGGACAAATGGTGTACTTGGCCACATAACGCCTGGCTCTAAAATTGTCAAAAGGTTCACCTGAACTCAAGTCACCAACCTTTTCCTTCATCACGTGCGCGGTTTGCCAAGTTCTTAGAATTACTTCACCGGCTCTGCCCATGGCTTGGGAGTCCGATCCGATCATAGAAATTGCTCCAATATCGTGTAAATAGTCTTCGGCAGCAATAGTGCTCGGTCTTATTCTGCTCTCGGCAAAACTCAAGTCCTCCCTGATGGCGCTATTTAAGTGGTGACAAACCATCAACATGTCCAAATGCTCCTCTACCGTGTTCACACTAAAGGGTCGGGTGGGGTTAGTCGAACTGGGCAATACGTTGGGGAAACCGGCTACCTTGATGATGTCCGGAGCATGCCCGCCTCCGGCTCCCTCGGTGTGATAAGTATGAATAGGACGCCCATTGATGGCGGCAAGCGTGCTCTCCAGGTATCCTGCTTCATTAAGGGTATCCGTATGGATGGCAGTAGTGACTCCTGCCTTAAGGGATACAGTCAGGCATTTGTCAATTATGGCAGGGGTTGCCCCCCAATCTTCGTGTATCTTAAATCCACAGGATCCGGCTTCAAGCTGCTCAATAAGGGATTTTTCGTTCACAGTATTTCCTTTACCCAAAAGCAGCGTGTTGACCGGAAAACTGTCCAGGGCTTTTAGCATGAAGGCCAGATTGAATTTTCCGGGAGTCACCGTAGTAGCTTTTGTTCCCTCTGCCGGTCCTGTTCCGCCTCCGATCAAGGTAGTTACTCCCGATGACAAAGAGGTCGTGACTGTTTCAGGACAAATGAAGTGTACGTGACAGTCAATTGCGCCGACTGTGAGAATTTTTCCGAAGCCCGATATGACTTCGGTTGAGGGACCTATTACAAGATTAGGGTGTACCGAGTCCATAATATCTGGATTTCCGGATTTTCCTATGCCTGCGATTCGTCCGTCTTTTATTCCAACGTCAGCTTTTATGATTTCTCGGGCATCCAGAATTAAGGCTCCCACTATGACCAGATCCGGAGTAAATTCCCGGGTTCGATGACTCATCCCCATAGATTCCCGAATGACTTTCCCTCCTCCGAAAACGGCTTCGTCACCGCCCACACAGTAATCTTTGGTCGGAGAGATAACAATGTTGGTATCGGCCAACCTAACCCCATCGCCCACGGTGGGGCCGTAAAGCTCGGCGTATTTTTTTCTGTCGATTACTGTCATATGTCAGCTCCTCGTTAATCCCCTTAAACCTTGTACGATCTTATTGCCGCCGAGATCTATCAAGCTCACCTCCGCTTCTTCCCCTGGTTCAAAACGACCGGAGGTCCCTGCGGCTATATCGAGTCTCTTCATATAAGCCTGTTCCCGTTCAAACTCCAAGAACTCGTTCACTTCAAAAAAATGAAAATGAGAACCGACCTGAATGGGTCTATCGCCTATGTTTCGCACCACAATTCCGGTTTTTTTCTTCGAGGCATTGATCTCTATCGGTTCCTTTCCGAGTAGGACCTCGCCGGGCAAATATTCGTTTTTACTATTCGTACTGTCTTGGCTCAAAAGTGTTCCTTTACTGAAGTGGTTTGTGGATAGTGACCAGCTTGGTGCCGTCCGGAAAAGTGGCTTCGATCTGAATATCTTTTAGCATCTCCGGGACGTATGTCATGACATCTTCTTGTCTGATTAAATGTCTGCCGGATTCCATTAGTTCCGATACCGATTTACCTTCTCTGGCACCTTCAAACACATGATGAGAGATTAGGGCTACCGTTTCTGGGTAATTGAGCCTCACCCCCCGCGACAGTCTCTCTAACGCCAGCTGAGAAGCCACGTAAACTAAGAGCTTTTCGCGTTCTTGTTCATTCAATCTCACTGCTTACTCCTTATTGACCGTCAAAAATTTCACAATACTGTGCTGTACTAATTACTGCATTTTTTTGTAAATAAGACATTTGCTCAAGTGCCGCCTCATGTGCCCTATCGTCTGATCCGACAACGCATTCTTTGATAACTTTCATGTAGTAATCCCGCTGATGTCCGTCGACAAAGGTGTAGTGAACGCATACGTTAGTGAGCTCACCGACCAAGAAGAGAGTGTCAACCTTGAGGGCGGACAGCAATATATCAAGGTCGGTACAGTAAAAAGCCGAGTAACGCCTTTTTACGATTTCATAGTCCTCTTTTGCCGGTTCAAAACCTTCAATGTAAAGGGCATCTTCTGTCGAATCCAAAAAGTGTATTCCTTCACTGCCATCAGTCTCTCTCCCAAAGTCAATCAAAGAATATCTGTGTACTTCCCGTGTATGTATTACAGGAATGCCTTTTTGACGTGAAAAAGCGATGATCTGCTTTATATTTTTAGCTACTTCCATAAAATTCTCCTGCTCAGGGAGACCGCCGCTTGGATTCAGACATCCTCTTTGCATATCTATTACGATTAGTGCAGATCGAGTTGGCATAGAGCCAGATTCATTATGAGTGTGCATCGATCAACTCCTCTTTGAGCGCACATGCATCCAAATACGTCATACCGGAACAGTTCATACCGTGGAGTGTCGTCAATTCCTCCCAATACCGACCATCGTGACCGGGAATTAGCGTGAGTTTGTCACATTTTGCCAAAGATATCAACTTATCCAAAGAAGCTTTAGCTTCCGATTTTTCTCCGAAGCAAATCCCGGGGGGTTTCACATCAGATATATTTTCTGAAAGATCAGCTGCATCACAGCAAAATACAACCCCTCCGTCTCCTATATTTGTAGTTTCAATCATGAAACTACAATGTCCGGGAGTATGTCCTGGAGTTGAAATCGGACTTATTGAACCGAAGTCGAATTTCTCCAAATCACTCCAGAGGAAAGAGTGTTTTACCAAAGCGGCCTTATCGAATCCAGCCTTATGTAAATAACTTTCATCATGCTGCTTGATAAAATCGAGTTCTTTGGGACTCACAAAAATCCGAACAAAGCCGTTATCAAAGACCTCCAAATTGCCGGCATGGTCATCGTGTAAGTGACTCAGAAGAGCGAAGTGAATTTCACTTGCATCGAGGTCCAAATTTTGCAACGCAGTCCGGAATGGGTCTGTATTTTCCTGCGGCAAAAGATAAAAATTAGAACTGCCGGAAAATGACAGCCGGGAAGGGAAACTGGTGCCGGTATCTATTAGACCAAAGCCGACAGAGGTATTTAGAAAGATACACGTTACGGCTTCGACTATCCATTCCGAATCCGATCCGGTTTCTATGGAGTAATGCTTTTTCACCGCTTCCCAGCCCAGAATGACCGGAATTGCTGCTGTTGTGACTTTTGGGTTATTTATCACGTTTTGGCAAATGTCCTTCCAGAATCAAAGTGCCCAAAGTATCACAAATGACCCTCACTCCCACCAGTGCCGTGATTTCAGACACGTCATAGGGAGGAGAGCACTCCACAATTTCTATTCCCGCAAGACCCTCTTTGGAAATGCGTTTTACTAATTCCAAGACTTCCCGAGGTAAGAAACCTCCGGGTTCGGGCCATCCCGTGCCGGGTACAAATGCGGCGTCTAAACAATCTACGTCGAAAGATAGCCAGACCGCCTCAGCCCCATCCCAAGCTACTTCCAACGCAATTTCAGCGGCTTTGTCAAGTCCCATATTGACACAGTCATTGACTGTCAATATCGTAGTCTCTCGTTCCCTGCACACCTTTACGCCCGGTCTGGGTGCTTGCCAGCCACCGATACCCAATTGTACGAGATTTTTAGCGGGAACGTTTTTTATGTTTGTGGCGTGGAACCAAGGAGTCGTGTGCATTCTCTCATCCAGGTCTGTTTCCTGAGTGTCCACATGGCGATCAAAGTGGATTATACCCAAATTGCCGCCTAAATTTTCAGCCACTCCTCGCACCGTGGGATAGCCGATAGAGTGGTCTCCCCCTAGAACTACCGGGAAAGTACCTTTAGAGAAAATAAAAGAAACACCTTTTGAAATTTGGTCAAAACTCTTCTCGATATTTCCGGGAATGGTAAAGATGTCTCCGGCGTCACACATCGTTATCGACTCGCGGAGATCAACTCCCAGTTCAAAAGAGTAAGTTCCATACAGGGCCGAAATATCGCGCATCCCTTGGGGTCCGAAACGAGTTCCCGGCTTATAGGTAGTCCCGGTATCGTGCGGAGCCCCGATCACCGTTACGTCGAAGCGCTCGCAATCTCTTACATTCTCAATGTAAGGAGCCTTAAGAAAAGTCTTGATTCCGGCAAAATGAGGCAGTTCACCTCTGGAGAAAGTCGGGATATCTCTATCTGATATTGAATCAGCCCCTTCTAAGCCCATCTCAATTCCGCGATCCAACTCTTCTCTGAGTTTGGTAAGCGGTAGTTGAGCCTCCCTTTCCAAAGCCCTTTTTGCCTCAGGACCGTGTTTGGGACCTTTTGGTTCCATTTGTATCTCCTCTCATGTTCGTATTCTCGGATCTGCTAGTTGTTGACCAATATCTACCAGAGTGTTTATCAAGACGTAAAATATGCCGAAAAATATTGTCACTCCCGAAATTGCCGGAAAATCTCCGACGGGAATGGACTGCGCAATATAGTATCCGACACCGGGCCAGGAAAAAATCTGCTCTACGACCACATCACTGGCTAGCAAAAGTCCCGCCTGCAGACCTATCATTGAAAGGGCCGGGCCGATTGAATTGCGCAGGGCATGGCGCAGAAAAACTCGTGACTCATTGAGTCCTTTAGACCTTGCAGTTCTGATAAAGTCCTGCCTCATGGTGGTGAGCAGAGAACCTCTCAGTACTCTCCCGATTGACAGTGCCGGTACTATTGCCAAGGAAAGCCCTGGCAGAATGATATATTGCAGAGAATTGAAAAATAAACCAAAGTCAAGGTGTAAAAGAGAATCGACCAAAAGCATACCCGTTGGACCCGTCGGATAGCTTTGATACGAAGTCATTCCGCTTGCCGGCAATATGTGTAATTTTGCATAAAAAATCAGGATCCCAAGGTAAGCCAGCAAAAATACGGGGGTGGAAGCCCCGCTTATCAATATAAACTGGATCAAGCGAAACCCTCTGATTTTTAACGTAGAAGCAAGACCCAACAATAAGCCCAGCAATACAGCAAGAATCAGTGAAAACACGGCAAGTTCGATGGTATTGGGCAGGTATTCTTTGATGTCTGAAAAAACCGGGTTTCTGGTGCGATAGGAAATGCCAAAATTACCCGTTAAGACGTGTCCCAGGTAATCAACAAACTGCACTAAAATTGGCCTGTTCAGCCCCAGTTTAATTCTCTCGGCTGCAACAGCCTGACTTGAAGCTCCGGCACCCAAATAAGCGTGAGCGGGATCCAATTTGGACATATGCTCCAGCAAAAACATCGCCGCAATCAAAAAGATTACTATGACAGCCGCGGCCAAAAGGCGTTTGGCAATAAAGCGCAACCGGTTCACTTACAGTTCCTCCAGCCCGGCTCGAATAAGGTCGCCGCATACGTTGGATAGAAATGCCAGTATAAAAATACCGATAGCCGGCATTACACTTGTCCACCAATCTTGAAGTAGATAGGGCAGGTTACGAGCGGCCATTGCCCCTAATTCCGGAGCGGGAGCCGGTGCTCCTAAGCCCAGGAATGAGAGCCCTGCCAGTGTTAGGATCAAGTTTCCGACATCCAGCGAGGCCGTTACGACAATCGCCGGAATCGCTCCTGGTAATAGATGAAAAATCATCAGTCTTGTTCGACCCGCACCGGAGAGCCTGGCCGCTTCCACATGGGGACGACTCATTTGCGCATTGATTTCGCCGCGAACTATTCTGGCATAAAATGGCCACCATACTACGGAGACGGCAATCAGTGTGTGGGTAAGCGATGGACCCAAGGCTGCGACTACGGCAATTGCCAGGATCGGACCCGGCAGCGAAAGAAAAGCATCCGTTATACGCATTAACAAATTATCCAAAAACCCGCGTGATGAGCCGGCTATAAGACCGACAGAGCCTCCTATTATTACTCCGGATGCAATAACTTCCAGAGCGGAGAACCAGCTGGATTTCATCCCCGCCAATACTCTGGAGAGTTCGTCTCGGCCAATTGAATCACTGCCAAACAGAAACGAGTGAAACGGAGGACTAAAAGGCGTTCCTACGGGTTGCAACGGATTATAAGGGGCCAGCATCGGAGCAAAAAAACAGAGGATAGTGATAGTAGCAATAATCGATACGCCGACTACCAAGCTTTTTCTTGTAATCAGCAACATCTTAAACCTCTGAGCCACCTTGGAGAATACGGATGAGGAAGACGTGAGCGCGATTGGGGTGTTGATCGTAGTGCTGCTATTAGTCATCTGCGTCTCCAAGAGAATTTGAGGCAGACACCAGATGGCACCTGACCAAATGAACCTGGTTTCTCCGCTGAGGCTTTTGTGAGGAAATTTTTACCAGTTGGGGCATTTCTTTCGAACAAAGATCCACTGCCATCGGACAATTCGTGACGTATGAGCATCCGCTGCGGAGTTCCTTAGAGTCGGTTGAATTGAAGTCATTTTGGTGAATGGACATCCTGGAGCCGGGAATAGATGAGATTAAAAGCTGGGTATAGGGATGTCTTAGGTTCGAAACTATTTCTTCGCTGAGACCAATTTCTACAATTCTTCCTTTGTGAAGTACGCATATACGGTCTCCTATGAGGCGTGCGACGGCTAGGTCATGTGTGACGAAGAGCATTGTCATCTTGAGTTCTGAGTGCAATTTGCGTAGTAAATTAATTACCTGGGCCGCTATTGAGACATCCAATGCGCTGGTAGGTTCATCACAAAGCAAGATAGAAGGAGGTTTGGCGATAGCACGTGCAATGGCGACTCTCTGCTTTTGTCCTCCGGAAAGCTGAGCGGGCTTGGCTTTTAAAATTTCTTTACTCAAGCCGATGCTCTGTGCTAAATCTAGAATTCTTTTGGGAATACCGTGCTTTGGATAGCCGGAGGTTATAAGTCTCTCTTTCAAGATGGTCTCGACACTCAGCCAGGGGGTCAGCGAAGACCCCGCATCTTGATGGATCATTTGGATCCCTCCGCGTACGTTGAGTTGAATGGAACCGCTATCAAGTTGGTAGCTTCCGGCTATGAGTCTGAGTAAGGTGGATTTTCCGCAGCCGCTCTCTCCTACGATTGCTATTGATTCTCCGGGAGAAATCTCTAGATTGATTCCGTTTAGGGCGTGCATCTCGGATTTTTTGAAAAGGCCTATCCGTTTTGTGAAAACTTTTCTGGCATTTTCTATCAAAATTGCCGCTCCGTATTCGGGGGTGATTTGTTCGATTTTTTCCGGAGAATTTGCAATCTGCATAAAGTCCGTTGACCCAAGATGACAATATACGGAATGCCCTTCAGTGCCTTCATCGAGCGGTCGTTTGGATTCGCAAATCTCTTGCGCGTATGCACACCTGCCAACAAAGGTACATCCGATGTTTTGAGGTGCGGACCGTGTCGTTTCGACCATAGTGGGAATAGCTACTGTTGTGTCCGCGTCGATGGTAATGCGAGAGTTCAGTAAAGTAGCAGTATAGGGATGGCTTGGATGATGAATAATTTGATTAGAATCGGCAACTTCCATGACTTGTCCCAGATATAGAACTGCTATTCGGTCTGCTATCTCATATGCCACACCGAGATCATGAGTTATGAATAACCAGGACGTATGGAATTCAATCTGCAGTTCTTTTATCAGACGAAGAATTTGTGCTTGGATGGTTACGTCTAGAGCGGTGGTTGGCTCATCAGCGATGATCAACTTGGGATTTTTAAGGAGAGCCATAGCAATCATCACTCTCTGACGCAATCCGCCGGAGAGTTCATGGGGGAATGCCTGCATGCGGTCTCTGGCATTTGGAATTCTGACGGCATCCAGCATTGCCAAAGCCTCATCGGCATTTTTTGAAACCTCCAGAAGTTGTGCTCCGATTTTCATTGAGGGGTTAAGCGAGGACATAGGATCCTGAAATACAATGCCCAACGATTCCTTGCGAAGCTTTTTCAACTCTTTTGGGTTTAATTTAAGCACATTGGTATCGTTTAAAAGTATTTGGCCGACCGTAGCGGTTTTCGACATGTCGTGAAGACCGAGTATCGCCATTCCCAAAGCACTTTTCCCGGATCCGGATTCTCCGACTAGCCCCAATATCTCGTTTGGCTTAATGCAGAGGTTGACTTGCTTAAGAGCGGCTATCTCTTTTTGATTCCTGGTGAACGTAAGAGAGAAATCACGTACATCGAGAACCAGGGGCGAGACAACCTCTGACACTATGCCTGATTCAGTGGACTGACGTCCAATCTTTGTCAAGATTTCTTTGCCCCCTCAGGGTAGAGATTCGCAAGGGTTACGGTGCGCGGTATTGCGTCTACATAGGTAATTCCTCGCATCCAATTGGGTGCTATTATGCTTCCTTTTATATACCCGAGGGGAATCCAACATCCCGAAGCAGCATAGGCGTCTCCGGCTTTTTGGTAATCTTGGTTTACTTTGGTTTGCGAAGTTGCCTCCCGTCCGGCATTCAATAAAGCGTCTCCTTTCGGGACTGAGCAGTTGAGATAATTGAGACCTCCGGATGCGGACATCACGATTCTCGCCCAGGTGTCCGGGTTATAAGCGTCAGGCCAATTGGTTTCTATAAGCAAATTCGGCAACGATGACGAATGGTTTCCCGGCCATGAATATATGGTGGCCTGCGGAACCGCTTGGATTTGAACGTTCAAACCGGTAGAGGCGAGTTGTGCCTGCAATAAATTGGCCATCTGTTCGGAATTCGGATCATCTGCCTGATAGGCAAGGGTCACTGTCTTGTTGGTCAATTTCTTTACTAATTTTGTCAGAACCGAGGGATCGTATTTTGGTGCAAAGGTCGCAGTTCCGACCGGTTCTATTCCCGGCGGATAAATTTGAGTGGCCACCTTAGCTCTTCCCGGGAATACGGTGGATACGATTTTATCTCGATTCATCGCTTCTGTCAGCGCAGTCCTTAGAGCTTGACTGGCAAATACACCGTAGTTTGGGTTCACCCAAATCATTGATACGTCCAAGGTGGGTACGTTATATACCTTGAAGCTGGAGTTGGTCTCGAAGGAGTTAATCGCAGTGCTGGGAAGCAATTCGTTGATGCCCATGGTCAACTGACCCTGTTCCAATTCCAGTTGCTGTGTAGTGGTGTCAGGAATAATTGAGATATTTACCGTCGTATAATAGGGCTTGACTCCCCAATAATTGCCAAATGATTTGAGTATATATTGTTGCCCCGGAGTTACACTGGCTATGTAGTACGGGCCTGTTCCGGCGTCATGGGTTCTAAGCCAAGTCTGATCGTAATTGTTGCCGGCATACTTCTTCAGGGCAGTCGGACTGAGAATCTTTGGACCGTAAGCTGACGCCAGATAATCCAAAAAGGCACTGTTTGGTTTCTTTAGATGGACCACTGCTACGTTAGGATTCGAGTCATTCACACTTGCCAAATCAGCCAATTGATAGGCCGGAGCCTGATTTACATCAAGACGCCTCTTGAAGCTTGCCGCAACCGCAACCGAAGTCATCAGAGTTCCATCATGAAAATGTACTCCCCGGCGTAAATTAAAAGTATAAGTCAGTCCGTTTGGCGATACTTTCCAAGCAGTTGCCAAGTCAGGAATAATCAGATGCCGTGTTGTATTTGGAGCATACTGGACCAGTCCTTGATAAACAGAAGTTGTTATTGCCAAACCTTGGCCGGCATAAAACACGTCTGGATCCGGAGGTTGAGTATCCGCCGTGAATGCCAAGTTCAATGTATGCGACAGGTTGGTGTTGCTTATTACGGTTTTATCGGATGTACCAATTGACGTAGAAGCGGATGCGTAACTTGCAAAAAGCCCTCCGCCTATGGGTAGTATAAGACCAATTAAAAAAATCCTTAATCTAAATCTTGTTTTCAGGTTATAAATCAACGAATTCCTTGAACGATGTACTCTATCTACTTTCACTCTCTATTTCACCCTTTCAGCTCAAGCAACCAAAAAGCCCAGGACACCTCTTTGCAGAAGTCTCCCGGGCTTTTATCCCTCCGTGCAGCAGTTGCTATGAACTGCTTCCATCTCTTGGTCCAGTCCATGCCATTGCATGCGGAACCCTAGGTGGAAATTTCTTAACTCTCGGCATCCTAGCTTTGAAGTTACACTTTGAGATTAAGCCAGCATTGTTACAGGACGATGTAGTGTGTATTTCAATCGTGTAAAGTCTCATGAGCCTTATGAGGTATGTGAACAACCAAAAGGTTACTAACAACTTTTATCAAATTGTCTCAGTTTATTTAACTATTGCGCAAGTAACAAATCAGACTGATAGCCGCATAAAGCGATTGGTATATCGTAAATAAAATAACTACATATTGTGGTTATATAGTTATTAAGTTAGTAAAATTTGAATTTCAGAGTTTATTAGCTAGAAAATTTGCGCTTATCTAATTAAAATATACCTGATATCGTTTACCATACCAACTTAATAGTATTAAAAAATGGGGAAACTACCCAAAACATGAGTATAACTTTTGTAAAAAATTCTGAACTGAAATCACGGTCGCCTTACTGCCTAATGCTTAAACTCATGATGCGGCTAAATTGCCCAGATATAGAGACTGAAACAAATAAGTTTTTGCTCCGGGCCTAATGTATACCCTGCTTCAAAGGCTGATACTTTAAGTTGACACTATTGTGGTAAAAATCTACTTTTAATGATTAATTGGATCCTTTGTAAAAAGGGTTTTCTTAGATCTGAATCTTAGATTAAATCAACGAGACTACCTGTTCTCATTTAGCTTTGCATAAGCAAAACAAAAAAATAGAGCCCTGCGTGAAAGTCCGCAGGGCTCTATTTTACTTATTGTTATGAGGTAAGTACAACTATTGATTCTGCAGGTAGTGTGATGGTGCCGGATGAGATGTTCATCGTTCCGGACACAATCGCAGGATTTGCATTGTCGTAGGTGTAGCTTGTCACTGAAGATACGCCTGAGAGTCCTACACTGGCAACCGATACGCTGGCAGATGAGGAAGTGTTGGCGTTTTCCAACAAGACGGCATATCCGCCGTTGGAAAGCTTAGATGACCAACCGTATAGGTTTGTTCCGGGTACTGTCGGTGCTGTTACGCCTGAGTT
>JAKBPI010000009.1 GCA_021829645.1 Actinomycetes bacterium | reverse complement strand
ACCCACCGGTTCCTGCCTACACCGGTTCCACACTTCCGTGGAATGAAGTACCTCTGGCAGGTAACTCAGGTACTGCATCATCAGGTACCACCACCACTACAGCTGCACCTACATCTACAACATCTGCTCCTGTTACGACAACAGCTGCACCTGTTACGACAACAGCTGCTCCTGTAACCACAACAGCTGCACCTGTTAGCACAACAGCTGCTCCTGTTACCACAACAGCTGCTCCTGTGACAACTTCTTCTTGTGGTGTAACAATGACCATCGGAAGCCAGTGGGCCGGAGGATTCACTGCCAACGTGACAGTAAGTGCCGGTTCATCTGCTCTGTCATCTTGGACAGTAGGATTCAACCTGCCTTCAGGTGCTGCTATAACCAACTCATGGAGTGCCGTGATTACAACATCCGGTTCTTCGGTTACAGCTACAAATGAAAGCTACAATGGTTCACTTGCAGCCGGTCAATCTACATCGTTTGGCTTCCAGGGTACTGACACAGGTACTATTTCACCTGCAACGTCATTTACCCTAAATGGTCAACCCTGTGGTGCAACCACCACAACAGCTGCACCTACCACAACGACAGCTGCTCCTACCACAACTACAGCTACACCTGTAACCACTACAGCTGCACCTACATCTACAACAGCTGCTCCTGTTACAACTACAGCTGCTCCTGTAACCACTGGTACATGTGATGTAGTAATGGCTATTACAAGTCAGTGGACAACCGGTGCCAGCTCAGGAGGCTTTACAGCCAACGTAACAGTTAGCAACAATTCAGGAATAGCTCTGAATGCTTGGTCGGTAGGTTGGAGATGGCCTTCGGGTCAGACAGTAACTGATTCATGGAATGCAGTAATTACTCAAACCTCATCACTTGCTATAGCCAACAACCAAACCATAAGCATATCCGGTGATGCACCTATTCTGGTTGGACAACCAATACCTGCTCACTCAGCAGAGACATTCGGTTTGGAAGGTACATGGACAGGTTCTAACACAGTACCTACGTCATTTACCCTAAATGGCCAACCCTGTGGCGTTACTACCACGACAACAGCTGCACCTACCACAACAACGGCTGCTCCTACCACAACCACAGCTGCTCCTACCACCACCACAGCTGCACCTACCACCACCACAGCTGCACCTACCACCACCACAGCTGCACCTACCACCACCACAGCTGCACCTACCACAACAGCTGCACCTACCACCACTACAGCTGCTCCTACCACTACTACAGCTGCACCTGTGACAACTTCTTCTTGTGGTGTAACAATGACCATTTCAAGCCAGTGGGCCGGAGGATTTACTGCCAACGTGACAGTAAGTGCCGGTTCATCTGCTCTGTCATCTTGGACCGTAGGATTCAACCTGCCTTCAGGTGCTGCTATAACCAACTCATGGAGTGCCGTGATTACAACATCCGGTTCTTCGGTTACAGCTACAAATGAAAACTACAACGGTTCACTTGCAGCCGGTCAATCTACATCGTTTGGCTTCCAGGGTACTGACACAGGTACTATTTCACCTGCAACGTCATTTACCCTAAATGGCCAACCCTGTGGATCCACAACGAATACTCAGGCACCCACCACAACAGCTGCTCCTGTTACTACAACACAGGCTCCTGTAAATACAACACAGGCTCCTACCACAACTACGGCTGCACCTACCACAACTGTTACACAGACACCTATTACCACAAGTGCCGCTGCCAACATAGCCGTCAGCTCTGGGACAAAGTATCAAACCATAAACGGGTTTGGCTTCTCACAGGCTTTCGGACAGGCAGAGTCGATAGCTTTCTTGCCATCGACCGAGCAGCAGGCTGTACTGAATCTCCTCTTCTCTCCGACCTCCGGAGCCGGATTTTCTATCCTGCGCTTTGGTCTGGGAGGAGCAGGATCAGGTACTAACTCATCTAACGGTCAGGTATGGCTTGGTCTTCAGGCCAAGACTTATGGAGTAAGCACCTTCTATGCCGACTCATGGAGTGCACCGGCTACCATGAAGACCAACAACTCCATCAATGGAGGAGGAGACCTCTGTGGTGCACCAGGTGCTGCTACTTGTAGTAATGGTGACCAAAGAGCTGCTTATGCTTCTTACCTAGCCGGACAGGCTTCTGACTTTGCTCAGGCCGGTCTTCCTCTCAAGTACATCGACTTTGTCAATGAACCTGAGTACTCACCTTCCTATGCAGGTATGGAAATGACTGCTGCCCAAATGGCTAACTTCGTTCCTTACCTCGGACAGGCTCTATCTGCAGCAGGTCTTAGTACAAAAGTTGCCTGCTGTGATGCAGAAGGATGGCAGGATGAGTCAAGCTGGGCCAGTACCATACTTGGTTCTTCTGGAGCTAACTATGTAGGTCTTCTTACCAGCCATGGATACACATCTCAACCTACCACACCGATAGCTTCTCAGGGAAGACCGGTATGGGAGACAGAGTGGTCTACATTCCAGTCATGGGATCCGGCATGGAACGACGGCAGCACAGCATCAGGACTTACTTGGGCTAACAATATAGAAACGGCTCTTGTAAATGCCGATGTCAACGGCTTCTTGTACTGGTGGGGAGCATCTAACGTTAGCAATGACAACGAAAGCCTCATCAACTTAGCCAACTCTAGCTACCAGGCATCAGGCAGGTTGTGGGCATTCGCTAACTTCTCTAGGTTTATACGACCCGGTGCTACCAGAATAGGCGATACTTTGACAGGTCAGAGTCAAAACCTACTCTCCAGCGCTTACCTCAGCTCCAATGGAACTGAGACCATTGTGGTCGTAATCAACAATGGAAGTTCTTCTACGACAGTGGGTATAAACCTCGGATCATCTTCTTCTGCTACCTCTGCCGTTCCTTACACAACAGATTCAAGCGAAAATGTTGCGCAACAACCTACCATTGCAGTCAGCGGAGGCAGCTTCACCGCCAGTGTACCCGCAGGCTCAATCACAACTTACGTAATAAGCTGATCTAGGTCACCTTATTATCAAAAAGGGCTCAGCCGGCTAAAACCGGTTGGGCCCTTTTTATGATCAAAAACTTTAAAACTTATAGATCAGATAGTGGTGCCGGCTTTTCTGTCGTTTTAAGTCAGTATCTAATGACTTGAAGTTGATCGAAGTGGAACCAATACGCTGCTCGTCTTACTCGGGTCGCTTTTCCATCCAAGGACGCAGTTATCAAATCGGCATTTTTTTATCCGGATAGTCTCTTCTTGGAATAGGTTTGAGATTGCTATCAATATAGTAGGATTGTAATCTGAGTATGGACAGGCTTCGTATAGGGAATACAGACGCATATGCAATTCTGACAGAAAGAAAATCTGGCGATGTCAGAAAAGCAAATGACTGGATTTTCGTAAATCAGAAGCACTCCGGCAATGTGCTTATTGTTGACAGTTTGCCGGCTCAAAAGCTGCCTTTAGAAAATATTTATACAGTTGACAATTATGATGAATTGACTATCCCGGCGGATGCCATCGTCAGCGCTTCATTTTCTAAGCCCATAGGAGTTTTTGGGGCTGATTGTGGTTTGGTGGGTCTTGCCTCCCGGGAAGGGGTCGTAGGCGTCATTCATGTAGGGTGGCGTGGCTTGTTAACCGAGATTATCCATACGACGGTTTCTGCTATGCGTTTATTATTGGCAACAGAGATTTTTGCAATAATCGGACCATGTATTCATAGTGAATGTTATGAATTCTCTCCTCTGTTGGCGGAAGAAATTTCTTCTAAGATTGGTCATAACGTTGGATCTTTGACAAAAGAAGGCAAAGCAGCTCTCGATTTACCTTTAGCAATCACAAAGCTCTTAGAAAAAGAAGGCGTCATGGTAGCATCCGGACCATCTCTGTGTACGGCTTGCGATGACAGGTGGTTTTCCCATAGACAGCGTAGCGAAACTCTCAGGCATGGTCTTGGTGTCACGTTACTCAAGTGAATCGCGATATAACGGATTTTGATATGGATAAAATTCATGATAAAGTGCTCCGTAACTTTCACAGCATTCAGAACAGAATTTTAGAGGTCGGCGGAGATCCGGATAAGATAGATATAGTTGCGGTTACTAAAGGAAGAACTCTTGCTGAAATTAAAAGTTTGCTCTCCTTGCCCATCGCTGCTTTGGCTGGTAATTACGCCGAAGAGATGCTCAAAACAGTAAATACTCTTGAATCATTGTGTGCTGATCTGAATTTGCCAACCTACCAAACCGATCTTTTTCTCCGCAAGTGGCATTTTATAGGTCAGATTCAGAGGCGCAGTGTTAGTAAGTTGTATCCGCATATATCTCTATGGCAAAGTGTTGACAGAATCGAGGAAATGGAGAAAATAGCAAGATATGCTCCGGAAAGTGCAATTCTGGTTGAGATCAACGGTTACGACTTGGCCAAGCGGGTATACAAAAATTATGACAGTTCGCTGTCTTTGAGTAAAGATTTTGGTCACAAGGTATCTTTATCCGTAAACAATACCGAGAGAGGCGGGATATCTGTTGATGAAATAGAATACTTTATAGAGTACTCTATTACCTTGGGACTAGATATAAAGGGATTTATGACGATTGCTCCTCTTGGAGGAGCTGACGTCACCAGATCGGCATTTGATAGTCTCGCTGAAGTGACATCACGATTCGGAATGGGTATTTGTTCGATGGGGATGAGTTCAGATTTTGATTTGGCTGTAAAAAGCGGTTCTAATATGCTTAGAATAGGGAAAGCCTTGTTTGCATAAATCAAGCGGTAATGGATTTTAATTTATTTGGTAAAGAATCACAGGAATTGCCCTCATTTTCTTTGCGATAGTGGCAAAATTGGACAATGGCGGTTAAATACCGGCGAGGAGGTTGAGGATGCGGGGATTTTTTAGTAAAGCGCTGGAACAATTGGGAATCGGCGATATAGATGACGATGACGAATTTGATGACGAATTTGATGATAATGACTTTGACGACGACCAGTATCAGGATGACGAGCGTCAATATAGAGACCAACAAAAGGAAAGACGTATCAACGGAGCGGTATTAAAACCTTTACCGCAAGAACAAAGAGACATAAGAAGGCCTATCGCTGCCAAGCCCGTCACCTCTGAAAATTTGTCAGTGAGACAACCATCTCTGAGGCCGGCCGTACAGTCTAAGACTTCTCAACCAAAAGTACAGATCGTAACTCCTTTTGAATTTGGTGATGCTAAAGACATCGGAGATTTGGTAAAAAATCATACTCCAGTCATTTTGAATCTTGTTGAAGTGCAGAGTGATCTGGGGAGACGTATGCTCGATTTTTGTTCCGGACTGATATATGCGTTGTCTGGCAGTATGGAAAAAGTTGCCAACCACGTATTTCTGATCACTCCTACTGACGTAGAACTTTCTCCGGAAGAAAAAATATGGCCGCAAGATAGAGGCTCGCATTAACAGAAAGTTCTCAATTTTAACTTTTAGAATAATACTGTGACGAATGTGATGTTGGGTAGGAGTACTTTATGGTGAATAGAATTTTAGTAGATCTGCTGGAAGCGTACTTTATAGTAATTTTTGTCAGAATCCTCCTGACATGGTTTCCCATGAGACCAGAAACGCTTATTTATCGTGTGGAGAAGACACTTGCCAAAGTTACCGACCCTGTATTGAATCCGGTTCGCAAGCTAATGCCTAAATTTAGTGCAGGAGCAATGGCATTAGACTTATCCCCGATAGTGGTTCTACTCGTTCTTGGTGTCATCATAGGCCTCTTGGGTGGCAAAGGCTTCTTGGGTGGTATATAGCAGCTATTTTTGACTCTGTGCTTGATAGAACTTAGAACTAAATTATTTTCTACCTTTTTTACATTTATTTTTTCTTTTATGCTTTGCTAAGCTAGAATTACACGCTACCATGTATGTATGGAGATCACGGGGAAGGTCTTACGCGAAGTAGAATTTCGCGACAGGCTACGCGGTTATGACTTTGAAGAAGTCGATGAATTTCTTGAGCAAGTCGCCGTAGCTGTAGATGCTATGCAAGCAGAGCTGACTTCACATCGTGAGTCTTTGAAGCTGGCAGACGATAGAATTGCTAAAGCCGAAGCTCTAATAGCTGAGTTAGAGTCACAGCCGTCTTCCGGAGAGCCTAAGCCAATCGATGACGAAGGCATTAGAAAAACACTAATGCTTGCTCAGCGTACGGCTGACATGGCCATAGCAGAAGCAAAGGCAGAAGCAGATAAAATTTTGTCCGGTGCCAGGACAGATGCCGAAAAAGTCCTTTCGGAAGCTGATGATTATGTCAAAAACATGAAAACAGAAGCCGAAAAGGGTCTCTCCTCTCGTATAGAAAGCATGACAGCGCAACACGATCAGCTTGTGGCTGAAATCAAAGTCCTGAATCAGGTTCTCAAAGCAGAGCGGGCCAGACTGACGGAAGCCTTGAATAGTGCACTGCGTTTTGTGGCACAAGCTTTTCCGGTGAATGAATCAGTAGCAAATATTGCAGAGAATGGGCATACGGGATTGAGTTCCCTGCTTAATTCCGCTTCAAACGGATCATCAGAAGTAAGTGACAATAGTGTATCGAATTCCGAATCACCTTATCTGGCCGACGCACATGCTGTTGAAGAAAGCTATAGTACCGATTATCAAGACGGCTCCGATGGAGTAGGCGGTACTGACGAAACAGCTCAAAATGACATTAGCCCAGAAAACAGTTTACTCTCACCTCCGGAAAATGTTGTCATATCGTCAGATAATGACGGCATTGCTCAGGCAAATTTGTCGATACTGTCTTCTGTAAAGGAAAATCCGGAGTTTTCTGTTTCTGAAGCAGAGGCTCAGTCCCAAACTGCATTACAACGAGATGACGGGATAGTCGATTCTCTCCTTCAGGATATGTTTGAAAGCTTGGGTCAGGATAACGATGATGAGATTATGTGGGCTAGATTCACATCGAGCTCTATGGACGTGGATGTAGCAAAAAGGGTCGAGTCGCAGTCCTCAACACCTGACATTTCAGCTTCTTCCGGTATGACCGATCATGTCGGTGAAAATAATACAGAAGGCGAAGTTTTGCAATTCGAAAGGAACAAGAAACAAACTAATAACTAGGATGTTTCTTACAAGCTTCTCTATTGATATTTGATGCTAGCTTGATTTTTTAAGCCATATTTGACAATTCTCTCCCATGTCCAGTGACTTGTGAAACCACTCTGATAATTGTGTCGCAAAGGGCATTTTTTCTAGGTTCATGTGAAGGGTATCTTCGCTGCTATTGTTTTCGGATACGGGCATTTCGCTTAAGTAAACCTTATTAGCTAGGGTTGCTTGCTTGATTTCATCGATGAACAGGTAGTTTTCAATAGTAACAAGCTCACCGGCACCGACTCTTTCGGTGACTGCTTCCTTTCGTATGCACAACTGTTTTAGGGTCTCTTCGTCTAAGGCTAATATCAAGTTGATTCTATCGGATATCATCAGGTTCGCTTCGCGCCGAGCTTGTTGAATGTGTCGTGTGAGATCTCGCGTGATGCCTTCCGACAACAACTTGTCTGTGATTTCCAGATCCATGGCAATAATCGTGCCATTTTTATCCACAACCCTAGTTGTGGCAGTGTCAAAAGGTTTCAATGCCAATTTGTATTCATTCGCTTTCAGCGCAACACCGGCAACCACGGGTAAACCTTCGCTATTGAAGGAATAGTTTCCTTTTTTGGCATCTTTTATGATCTCTTGTGTCTTGTCTCCAACGCGCGGGCCCAAAACGGCCGGAATGATACTCAATTCTTTGTTGATGTATGGGTCAGGGCTCTTATCGAATATTACATTTTTGCAATTGACCTCTTCCAGTATCAGCTGTGAGTATGCCCGGAGTGATTCATTGCGGGGAGAGATAATTGTGATTGATGCGAGCGGTAGTCGTGCTCTTATTCCGGCCGCTTTGCGAATGGAATGTGCCTGAGAACATATCTCTCTCACTAGATCCATATTGTCTACCAGATCTGTATTGTCCGGGAAAATGTCGGCGGAAGGCCATGAGCTGAGGTGGACACTTCGTCTGCCGGTTATGTCTTTGTAAATGTGCTCTGTCAAGAAAGGCAAAAAAGGCGCCATCAATTGAGAGAGTGTTTCTATAACCGTATGAAGGGTATCATAAGCGTCTTGCTTGTCTGTATCTTCTTGTGATGTGTCAGAATTGGCCGTATCATTCGCCGGAGAACCTTCTTCATTTTTTGGATTCGGTCTCCAGAAGCGTTCCCTGCTTCTTCTTATGTACCAGTTTGTCAGGGCATCCAGAAAGTTTGCAATTGGAGCAAGCGCTCCCGGTATGTCGTATTGATCTAGGGAGTTGGTTATATCCCGGATGAGAATCCTCATTTTGGCCAAAATATAAAAGTCCATAAGTGAGTTTTGGTCTGTTCTGAATTGACCGACAGTTTTGTCGCTTCTTCCGTATAGCGAAAGAAAGTACCAAGCGTTATAAATGGGATTGAGTATCTGCTTTGCCGGTTCTGCCATGTGACTTTTTTCCATTACCACATCTTGTCCTCTGAGTACCGGAGAAGATAGGAGATACCAGCGCATGGCATCAGCTCCTACTTCGCGGAAAAACTCTTCCGGATCGGGGTAGTTTTTGAGTCTTTTGGATAGCTTTCTGCCATCGTTTCCCAAGACTACACCGTGTGCTATGCAGTTGGAAAAAGCCGGTTTATCAAATAAGGCGGTAGCAAGAACATGAAGGCTGTAAAACCACCCCCTGGTTTGTCCGATGTATTCGCAGATAAAGTCAGCGGGAAAATTTCTTTCGAAGTGATCTTTATTCTCTATAGGGTAGTGTAACTGTGCAAATGGCATGGCTCCGGAGTCAAACCAGCAGTCCAAGACATCTTCCACCCGTCTCATCATAGATTTTCCGCTTGGATCGTCGGGGTTTGGTCTTATCAGTTTGTCGATTTCTGGTCTGTGTAAATCTGTGGGACGTACTCCAAAATCTCTTTCAAGCTCATCCAGGCTTCCATAGACATCAGTACGCGGGTAGTCGGGATTATCGCTTTTCCATACAGGAATTGGGGAACCCCAGAATCTGTTGCGCGTTATTGACCAATCTCTGGCGCCTTTTAGCCAATTTCCAAAAGAGCCATACCCTATATGCTCTGGCTGAAAACGAATTGAGGAAGAGTTGAGTTCCACCATTCTTTCTCTAATTCTTGTTACGTTGACGAAAAATGAGGAAACCGCTTTATAGATCAAAGGGGTGTCGGTTCTCCAGCAATGAGGGTAATTGTGGGCATATTGCTCGATGCCGAGTACTGCGGCCTGTTCTTTTAGATGAGATATAATTTTTTCATTGGCGTCGAATACCTGGAGTCCTTTAAACTCTCCAATTGTGTCTTCAAATCGACCTTGACTGTCAACAGGGCACACAATGGGTATGGCGTTTTCGGTGCAGACGCGTTGGTCGTCTTCTCCAAACCCCGGTGCAAGGTGGACTATTCCGGTTCCTTCCTCTGTACTGACAAAGTCACCTTCCAGGACAACGAATGCATTTTGTGTATTGGCAAAGTAACCAAAGAGAGGGATATAGTCCAGACTCACCAGTTCGTGTCCCATGACGGTGCCGAGGATGACAGGATTTTCGAGCATGTCACTGTATTGTGTGTAGCGGGCTTCGGCAATAATCAGGATTTCCTGAGCCGTGTCAACGTCGCGTTGCACCAAGACGTAAGAAATATCTCTTCCGACTGCCAGTGCCAAGTTAGATGGCAGCGTCCACGGTGTTGTCGTCCAAACTCCTATTTTTGTTCTTATACCTTTAGGGAGCAAATCGAGTTTTGCGACACTCTCCTGGGTCAGCTCGAAAAGCACTGTTGCAGCAGTATCAAGGCGCTCTCTATAGGCGTCGTCTTGTCTGGTTTCAAAATTGGATAAAGGTGTTTCACATTCCCAACAGTAGGGGAGCACTCGATAGTCTTCGTAGATCAAACCGTTTTTGTGGAGTTCGGCAAATGCCCATATGACGCTTTCCATGAACGGCATATCCATGGTTTTATAATCGTTTTCAAAATCAACCCAGCGTCCCGAGCGTTTTACATAGTATTCCCACTCTTTGACGTACTTCATGACTGAAGTGCGGCAATAGTTGTTGAAGACATCTACCCCCAAGGAGTTAATTTGATTTCTTCCGACTACATGCAGATTCTTTTCTGCCTCTGTTTCTGCCGGAAGACCGTGACAATCCCATCCAAAGCGCCGTTGTACTTTATTGCCACGCATCGTAAAGTATCTGGGCATGGCATCTTTCACAAAGCCGGTTAGCAGGTGTCCATAGTGAGGTAAGCCGTTGGCAAACGGCGGACCGTCGTAAAAAACTATTTCTTTGTTACCTTCTCTGATGTCAATTGAGGTTTGAAAAGTCGAGTCTGCATCCCAGAATTTGATAATTTCCTCTTCTATGCTCGGATAATTAGGTTGGCTGGGAATCTCCGGGTAATGGTTTATGCTTTCTCCTGACATGGTTATAGCTTATGTCAGGAGAAAGCATTTATTTAGGGCTTTCACAATTTTTTACAGAAACGGGCTTATGATGAATGTTTGCGATCTGCCCTGTCCTCAGGGGCTGTTTTCCTGTTTATATATACAGAACGCCATCCAATGAGAAGTGCGACAATTATGCCGCCCGAGACAGCAGAAAGCAAAAGAGCGATTCCAAGATGGGTATGCCAATGGAAACCGAGATAGCTGATAACTATATTCTGGTTATTTTGTGCTATGAATACAATCAGCAGTACCAAGACAGTTAGGGCGATGACGATGATAAACCAAAAGGGTTTTAGCATTTCAAGTTTATTAGAAGACCGCATTGTTTCGGCGTCGTTTGCGGTGGATGCCGAGCCGGCAATTTCATCATCGTGATGTGGCATGTGTATATATTACTTCGAATCCGGAGAATCGTTTTGAAATATATTTTACTCTAATTATAAAAAGTTCCAGTAAAGATAAAACATGTGGAAAATAGCCTCTTTCGCAAATTGACTATTCAGACAGAGCGTTTTACCTTGCAGTTTATGTATCGACTGAGGTGCTCCGTCGTGTTGAATAGCCAACATACTTCTCGAGAAGGTTGATTTGGCAGCTATTTACGATCAACCGGTGTCTTGTCCGTCGTAAATGGATATGAACCCACAGACGAAGCGGGTGCACAAACTAATGGATATAGGCTGTGGTCCATGCTCAATATGGGGCATGATTACAATACCTTATTCACGATAAGGCGCTCATTATCAGTAAGGTGATGGGGACATAGGAGTACCATAACAAACACTAAGTAAAATACAAAATATTTACTGCTTGAATTTGTCCAAATTGTCTGGCAGTCATGTTGATAAAACCAAACATAGTGTAAACAATATGGGTCAGAGAATAATACGCATATTGGATAGTGGCAATGTGAAGACAAGTTTATTTATATATCAGGTGAGTCGACCTATAGGCGGGGTTCTGTACTTAGTATTCTAAGCGGTGGCCATCTATCTTAGCAGCCTACCTGTGGATTAACGGGCGGGCAGCCCTCCAACGTTTGGCCTTGCTCCGGGTGGGGTTTTCATAGCCGACCGAGTCACCCCGATCGCTGGTGCGCTCTTACCGCACCGTTTCAACCTTGCCTGTGTAACCATCGGCGGTTTGCTTTCTGTTGCACTATCCTGCAAGTCACCTTGACTGGCCGTTAGCCAGCACCTTGCCCTGTGGAGCCCCGACCTTCCTCAGCGATTTTTATCACCGCGACCACCCGGTCGACTCACATAGATTATTATACTAGGAATTGATCTACACAACTAAGTTGATTCTTGAAATATGAATGTGTTGGCTCCCTATAGATATGAAATATTCATGTGTCCGACACACTTTTTTTGTGAAAAATGATCTACCGACTTTCTTTAAATACCGGTAAACGAGCTGCGATATGTGGCTCATCGCATATCGCAGCAATTTTCCTTTGTCCTGTTTCTGATTATTAGATGAGTATCACCTGGTGTCTCTATCGGAGAAAAAAGGTGCCGTCTCAAAATCAAATGCCGGCTTTGATATCCGGAGGCGTTTTTATAAAAAGTAATAACCGAAAACCAAAAGCATCTTTTTTGGGTTGTATCATAAATGTAGCCAGTCCGGCCAGAAAATGTCGGCGTGTTTGGATCCATTATGAAAGATAACAATAAAGTACAAAGTTTTGGCTTTATCGAAGCATATGAAGACGGGTACGTAGCATCAAATAAAGATAAAAAAGGTTCTTCGTTGAAGCAGGAAAAAAATAAAAAAGATGCCTCTCATCTGCAAAGTTTTGATTTTGGCATGTCTGGCGAAAGCCAAAAAACTTCTTCGGACGAAGGCACGTTTGCTGAGCACGAGGTACCCGCTGGTAAAAGCTCGACTACTCCTGTGCGGGGTGCGGCATCGGCCGGTGAAGTCCTGACAATCGGGATGTTCTATGAGCGTCTGAATAGGGCGATTGTACAGGAGTTTCCACATGATATTTGGATTACCGGAGAAGTCAGGAAATTCCGTGAATCGAAGGGGCATAGGTATTTGGAGTTGGTCGATGCCGGTGAAGCGGCCTATAATTACCCCGAGGCCTCACCGACCAATGCCTTTGCTCAGAGGTTCTCTAAAAACTCCTTCGCTAATGACAAAGTATTGGATGTTGTGTGTTGGAGATCAAATTGGGCTGTTGTCGAGAACGATCTTGACCGGGTGGGCATGACTTTAGAAGAGGGTCGGGTCGTAAAAGTAAGAGGTCGCGTTTCCGTTTGGGAAGGTGCAGGGAGAGTCCGGCTTGTGATGAACAAGCTTGACATAGAAGCTTTGCTCGGTCAAATAGCCTCACAAAGGCTAAAACTTATATTTAGCCTACAAGAGCGCGGTATATATGATCTCAACAGACAAAAAAGCGTATCGTCTGTGCCTTTGCGGGTGGGTTTAGTGGCAAGCCCCGGAAGCGAAGGACATAAAGACTTTTTAGGGGTGCTAAACAAGTCGGGATACAATTTTCAGGTTTTTTTGCAGCCTTCTCTCGTGCAGGGTCAAGAAGCAGCGCAGCAAATATCTTTTGCTTTGGATCAATTTGTCAAGAACGCCGTAGATGTGATTTGCGTGGTGAGAGGGGGAGGGTCGAAGAGCGATTTGGCTGTTTTCGATTCAGAAGAGGTTGCGCTTTCGATATTGCGTTCCCCATATCCTGTATGGACAGGTATAGGCCATACGGGTGATAATTCTGTTGTCGATATGATAGCCAATCAGACATTCGCAACGCCGACAGCTTGCGGAGAAGCACTGGTTGGTATGACGGATGACTATTACGGCAATTTTAGTTTAAGACTTGAGGTACTTGTCAAAAAACTGCAGGATCTTGTGAACTCGGCCAATTCGGTACTTGAAAAGCGCAAAGGTAACCTGCAGCCTGCCATATTGAGAAATATAGAACGACACTCAAGAGTTTATGAGGAAAAAGTAAAACAGGCGGCGGAAGTTTGCAATCGCAGACTTCAGGAAAATACCGTATTGCTGGATCGGAAAAAAGATATTTTAGCAATGCTGACAAAGCATGTTTTGGCCGATAAAACCAATGCAATAAAAAGCAAAAGAGCCCTTCTCTATGCATTTGACCCCAAAAATCAAATGGCAAGAGGCTGGTCGTTGGTAAAAAATATTGACGGTAAAGTTGTAAAATCGATTCAAGAAATCTCGCGGGCAGATATCGTGAATGTTTACATATCCAACGGTTCTTTCGAGGCAGAAGTAAAGTCTACAGCGCACGACAATTAGTTATATATATGAAAGGGAATTGAAATATGACAGACAATCATGGTCTTATGGACGTAGAGGCATTGTCGTATGAGCAAGCTATTTCCGAATTGGATCAAATTATTAATCAATTAGATACAGGGCAAATAGATATAGATTCTTTGCAAAATAGCTTTAGACGCGCTGTTGATATCGCTGAAGAAATTGATAGGCGTATTATGCGGGCTAAAAGTGAAGTCGAAGCCATCCTGCCAAGGCTTTCCGGTCTTTCCGGTAAAGCGGCTCCTTCCGGTGACGCGACATCCGAAAGTATTGTTGAATAATGCAGCGATATTTGCTATATGCAAACGGTCCCGACCAAGTGGGGATAGTTGCTTCTGTCACCAAATCTTTGGCAGAGTCAAATTGCAACTTGGAAGACTCCAGGATGACTATTTTGCATGGTCAATTCTCCATTATGATGGTTATTTCTATTGACCACTTACCAGGCGATGACCTTATACCGTCTGACAGTGATGCCAAAAGTGATATCGAAGCCACAAAAGAACTGATAGAAAGCTCACTCAGTCAAACGGCAAGTCGTTTAGGGCTATATATTTCTTTGGTCACCTTGTATGATTCTCCGTCGACACCTATGAGTGGTTTCCAAAGTAACGTTTTTGATACAAGCGATTATCTTTGTGTATCGGTTCATGGTGCCGACCGCATCGGCATAGTGAGTTCGGTGACCGAGCAAATAGCCAAGAGCGGTGCCTCGGTTATCGACTTGGCAACCCGTCTAATCGACAGTTCGTACGTGTTGGTAATGACGGTTGCGCTCGCCGAAGGCAGTTCGACCAAAGATTTAGAAGATAGTCTAAATAAAGTAGCTTCTGATTTGGGGGTAGCATGCAATATATCTTCGGCTACACCCGACGTATTATAGATAAGTCAATTTCAACCGTTCATATGTGCTCTTATAATTTTTACTCGCCATACCATAAGGATTTACAGTGTCTCTGAGACGGGTTGTGACGCATAGCGAAATTGACAGAAGTCCTGCCTTGGCTGTAGAGAGTATCGATGACGACTGTTTAGCTTTAGCCCGGGATCTACTGGATACGATGTATGCGTCGCCGGGCTGTGTCGGTCTGGCTGCCCCTCAAATAGGAGTTCCGCTGAGGGCATTTTCTGTCAATGTCACGGGACATAAAAAAACACAAATTTGCCACGGAGAAATGGTGTTGTTCAATCCAAAAGTTCTTTCGGGGAGTGATCCCGTGATGGCGCGTGAGGGGTGTATGAGTGTTCCGGAGCTAACCGGGGACGTGGTTCGTTTTGAGAATTTATCTATTGTGGGTATAGATCTCAAAGGAGAAGAAGTTATGCTGGAAACGAACGCATTTGAGGCCAGAGCACTTCAGCATGAAATCGATCATTTGGACGGATTGCTATTTTTGGATCGTCTGGCAGGGCCTGGGGCACTGCATGCCAGAAAAGTTTACAAGTAGCCAAGTGGCTGAAGGCGCTCTCTGCACGGCGGCTTTATTAAACGGCTGTTTTTGAGTTTCTCATAGGACAAATTAGAATTTTATTGCACTCAATGCGGGCACGTTGTTCCGTGCTCTCTCTTTTGCCTCCAGCCACCTTTTTCTGTCGTGGCGCTTCGTAGGGGGTATTACCAGACTCGGTCGGTAATCGGAAACGGCATCGGAGAGATCCTCGTAAGCGCCAATTGCCGTAAGGGCTGCCAGACCTGCTCCATAGGAGGTGGCTTCTGCGTACTTGGCAACATGTATTTCTCTGGATGTCATGTTGGCCAGCAATTGTAAAAAAGTACGGTTTGTCGTCATACCGCCGTCGACTTTTATGGGAGAACTGTTCTCGCTTGTGCCGGCTTCAGCAGAAGCGGCTTCTATGAGCTCTGTGCCGACGTTGGCTATTCCCTCGAGTACTGCTCTTGCTATTTCGGGTTTTGTCGTGTTTGTTCCTATGCCGCTAAATAGAGCCTTGGCTCCAAAGTCCCATGTGGGGGTGCCCAGACCGTATTGGGCCGGTACAAAGCATACACCTCCGGAGTCATTTACCGAAGCTGCCATGGCTTCCAGTTGAGAAGGGTTATCGGCGATACCCAAAGTGCCGCATAGCCACTCTATGGCTGATCCGGCGGAGAGCCCTATTGCCTCTATGGCGTATGCACATTCATCAGGTGTTTTGTATGCAACAATTTCCGTGCAGCCGTTGGGTCCCAGCAGGTCTTTGTATAGAGAAGCGGTACCTGTATTGATGTCTGCCATGGCACCTGTACCAAATGTGACTTTCATCTGGCCTGTTGTGATGCAGCCTTGTCCGATCATGGAAGCCTGTTGATCACCAAGCATGGCCGCTATCGGGGGTGATCCCGGCAGAGCGGAGGCATGGCCGAGTATACCTATGGAATCGCCGATGACGGGAAGAACCTCAAGCGGTATCCTCAACGCTTCCAGGATAGACTCATCGTATGTGCCGAGATCGCGCTTTATTAAACCACTTAGACTTGCATTGGAGAGGTCGGTGATATGGAGATCTCCCCCAGATAGGATGGCGGCAACATAATTGTCAAGCGTGCCGACTTTGTAAGATTTGGTGTCGACTCTGTTGCGGTCCAGAGTGTCGAGCAGAAATTCAATTTTTGTCGCACTTTGGTTCGGGGCTAATCTGATATTTAGTTGCGCCAAAACCATGCAACGTCCTATGGTTCTAAAGTCCTGCCAACTAATTGCTCTATGCAGAGGACGCAGGGAATTGTCGTAAATGACGGTACTGGCCCGTTGGTTGGTTATGGCAACAGCGTCGACATAACCGGAGTCGTTGAGAATCTGCGTCATGCGTTCTGTCAGCATATTGGAAAAGCCGGAAACGTCAATTAATACTTCGTTACCCTTGGAGTATTGGCTATGAAGACGTTCTCTCGTACGTAAGGTCATTTCTCCGTTGGTATCAAGTACGAAAATCCGTATAGAGCCCGATCCGATGTCTACAATCAAAACTTTTGCGGTTTTCGTTTCCATATTGCACTTACTATAACGTTTTGAAGCCGGTAGCATTGAAAAACCGACTCGGTATATTTTTACAAAAAGGCTTTCACTTATAAGTGTTAATAAGTCGTCTTTGAGAACTTCATACTTTACCTCTTTTTATCGTTGTGGGGTAAAAAAAGCTATATGTTGTCGTTAGTTTCTGATGAAAAGAACTTTACTAAAAAACTACCGATATTATTTAAGGATATAAGCTTGTGAGAAAGCACATTTTTTGGAGGTTGCATGAGTAAGGGAGGGGGGTATCCCAGCGCAAGTATGCCTGCTCCGGCGACTCTGACCAAGAACGTGAAATTTGGCAGGTTTGCCCATCGCGGCGGTATCAGTTTTACTTCTTCTTACTCAAAGCAGCGTTGGTATACAACCCCTTTTGCCATAACGCTTATTTTGGGTATTCTGATCTCACTTCTGGTTGGTTTCGGTTGGTATCGTGCTGTAAGGAATCAGGAGAAAAGCAGTTTTTATGTTCAGGCAGGAGCAGCTCAGAATCAAATAGGGGTGGCCTTTCGAAGCGATATGGGATACCTGGAAGCCGAGCGGGCCTTGGTGACAACGTTTCCCAATATAACCAATAGAACTTTTGCCAATTGGTATTCCACTACCAGCATAGGACCTAGGTCTATAGGAAACGTGGGGTTTTCGTATATAGTAAAAGTTCCCAATGCGAATTTATACAGTTTTGCAAATCAATTGTATAACGATCCACCTCATGGTATAAAAATACCTTTCCCGTCTTCGTATTCTGTCTATCCATCGGGGTCAAGACCAACTTATTGTCTCATGAAGCTCGGGTATGTGGCCGGGAAGCCTTTATATTCCACGGAGGCAAATTTTGATTACTGTGATAGTTCGGTAAAAATATCACCTTTCCCCAGGGTACTCACAGAAGCAGAAAATGAGGCAAGTTTTGTGGTTGTCCCTCCGATAGGACAATATAGCGGTGAATTCTTTATAGTAGCTCCTGTGTATCGCGGAGATGTCATTCCGACTAGCGTGACCGCAAGGCAAGCACAGCTGACGGGCTGGGTATTGAGTGCATTTTCCGTGTCACAAATACTCGGCTATGTAGCAAAAACGATCCCCGACACGGGTATAGCTCTTTACTTGCATACTTCCGGTCAAACACTGGAGGTAGGTCACTACCACTCCGTAAACCCCAGTCCGTTTTCTGTTAGTATTTCGGCAACGGTCGATTCAACGTGGACTGTCGATTTTACCAGAAATGCATCTATCGCCCCTATTCTGGAAGGTGTCGGTATCACCCTACTCGGTCTGTTGTTGACCGCCGCTTTGGTAATTTTGATTCGCATGTTGGCCAAGACCAGAGAAAAAGCTTACGAACTGGTGGATGAGAGAACAGGCGAGCTGAAGCGTCTGGCTCTTCACGACCCCCTCACCGGTCTTCCAAATAGGGCACTGGTGATAGACAGGGCTACTCAGCTTTTGGCTCGCACAAAGCGTGAAGATATAGACGTGGGTGTTTTATTCATCGATCTTGACAATTTCAAGGATGTAAACGACACTTTGGGTCACCAAAGGGGAGACCAACTGCTTGTCGCCGTAGCATCGAGGCTTACCGCTGCCATAAGGCCATCCGATACGGTGGGTCGCCTGGGTGGTGATGAGTTCGTTGTATTGCTGGAAGACCATTCCGGGGAAGCCAGTCCTGAAGAAGTAGCCGAAAGAATTTTGGGGATCCTCTCAAGACCTTTTATTTTGGATGAAAAAGAGCAGATCATGCTCTCGGTGAGGGCAAGTATCGGCGTTGCTATTGGCTACAGAGATAATGCCGACAATCTGTTGAGAGATGCAGATATAGCTCTTTATCAGGCAAAACAGTCAGGTAAATCTCGATACAAGTTGTTTAAGCCGGAAATGCAGCAAGCCCTGAAAGAGCGTATGGCACACGAAATGGAGCTTCGTTCTGCGCTGACTAACGGAGAATTTTTCCTTGAATATCAACCAGTTTTTGACTTGAAAACATTGAGTGTCAGCGGTGTGGAAGCATTGGTGCGTTGGCGGCATCCGCAACACGGAGTGCTCTTCCCGATAGACTTTATCCCCTTTGCCGAAGAGACCGGAGTAGTCGGCGAAATCGGAAGCTATGTTCTGCAACTCGCCTGCAGGCAGGCTGCAGCATGGGCAAACCAGGGGTATCCGGTTCCTGTGTCGGTTAATATATCAGGACAACAGCTGGATTCCGGAGAGATCATACAGGACGTAAAAGCCGTACTGAGGTCGTCTAAGTTAGACCCGAGTCTTTTGGTCTTAGACCTGAGTGAAGGTATCCTGATGAGGGACGCCGATATGATGAGTAAGCGTTTGCGTGATCTAAAACAGCTGGGAGTAGGTATAGCCATAGACGATTTTGGCACGGGCTACTCTTCTTTGGCTTATCTGAGGCGCTTGCCTATCGATACCCTCAAGATAGATGGCAGCTTTATCAAAGAAGTGGCCGGTTCGCCGGAAGGTCATTCACTGATCAGAACATTGGTTCAGTTGGGTAAGACGCTTGGCATAGACACTCTTGCCGAAGGTATAGAAGACGAATCACAGCTGACCGAACTGCAAAGAGAACAGTGTGATTACGGGCAGGGGTTTTTGTATTCCAGACCCCTCACTCCGGACGCCCTCAAAGACCTCCTTGACCGCAACCAAAGCAGTATTCGTCACATATGGCCGGTAAACGGCTAGATCATACTTTTTTGCCCATAATTTTTTGAATACGGGTTTTTACCAGTGATCGATATGGATACGGGGATGACTCGGAGCGGAAAGACCTTTTGTGGTGCCGGGAGATACATTCTTTTTTTCATCTGGATAACCTAAGGCTATGGCACCTATTGTTTTGTATTCCTGTGGGATTCCGAAAGCATCCAGCAAGACTCTTTCCGGCCGGTGCAATTGAAAAAACAAAGCCCCGAGTCCGTGATCTTGTGCCGCCAGCAGAAGAGTCATCGTGGCAAACGATGTATCAGTAAGCCAAAATGGGACATTCCAATCTGCGGCTGGTTTTTTGTAAAGGGCGGAACCCGCTTTGTCATCCATGGCGTAACGCTGCGTATAGCTTTCTGAGCAATAGAGGGGTACGATGACCGTAGGGGCTCTTCTTACTCCGCTATCGGTATTTTTTTCTAGCCATTGCTCGTCTGAGGTAGCTTTCCAGAACGTTGCCAGCAAGTCGTCGTCTGCGATAGTAAGCAATTCCACCCCGTGACAATTGCCGGCTGTCGGTGCCCTCAGGGCAAGTCTACAGACAGACATGACTATTTCTGACGGGATTTTACGCCGTGAAAAGTCACGTGTCATACGGCGATTGAGAATAACGTCGCTCATGTCCATTATGCCAGTCTAGTAAGACAAGTCGCAACGTTGCCGGCTTCTCCCTGATGTCGATAGGTGATTTTTTTGGTTTCCGGGAATACTTTTTGGATTGGATTGTTGTGAATGTATGAATGCTGACTAAATTGGTAGCATTTAGATTCCCGAAATAATGTAATCTGTATATAAACCATACGGTGGTATCGAAAGGAAATATACTTTGCCCAGCTTTAGAGAAATTTTTACTTCGACAAGACGAGAAATTAAAGAAATTCAGACCCAGGAAGCCGTTACCAAACTTGGGAAAAGTCTTTTTCTGGACGTTCGGGAAGCTGACGAGTACGAACAGGGCACGCTTACGGATGCGATTCATATTCCCAGAGGATTTTTGGAATTGAACGTGGAAAATGCAATACCGGATAAGTCTACTCCCATTATCGTATACTGTGCCGGAGGCGTACGCTCTGCCTTTGCCGCCAAAACCTTATCCGAGATGGGCTATACAGACGTTTCTTCCCTGACAGGCGGTTTCAACAGATGGAAAGACGAGAACAAGCCGTGGCGCGTACCAAGGACGCTAACCCAAGATCAACGCAATCGCTATCAAAGACACCTTTTGTTGCCGGAGGTAGGGGAAAAAGGCCAGCAAAAATTGCTGGATTCCAAAGTTCTTTTACTTGGAGCAGGAGGATTGGGTTCTCCGGCGGCACTTTATTTGGCCGCAGCTGGTATTGGTACGATAGGTATCGTGGATATGGACGTAGTGGATGCCTCCAATTTACAAAGGCAGATACTGCACAATATGGACAGAATAGGTATGCAGAAAGTAGAATCAGCAAAGCAAACCATTCAGTCCATGAATCCTGATGTCAACGTCATTACTTATCCTGTCAGGTTAGGGCAGGACAATATCCTGGATATTTTTGCAGAGTATGACCTAATAGTTGACGGAACAGACAATTTTCCGACCAGGTATCTGGTTAACGACGCTTCCCTTTTGACCAAAACAAAGGTTGTTCACGGCTCTATTTTCAGATTTGAGGGGCAGGTAACATCTTTTGATCCTTACAATGGTCCCTGCTACAGATGTATGGTGCCGGAACCTCCGCCGGCAGAATTGGCACCGTCGTGTTCTGAGGCCGGTGTATTAGGCGTGCTCTGTGGCGTGATAGGTTCCCTGGAGGCTGTTGAAGCAATTAAATTACTACTTGGAATAGGCGAACCTCTTGTGGGAAGATTACTGGCTTATGACGCCCTGACTGAAGAGAGCAGAATCTTCAAGGTCCGTCGGGATCCCAATTGCCCGGCTTGCGGTGAAGATGCCAAAGAAATCATCATTGCCGAATATGACGAACTCTGCATGCCGCATGCCCACGTGGCCTGACCTATAAAAGCAAAAAGGCTATGACTTATGAACGTTGGCGTATCTTTTGAATCAGGTATTGTCTTGTTTCAAAGATTAAGGAAGCGTCAATGACGGTGTGAGCCATAGCCTTTGCTCCGTCCAACATGGCTTTGTCTGCCAATGGCGTTATACATTGGGCAGCGAATTCGGCCTGATGGTTTACCACAGGGGCACACTCGAGCCCTAAGGTCGGATGTATGGCAGGTATCTTGAGGGATACATTAGCCATGTCGGTAGAAGCAGCCGGCTGGTTTTGCTCTGATTCAAAACATCTTCCCAAGTCCTCAGCATTTTTACGATATAGCGTCGTCAGGACCCTGTCCGATTTCATTTCTGAATACGGCGGGCTCTGTTCTTCGATCTTCATTTCACATCCGGTGGCTAAAGCCCCGGCTGAAAAGCAATTGATAATTTGTGCCTGCCATTCAACGAGTCTTTCCAGGGTTTCGGAGCGGATGTAATATTTGGCGACGGTGTGTTCGGGTATGATATTGGGAGCGGCGCCTCCGTTTGTAACAATTCCATGCACCTGGTCACGGGAGCGACTCTGTTGGCGCAGAAGTCCTATGGCCACTTGGGCTATCGTCAGGGCATCGGCGGCATTTTTGCCTTTTTCCGGAAAAGCAGAAGCGTGTGCAGCCTGACCAAAATAATGTACGTCTATATGAGATACTGCCAGACAAGGCATTTCTATCAGCTCCACCGGCCAAGGATGGATCATCATAGCGGCAGCAAGACTGTCAAAAACGCCTGCTTCCAGCAAGATGATTTTTCCGCCGCCGCCTTCTTCGGCAGGTGTGCCAAAGACTTTTAATTTGATACCGAGTTGCTCAGTCAGGTCTGCCAAACTCAAAGCAGCTCCTATGGCGGAAGCAGCAATGATGTTATGACCGCAAGCGTGACCTATTTCCGGTAATGCATCATATTCACAAAATATTCCGAACTCCAGTTCGCCTTCACCTGTTTCGGCACAAAAAGCGGTTTCCAGGTTTGCCAATGGCGAGGTAATGGTAAAGCCGTACTTTTCCAAAATAGCCATGCAAGCTTTTGCCGAGCGTATTTCTTGGAAGGACACTTCTTTGAGGTCGTGTATTTTGTGCGACAGCGCTTCCAACTCGTCGCTGTATCCGTCAATGACGGCAGAAACCGCTTTTTTGGCTTTTTCTACATCTATTTCTTCTTGCATGCGCTTTCCTGTGATTGCTTTCCTGGGAAGCAAAAGATCAAATGTTTACGGTTCTATCTGTGCTATCAGACTTCCTTGAATAATGCTGTCACCCATTCCGACAAAGATGTTTGTCACTTTACCGGCGACCGGGCTATGAATCGGGTTTTCCATCTTCATGGCCTCAATAATACAGATAAGTTGTCCGTTGGCAACGGTTTCTCCTTCCGAGACATTGAGGGAAATAACCGTGCCTTGCATGGGTGACGTAACGTCACCCTGTGTAATTTGAAGTGAATCGGTTTTTTTGTGTACTGATTTTTTCTTGGTAGCCGGGGAAGTGACACCGCCGGCAATAAGGTTGGCAAGGTCGTTGTCCAGACGGATTTTTACGTCGTACTTTCTGCCGTCCATTTCTACGGAAAGATCTTTTATGGAGTCGGTTTCCGATTCGCCAATAGGTTCCAGATCGGTGGTGTCGGTGTCCAGCAGGGTGTAATCCAGGGAGTTTTCTACGGTTTTGGTGGTGTGGGTATTGTCAATAAAATCTTGGTTACCTAAGAGGAGTTTTGAGAGTTCTTTGGTCGTATGGATGCCTTTGATATGCATTTCTCCGAGAGCGCGCAAAAGGCGCATTCTGGCCTCTTCGCGAGTGGATCCCCATGCGCATACTTTTGCCAGTAAACTGTCAAACTGGCCGGGCATTACATCGTTTTGATAGTAGCCGGCATCTACTCGTACAAAAGGCCCCGTGGGGTAGTCTGCTTTTTTGATCAAACCCGGTGAAGGTGTAAATTTACCGCCGGAAGGATCTTCGGCGTTTATTCTGGCTTCGATGGCATGACCGTACTGCCTGATTGCCGGGTGTATTCGTGGCTCTGCGCGATGTCTGTATCTGTCAAACCAGAGTTTTTCACCAGCCGCAATGCGGATTTGAGCCTGCACCAAGTCTATTCCGGTAACCATCTCAGTTATCGGATGTTCTACTTGAATGCGGGTATTCATTTCCAAAAAATAGTGTTTTTCGTCTTCATAAAGCATTTCAACCGTGCCGGCACCCAGGTAGTTTGCCTGCTTTGCCAATTTTTCTCCATCAGAGAGGATTGACTCTCTGATTTCTTCTGAGATAAAAGGAATCGGCGCTTCTTCCATTAGCTTCTGGTGTCTGCGCTGTAAAGAACAATCTCTGTCACCTACGGCCACCGTATTGCCATGGGTATCAGCTAAAATCTGTACTTCGATGTGTCGGGGTTTTTCTAAGTAGCGCTCCAGGTAGGCTTCGTCAAGCCCAAAACTGGCTGCAGCCTCCCTTTTTGCCCTCTCCAAGGCAGAAGCGGCCTCTTCCGGCGTATAAACCACCACAAGCCCTCTTCCTCCTCCGCCGTATGAAGCTTTGATGGCAACCGGCCAGCCGTATTCCTTGCCGAAATCTACGATGTCGTGCTGTGAACTCACCGGCGTGTCGGTACCCGGTACCACGGGTATGCCTGCTTTCATGGCCACTGACCGAGCTGATAATTTGGAACCCATCAATTCAATGGTTTCCGGGTTGGGTGCGATGAGCGCGATGTTATTTTCTTTGGCAAGAAGACCCAGGCTTGGGTTTTCTGAGAGAAAGCCGTAGCCCGGATGAATTACTTCAGCGCCTGCTTTTAGAGCCGCTTCTACAATTTTTTCTGGATTGAGGTAGGTATCCTTTGTCGCTTTGGCGCCAAGCGAATAGGCTTCGTCGGCAAAGCGCAGGTGTGCCGAATCGAGATCGGCCTCACTGTAAACGGCCGCAGATCTGATGTTCAGTTCTCGACAGGCCCTCGCGATCCTTATTGCTATTTCACCTCTGTTGGCGATGAGAACCTTGGAAAACAAGGCGATCCTTTCCCGGCAAAACGCCGTTTGCAAAGCCAATTGACCGTTTGGCAGCGTCTTTATTACTTTAGTCAAAACTATAGCCTCAAGAATATGTATTGTAAAAGATTGATGGACTTCACCGGTAATGTAATCAGATTTGAAACCATAGATTCGACCAATAGATTTTTGGCTTCAGAGGCATTGCGTGGTGCTCCGGAAGGTACGGTTTGCGTGGCTGACTACCAGACATCAGGAAGGGGTAGGGCTAAGAGAACTTGGGAATCACCTCCTCTGGGAGGCCTGCTTGCCTCGGTACTTTTCAGACCGGAGATTCCGATGCGACAGATCCACCTCATTCCCGCTATGACTGCTTTGGCGATACTGGATGCATCGGAAAAAGTGAGCGACGTTAGATGCGGTATCAAGTGGCCCAACGACATCGTTTATCGTGATAAGAAGTTGGGAGGCATGCTTTCTGAAATGATCAATTCGGCAAACTCAGATGGCGGCATGCATCCTGTTCTGGTGGTTGGGTTTGGCATCAATTGCGCTTGGCCAAAGGATTTTCAGATCGAAGAAGAAAAAGCAATTGCCCTTCCGCCTACCACACTGGCAGAAATTACAGGAAGATCTCCCGACAAGAACGCCTTACTCGAAGCCATATTGCGAAATATACAAACGAGATACGCACAACTCGTATCCTCTTTGGTGTCTGATAAAGTTGACGGCATAAAAGACTCCGGCGGCACCGTACCTGAGGAAAGTGGTCATAGGACAGATACGGCTTTTCATACCACGGCTGAGTCGATTACACGGGAATACAGGTCCAGATGTGTTACTTTGGGTAAAAATATCAAAGTTATTTTTCGTGACAAAACGCTATACGGTCGGGCCATGGACATAGACGAAAGCGGGCGTCTGGTCGTCACGACCGAGGGGCAAACGATAACAGTTGACGCTGCCGATATTGTACATCTGCGTCAGTCCGATTAGAATAAACAGACCGCGTTTTGTCGGTTTTCGAAGTAAGTTGATATTGGCAAAAAATTATGAGCAATTAGCCTGTAATGCTTTTTATATTCGACTGGAAGCGTATGAAGTTGTTTAGGTACTTTTTAATTTTTATGGTTGTAGCGGGACTTATTTTGACGTCTTGTGCGTCTAACAACGCTGCATTGCCCAAAATAATCCCTACATCGACCGCGGGGGTGTCGGGTAAAAACAGCACTTCCTTACAGGGCGCAGGTATTACAGACTCTCCACGCTCACCGGCCGGGGGATCTGCAACAAGTTCCACTCCGAAAGGTGTCTCTGTGACAAAGTCCGGTTTGCCGGCGATCACCGGGACTACTTTAATTTATGGTCTGCCCACTACAACGACCGAGCCCCCCTACCGGGCTTTTTCAACCACTTTGGCCGGCACTTATCCGTGGGGACCTGTCCAAAGCTTGGGACCGGTTAATCGGATACAGTTTCCTCCTCTTTTGGCAAAACAGACCGGTCTTGCCCCCAATCCTCCGTTGGGTTTGCCGGCTTCTAAATTGATTACCGTTGGTTACAGAAGCTTTGGCCAGGGTCAACCGATAGTACTTCTCGGAGGGCAGGACTCCACCATGACGACTTGGCCTCCGAGTCTGCTGCTCTCGCTGGAGCAAAACTTTCACGTCATTATTTTTGATTTACCCGGTACGGGGTATTCTCCTTTGCCTAACCAAAAGTTGAATCTGACAAACGTTTCTGACGATGTGGCCGGTTTTATATCGGCTCTCAATTTGCAGAACCCGCTTTTGCTTGGTTGGGGTTTGGGGGGTTCCATATCACTTAGAGTAGCCGAAACACACCCCGGTCTCCTTGGCGGACTAGTACTCATCGATAGCGGCAGCGGAGGTAAAGGGGGTATTTATAGGCAGTATCTAGCGGGGCATATGAACTCTTGGTTTACATACGGTCAGACCTCTGCCAAAGCCACTTATCTCAGTTCTTTGTTGGATTATGCCCCGGATGCTTTACAGACATCCGGTCTCAATGTGTGGAGCTCTCTGGCAGAACAAGCCTCTTCGGATAATTTTACGTATGACAGGCTACATCTAATCGACGTGGCGACTTTGATAGAGGTGGGGGACAGTGACTCGGTATTCCCGCCCCATGACTCAGAGATCCTTCATCGCTATATCCCTACGAGTAGATTGGTAAGATACGCCCATTCCGGTTACGCTACGGTAATTGTCGATGCCGCTCAAGTCGTCTCCTCTTTGCAGCAATTTGCCTCAAGCGTCACGACCACGACCGGCTAAGGAAAACTATCTTTGCAAGCGCCTTTCGATAAGGTGGTTATGTCCGTGATCTATGGGCGCCCGACGTCTTTCCACTAGTTTATAGGCATTTATCGAGTATTCCCGTACCATGCGTGCCGCGGTAAACCAAGAGCCGTTGACGGCGATGGTGGAGCGCATAATTTCTAAGTATTTATTTTTTTCGTAAGTATAGAGAGGCGCTACTACGGATTCGAGCTTGTCGTAGAGGGCTTCAGCGTCTTCTTCTGTCGTGCTGTACTCTCTTCCGCCTATGGCCCAACCGGTCATATTTTCGATACAGCCTTCTATCCACCAGCCATCCAGTGTGGACAGACTGGGGACGCCGTTCAGGGCAGCTTTCATGCCGCTCGTTCCGGAAGCTTCGTATGGCTTCGTGGGGTTGTTGAGCCACAGATCAGTACCGGCACTCAGCAAAACACCCAAACTTAAGTTGTAGTTTGGCAAAAACACCACTTCCACATGCGGAGAGAGTTCTTTTGATGCCGCAAAAATTCTCTCTATAAGAGCTTTCCCGGGTGCGTCGGCCGGATGCGCTTTACTGGAGCACACTATTTGGATTTTGCCTGCTTTTTCGGAAATCTCCGCAAGCCGCTTGGTGTCTTTAAAAATTAGGTCGGTCTGTTTATAAGGGGTCGCCCTTCTGGCCAGCCCTATTGTCAGTGCTTCGGGATCCAGTGTTTTGCCCGTCAGTTCCAGAACTACTTGCAGAAGAGCCCTTTTTGCCTGTTCGTGAGAGAGTTCCAATTCCTCAAGAGGTATGGCAGCCGCATAACGCAAAAGGGAATTTTCCTGTCTCCAACCCTGTATGTAGCGGTCAAAGAGTTTGGCCGTACTGACCGCCGTCCACTGCGTGGCGTGTACTCCATTGGTGACGGAGGTGACCGCTGTATCCGGAAACATACTTTTTGTGACGTTTTTATGTTCCAGGGAGACTGCGTTTATATAGTGAGACAGTGACATTCCCAGGACAGTCATGTTGAGTTCGTCTCCCGGCAGCAGGCCCAACTGTTCCAAACGTTTTTCCGTGTTTTCTCCCAATTCTTCCCTGATGAGATAGCGTGGAAATTTGTCATGACCTGCCGGTACCGGGGTATGTGTAGTGAATACGCATTTGGAGCGCACAGAAGCAATTTCTGCTCTGGCTGGCCTGTAGTCGTCCGGATCCTGCTGTGTTTCGTGGTTGTGGCTGGGTCGTTTGGCGATTTCTTTTTCCAAAAGGTTGAGTGTGAGAAAAGAGGAATGGCCTTCGTTCATATGGTAGACGGCTATGTTGTCATGTCCCAAAAAAGGCAGCATTGTAGATCCCGCCAGCCCAAGTACGGCTTCTTGGCGTAATCTGTGTCGCTGGTCTCCGCCGTAAAGCTGATCGGTGATTTCTTGATCATCCGGATGATTTCCGATAACTGAGGTATCCAAAAAATAAACAGGAACTTTATGACCAGTTTCGCCGGTGATAACATACCGCCATACCCCAACAGATATGACCCTAGAGCCAATTTCTATTTCAATAGTCTGATTGATGCGCTCCAAAAGCGATTCCGGTGACCATTGTACCGGGCGTTCTGTCTGTTTGCCGCTTTCGTCGACATGCTGCAGGAAGTAGCCGTCTCTATAGAGCAGAGTCATGCCTATGAACGGTAAGCCAAGGTCGGCAGCCGAGCGCAGAAAGTCACCGGCCAATACCCCCAGTCCTCCGCTGTAGGTGGGAAGTGCATCGCTGAGGGCGATTTCCATGGAAAAGTACGCTATGGTTGCCGCTGTTAAGCGGTTTTTATCCTGTTCCTGTACGTCTTGTGTCATTTTATCCTTTTGGTTTGTATGTAAGTAATCTATTTGTTGGGAATCATACATTCCGATCATAAACAGACTGTTTCGCTTTTATGTTCTTATCTTTAAATTACGACTGTATCTTTTGAAGGTTTTCGTTCTCTTTCCTTATTTTAGTTCCATACGTTATAAAACGTCAAAATGCATATCAAAAAGATATTACATCTGCAAAAAAGATACATTCCTTAGTTGAGTCGGATGTTGAAAAAAGCGTCTGTACACTGCCAGAAACCAGGTACTTTATAAATAGCATACCTCTAATGTTCCCATGTTGTGACGTGCGGGCGAGAGGACTCGAACCTCCACCCCGTAGGACTGGGACCTAAACCCAGCGCGTCTGCCAATTTCGCCACGCCCGCTCGCATGTAATGTTATCAGAGGTTACAACAGGATCATAACTAAGATAAGCAATTATGCGACTAAATATTTTTTCTGCAAAGGCAGCAGAAAGCTTCTATTTTGGCACCTCCCGATCTTTTCGTTAAAAAACGAACCGAAGCCGCGATATTTTGGCTAACCTTCTCCATATGGCGAATGTGAGAAATACAAAAGCAGCACGTGAAATTTTGGAGAACTCCTCAATGCCCGTAGCGGCCAGAGGCCAGGAATCTTCCCCTATGACAGGCGATGTTTATCAGCGTCTTTTGAAAGAGAGAATAGTTTTTCTGGGGACACAGGTTGATGAAACGTCTGCGAATATGGTGTGCGCGCAGTTGATACTGCTGGATGCCGAAGACAACGAACGGGATATTTCTCTTTATATCAATTCCCCCGGAGGTTCTGTGACGGATGGCTTAGCCATTTATGACACAATGCAATACATCAAATGTGACGTTTCGACGGTTTGTTTGGGTATGGCTGCTTCCATGGGTCAATTCCTGCTCTGTGCCGGAGCGAAAGGGAAACGTTATGCTTTACCACACTCACGAATCCTGATGCATCAGCCCTCTGGTCAGATGCAAGGTCAAGCCGCCGATATCGCCATTCAAGCCGAGCAAATTATTTATCTCAAAAAAATGATGGCAGAACGGATTGCTTTCCATACCGGTCAGCCGGTGGAGCGCATCGAAGCGGATTCTGACAGAGACAGGTGGTTTACTGCTCAGGAAGCTTTAGAGTATGGCTTTATTGACAAAGTCATTGAGCACTCGGTAGCCTTGAACTCTTAATCTGTCAGTAACTGAGAATTTTTTACCGATGCAGCGTTGAAGCTGCCACACCCGTGTGGTTTTGATTTTGTCTCCACATCGGCCAAGCTGGTGCTACCGAGGGTGTGTCGGGCAAGGGATAGGAAAATACTTTACCCGAAGGGGAAACCTCTTTTGGCCCGCCACAGGTTTCAAACACGTGCCAACCGAAACTCTCGATGTTTTTGCCGGAGTTGCCCGTGGGCGTTTCGGTGCCGGACCCACTCAGTTTAGGTGAAAGATAGGCAACCAGCGGTGTGCTTTGCAGCGAGCAGTTATTGATTGCCGATTGCATGGAGGTTCCGAATAAAAAGCTGCCGGTTGCGCCCGAGAGCGGATAGAGTCCTGCGGAGGACCCCACCAGTACGTCGTTTTCCCCCGATCCTGTCAAGTTGACGAGAATGGGGGAGGAAAAGTCGTTACCTCCCAAAAGAGTTTGAGACCAGATGAGGTGACCGTTGCCGCTCCATGCGTATACTTTTGATGCCCCTTGATTGGGGTAACCCGCGCCGCTACAGGCCATACACCAAGAGGTATCCACCACTGCCGGGGTATTGCTGCCGCTCAGATAACCTATTGCCGGCGAGCCAAAACTTGGACCGGCTGTGTTGACGGGCCAGCCGGGAACAGGTCTGCCGTTTTTGGCGTAAAACGCGAAAAGTTTATAGCTGTCTGATTTATAAGGGGGCGGTTCTCCGAATCCGGTTCCCACTACTACGGCCGGCTGTCCCGTGCCGTTGATAATTCCGACTGCCGGACTGGACCAGACGGTCTGATTTTCGCAGTGTTCCCACATCCTGTGTTCGTAACCACCGGTGAAAGCGTAGTCCATAATCCATCCGCCATAGCAGCCGCGGCGTCCGGTAGAATCTCCCCCTAAAAAGATGTCGTCCGCTCTTTTTGGTCCATGTACATGATAGAGGGCAACCGATGACCAAATGGTGTCCTGGTTGTCAATAGGGAACCCGGGCAGTAATTTTCCGTTTGGTGATAGAGCGTAGATGCGGTGATCCCAAGAGCCAAAAACTATGTCCTGTTGTCCGTTGCCCTGTACGTCTCCGACCGCCGGTGTGGCAAAAACAGCCTGATCGTAGCCGGACGGGTAGGGAGCGTTAGTCCATTCGTTGAAGATATCCAAGGTGTGAAAGATAAACTTTACGGTGCCGTTGGCATTGAAGACTTCTAGCCCCCCTTGCTGGTCAGCGACGTAAGTGGAACCGGCACCCACGATGATGCTTGGCGGGGAGTTTTTGCCGTTCAGGTAAGCAACGGTGGGGCTGGACTCGATGGCGGTAGGCTGGCCCTGCGCTATTTCTACCGGTTCCGGCCAACCGGGCATGTTTTGACCAGTGGCGGCGTTCAGCACGTAAATATAGCCGCTTTCCGATCCAAAAACCAGCACCTGAACATTGTCTATGACAGCTATGGTGGGAGAACTGAGCGCCTCTGCTCCCACGGTGTCTGTCCAGGTGGGAGAAGGAAAAGTTTGCAGTGATTGGCGCGATGAAGCGTATACTTTGTCGTGGGAAGACAGCAAAAGTGAAGAGAAGGCAACCAGCATTATGACAAAGAGTATGGATTTTGTGATTCGAGTATTTTGAGAGCTGTGTTTGCGATAAAACGTCAAGCCTGTCCACCCATGTTTGCGATTTGAATATACATAATATTAATTGCCAGTCTATTATGTAAGGCAATGGGATTTCGGCTAGAAACGTTATAAGGCTATTAGGAGGAAACGCTGTGCGGGAAAATAAAAAGTCTTTAAGTCTGGCCTTTGTCACCCCCCGTTACGGGCGGGATGTGGTAGGGGGTTCAGAAGCCGTTATGGCTGAAGCCGCACACGGTTTAGCACAACGCGGACATAAGGTCGAAATTTTAACAACGTGCGCCAAGAGTCATTTTAGTTGGGCAAACGAATTCCCTGAAGAAGTCTTTACCGACGTCGATCTGGCGGTGAGAAGGTTTAAGACCGTTACGAAAAAGAGACGTCTGGCCGTGGCCAGAATAGAAACGAGGCTTTCGGCGGGGGAAGCTTTGACTGCGACAGAAGAAGATATTTGGCTGAATGAAAGATTCAGAGCCCCAGGACTCTACCTCTACCTTCTCTCTCAACACAAGCGTTATGATACCGTCGTATTTTCTCCCTATCTCTTTTGGTCGACTTTGGCTTGTGCCGGAGTAGTCGGAGAAAAATCCGTCATTATGCCCTGTCTGCATGATGAACCGTATGCCAGATTGGGAATTGTCAAAAAGACGTTGAGCGAAGCAGCCCTCCTTTGGTTTTTGTCCGAGCCGGAACATCAACTCTGTCATAGGGTAGCCCCCGAGATGTCTCCTCTGCATGAAGTAACGGGAGCCGCCGTTGCGATGCCTGATTCATATAACCCCTCTCAATTTGTGGAAAAACACGGATTGAAAAATCCCTTTTTGCTATATGTGGGGCGACGAGAAGAAGGTAAAGGCTGGAACAGCCTTCTCAAGTCCTTTGCCGCAGCGCTGGCAACGCAAAGATTCAAGATGGATCTTGTTACCATTGGCGTAGGTAGTGTCAACATACCGGACAGCCTAAAAAATCATGTCATAGATCTGGGGTATTTAGATGCCAAAGAGCTTCCGGACGCTTTTGCCGCTGCCTCTGCTCTGGCCCAGCCGAGTACCAACGAGAGCTTTTCCAGGACAATCATGGAGGCTTGGTTGGCCAAAACCCCCGTGATTGCTTATTCGGGAGGTGAAGTCGCAACGTGGCATTGTGAACGCTCTAAAGGCGGCATGACTTATGCCGACAATTATGAGTTGACAGAGTGCCTACAACTCATAAGTTCCAATAAAGCACTGGCGGCGCAAATGGGGGAAAACGGAAGATCTTACGTTTTGTCCAATTACACTTGGGACAAAGTTGTCGATAAAATGGAAGACTCGTTGCGAAACTTATCTAACGTCAATCAATTGGCATACGGGGCATAAAGGGGCCGGTATGGAAAACACTGATGCAATAAAAGATAACAATTTGGCAGTGGAGAATCAGACGGTGAATCTGCTTGCCGGTTTACACGAAGATTTTTTACTCGTTGGTACGACAGCTCCGGCAGGAGCTACATTCGGGCTTTACCTCGGTCTTCTTGGCGCGGAGTTGGCCATGAAAGCCAAGCATGTAAGGATTATCTCACCCGATCGAAGAAGTGCCGCCGATAAGACTGTTCCCGGCGGTATCAGGTTCTTGTCGCATTTGGCCATGGAAGCAAAAAAACCAAAAGCGCTCATTCTCTCTCTTGAACCAGGGTTACCGTTTGCACCTACTCTCAAAAAAATACCGCGCGCGCTCATGCTGAATACGGTCGCTGTGTTGCTGAAAGCTTTCCCGGTGAAAGTTTTAATGTGTGATACGCCCATACAGGTACCGGGAGGTATTGGGGGAAGAACGGCACGGAATTTTTGGACCTCTTTTGATTTCGTGATTGTACGAAATAACGACGACCTGGCACAAGTGGGAGAACTTCCTTATATCGACAGGGAAAAAGTTTTTATAGCAGAGAGTTTTGCGGACTCGGCTTTTGATGCCGGTATGCTTTCCTCTCGGGCATACGACGAAGATTTGATAGCTTCCTTATCGTATGATCAGGTATCTTATCTATTGCATTTGCGTGCGAATAGAGCCAGAAAAATGGCCGTAGCAGCCAATGATTTGTTTGCGCCGGTTAGTCAAAACAGCAATGGGACCAAAGCACCCGTTGCAAGGTTGAAAAGTTCTTGGCAAACCTCCTGGTATATCTATAATCGGGTGAAGACTCTGCTTCAAAAAGCCGGAAAAACAACCCGGTCATCGTGATAGGCCTAGTTCGGTTTTCACACTAACAAGTTGTCAGAAGTATTTCTGATAAGACTTGGGCAACGTAGCTGAAACTGTACTTGGCAGCATAGGCAATTGCGCTGTCGGATAAAGTTTTGCGCCTTTTAGTGTCTTGTAACAGTTCAAGCAGCAATTTTGAGAGTTCTGAAGCGGAAATACCGGCGGGCATTTTGACGACAGCGTCATCTGGGAGATCCCTCATCCAACCCGTATCGGTTGCTATGGTCGGGATGCCGGAGGCCAAGGTGTTGGCTACAGCCGCTGAAGCTTCGCCATTGAAGTCACTTCGGGGTTGTAGTGCCAGGCAGCTTTGTTCCAATATCCTGTTGAAATCGGCATCCGACACTTTACCGGTAAACTTTACTTCGTCGCTTATTCCTAAGTTATCTGCCAGAGTTGTCAATTCTTTAGCCAAAGATTTATCTATTGGTCCAACGAATGCCAGTACTGTATCATCTCTTGTCAGGTGCAATTGACGATAAGCTTCTAGGATGAGTTTTGGATTTTTGATCGGGTCGACGATGCCAAAGTGAGCTATCAGGTGTCGTGTACGTACTTTTCTGAGCCATAGGGAAATATCTGACTCGCTTTCCGGACTTGAGTTCTCGTCAAATCCGGTATTTTTTTCCACCGCAAATGGGATAACGGAAATTTTGTCTTCACTTTGAGGCAAGGCATCCATGAGAGCTAAATTTTTGGCTGAGTAGGAATGTACCAGATAGAGATCGGAAAGTGTTATAACACGGCGGGCGAGTAACAAGGAGTAGGTATCGATGGCATAAGGGGAAAGCTCATTGTCTTTACACAGACTTTCTTCTAGGGCAATACCGTAGATTTTCTCAATGTCTTTACTAAGGCCTGTTTGAGCCGTGCCCGGGCGTCCGTGATAATGGCGATATAGATTGGTCAGTCTGACGTCATGAGCCAGTACTACCCCGGGTCTTTTGGGCAGACAACTAAGGGCTCCCAGGTGGTGATGACTATTGCCAAAACAGTAAAGTACTTGATCAAAACCACCAAGTAGTCCCTCTGTTACCGGGAGAGAATAAGACCGATAATACGCCGTGTCATCTGGTGTATATGCCGGTATTCGATTTCTGTTGCCACCGGGAAAAGGGCCGTCGGCAAAAGCCGTTATGGAAAAATATCCCAGACCAATGAGTTCTTCAATTAGGCGATAAGTATATGCAGCCACTCCGGAAGCCGCCGGTGGCAGCGGGCTCATGATGCCCAGGCGCTTTTTCTTTTTCTCAATTCTCCGCCTAGGTGAACTAAGCGCAGTATGAATAGAGCCTACTGCTTTTCTGCCTACCTCTTCCCAGGATGTCGTTCTGTGCGGTAATTCCCTTTGGCCGATTTCATAAATATCGGTTTCAGCTCTTATCTGCAGTTCTCTTGCCAGGCGGGCCCGGATGTCTTCGATGCTGAGAGGGTTAAATAACATTTCTTTATTCAGGAGTTCGTCAAAGGGAGCAATATCTGAGGCCAATACTTCCTTTCCGCAAGCCAAAGCTTCGGCTATAGGAAGCCCAAATCCTTCGGACAGGGAAGGGAATACCGCAAAAGAGGCACATTGGTACAACGCTAAAAAGAGGTCTTGAGGGAGTTGACCGGTGGTTAGGATATCGGAAACGTCTTTGGAAAATGAAGCCATATACTTAAAGTGATTGGCCATGGATTCCGGGAGATCTCCCGAAAACACCAGCTGTGTATCCAAGCGTATTTTTTTGTCTATGGAAAGAAAAGCTTGGATTAGTCTTTCGTTATTTTTTCGAGGATGGCTTCCCGTCGGACAAAGTATATATTTTGAACGAAGACCGGGAATTTTGGCTGTCAATAAATGCATTTTTTCTTCGAAGACATCTTTGGAAGTAACCGGGACAAATTGTCTGTCGGCCGCCGCTCCTATATTTATTACTTTATGGGTCTGAATATCGAAGTAGTTGACAACGTCAGCCTTTGTTTTTTCTGAAATCGTAAATATGAGGTCAGCGGAGCGAATGACCTCCAGTCTGGAAGCAAACCTCGCTTTGTCCGTTGGATTTTGGGGGGCATACTCTTTTTCTAAGGCCATGATCATGTCGTAGACCAAGACAGCAGCGGTTAGGTTGCTTTGTTTGACGGCCGGCGGCATGATTTTTTTGAGGGATCGATCTTGATCCAGAGGCCACATGCAGCAAAACACTCGGGCTTCTGGGGCGAATCGGAGTTTCTTGGGTGTATAGATTACTTTCCCCGACTCTACGAGTCCCGCCAAGTTGCCCGGTGGGGGTAAGTCTGGGTCTAAGAGATAATTGGCAACCAACTCCGGGGCTTCTTTTTCCAGAGCCAGACAAAAATTCAGAATGTATTTGCCGATACCGCGACCGCGAGCGGAAGTGCCCTGTATCGCTCCTATGTCTATGATGACCGGTCCGCCAAGGGCTATGTTTTGAGTGGGGAGGGACAGGGCAGTCATAAATGGCTTTGGATTAGTCCTGCTGTTGTGCTTTGGAAGGTGATGTTTTGGTGATTTCGTTACCGACGGTCTCGCCCAGTCGCTCTAAGTTCTCTACGCGATCTTTTAAGTCTTGCAGGATGGAGCCCAGAAGAGCGTAAGTTTCCGTGTCTTGTTCGATTTGAGAGAGAACTAAGACTCGCATCTCAGCCAATTCTTCACGCACTTTATCCAGATAAGACAGCACCCTGCCTTCTATGGGTTCCAAGCGGTCGTTGAGATTGACGGACTTTTCTTCGAGGTAGATAACTCTTCCCGGTAAGGAGACCAACGCTCTTATTCTGGCTCTCAGGGTTAGTTTTGATGCATCGGCTGCCATTGAATGACTCTACCTGTCTGGTTTAGGTGCCAAATTTTGGCAAAAGACTCTCTTGAATAAATTACTCTTTTCCACGCTGTCAGTCAGGGTATTTTTCCGGTAAATATATTTTTTGTCACAGAGTTTTCTCCTTAATCTTCTGCTTGGCAAAGTGTAGTATGATAAATGCGCCCAATTTGTATACCGAATAGAAACGACAATATGTTGGTGCTAAGTTGTATGCGGTGTATTTAGAGTCTTTTTGAACACATACTGATGACTAAAATCAGACTGTCTTCATAAGACTCTACTAAGATAAAGTAATCACAAGACGGCTTAGGATAGGTTGTGTAAAATTATATATGTTGACTGCTGAAAAATTGATCAATACCGACTCCGGGAAAGAATTGCCGGCAAAAATAGTTTCTGCCAAGACCACACTCAGAGCCCGTATATTAAATATCTGGCAGGCCAGAGAACTTCTCCTGTTTTTGATCAGAAAAGAATTGAAGGTAAAATACAAGGGATCCGTTTTGGGGTTCTTGTGGTCGATGCTCAATCCGGCCATTGTCTTGGGTGTCTACTATGTGGTATTTAAATACTTCCTCAAGAGTGCGATTCCGGATTTTGCCCTGTTTCTCTTTTCCGGCCTGATTGTCTGGAACTTTTTTTCTGCAGCTCTACAGGGTTGTGCCTCCTCTGTGGTAGGAGCGGCCGGTATTGTCAAAAAAGTGGCTTTCCCAAGAGAAGTACTGCCACTGGCACAGGTGGGAACTGCTCTGTTCTTCTTTTTCCTTCAGTCATTGGTACTGATTTTGTTTTTGGCAGGTTTTCAGTTCGCCCCTGCCTGGTCGTACCTTCCCTTAGTGCTGTTCGGATTGATCGATTTGGTAATCGTGGCTTCCGGAGTAGGAATTTTTCTTTCAGCCCTGAATGTCTCTTTACGAGACGTCGAACACCTCATTCAGGTGTTATTGCAGGCGTGGTTTTGGGGTGTACCGATTATCTACAGCTATAATACCGTCTACGACCTGTTCTTGCGTCACCCTAGTATCAAATGGCTTTCTGCCGTTTACTTGGCTGACCCGATTACTTCCATCATACTTTCTTTTCAAAGGGCACTTTACGGACATGTCACTTATACCACACTGACTCCCGTGGCAAAAGTCGTAGCAGGCCATCTGACATATCACAATACGCGCACAACCAGTATTGTACTGGCAACTTATCCTTATCATTTCCTGTTAGAGTTGTTAGCAATAATGTTTTTTGTCGGTATAGCCATATTTTTGGGAGCCGTAAAGTATTTTGGAAACGTAGAGGGTAATTTTGCCGAGGAGCTGTAAGAAATGACTTCCGCCATTGAAATCAGAGGGGTTTCCAAGCGTTTCCGCCTCTACCATGAAAAGTACACTTCCCTAAAAGAAAGAGTCATACACGCCGGTCATGTGCCATATGAAGAGTTCTGGGCTCTAAAAGACGTAACGGCGGATATCCCTGCCGGCAAGACGATAGGCATTTTGGGGAGGAATGGATCGGGTAAGTCCACATTGCTAAAATGCCTAGCCGGAATTTTACAGCCTACGAGCGGCGACGTCCTAGTCAGGGGGCAATTGGCTGCGATGTTGGAGCTTGGAGCCGGTTTTCAACCGGAACTCTCCGGGAGGGATAACGTTTATCTCAATGCATCTTTACTCGGTTTTAGCAAAAAAGAGATCGACGAACGTTTTGACGAAATAGTTGCTTTTGCAGAACTGGAAAAATTCATCGACAACCAAGTCAAATACTACTCCTCCGGAATGTATGTGCGCCTCGGTTTTGCTGTGGCGGTGAACGTGGATCCGGACGTTTTACTGGTGGATGAAGTACTTGCCGTCGGTGACGAACGCTTTCAGAGAAAATGTATGGACAAAGTTCAGCAATTTCAACGCGACGGCAAAACCATAGTGGTGGTTTCACACTCTCCGGATATGATGCGCCAAACATGTGACGAAGTTATGGTAATCGATCGCGGAGAACTGATAACTTATGCCCCACCAGGGGAAGCCATCAGGGCATTTCGTGACAAGTTGGTGGATTCCGGTTTTGCCTTACCCACGGACGTAGGGGAGACGGTGACGGACGGAGTTTCCTCCTCTATCTTTAGCGTGGCCAACAGAACAGTCCAGATTGAAGACATAGTCTTTGAGTATCCCGGCAAGAACGACAGACCCTACGTCATAACGGGGGAGCCACTAGAAGTAAAGGTTGAAGTTGACGTCAAAGAAACAATTGAGGGAGCGTCCTGTAATGTGAGTGTACTGGACGACACAGGAGGAATGTTATTTACCTCCGATGCCGGGACGTCTCGTACGGGGTTGTTGCTCCCACAGGGGAAAAAAATAATAAGTTTTTATTTTTCAGAAATACCTCTTCTGGATGGTAGATTTGGAATCAATATCGATATCAGGGATTCCGGCGGTGTGGTATTGGATCTTTCCGAACAAAGAGCATATTTTGAGGTCATGAACCCAGGTCGAGATACCGGCACTATTGCCATGCCTTTGGCCGTCAAAATATCCGATGCGAACGGCTTTCAGTTTCTGGAGTCTGTACAGTAGACTGGGGGTTGGTGATGAACGAGAAAACTAAGGTCGATTCCAAGCACGGTAAAGTCGACATGGAAGATTTGCGCCGAAAAATTACGGCAGAGGCAGACCATATAGCAAAAGAGAAATTGCCGAAAACAAATCTATACTATATAGACGATGTCTTCGAACAGGCAAAGGAAACAGTTCTTATATCTCAAAAGATTTTCGATAAGTCAATAGGTCTGCGCGTTGCGGCAAAGAAATATCTGCCTCGTGGTTTGATAACGGTTATCAAACGCATCAAAGCCAAACTTCCGGTTTGACTTATGGGCAACCTGCGATGTCAAATTGCCACTTACGGGTTTCTCGGAAACGCACTTTTGTAGTAGAGGATAAATAATTTATGAATACTCCCACCAGGATAGATCAGGTCATTCCTTCAATAGTGGAAAAAGACGCCGTCAGCAACCACACTTTTACCATACAGCGCGTATTGCATGAAATGGGTTTTGAATCCGAAATATACGTAGATGTCATCGGCCCAGGATGCGAAACAAGAGTTCAGGAACTGCCGGAACTGGAAAAGTTCAATGACGAAAAAAGACTTTTAATTTACCAGTATTCCATAGGTTCCAGGGCGGCCAATTACTTTATGGCAGCCAAGGGTAAGAAAATAGTCGACTATCATAATATTGCCCCTTCTCATTTTTTTACCAGGTGGCTTCCTTCTCTGGCTGCCGAATCGGTGTTAGGCAGATCACAGATGCTTCCTTTGTCTAAAGTCTCGTTTGCAGCAGTTGCCGATTCCGGTTACAACGCCGAAGAACTTACGCAAAACGGTTTCAAAAACGTTGACGTACTGCCCATTATGATTGATCCGGGCAATTTGTCTGCCGCACCGCGACTCGGTTTGTTAAATGCTCTATCTGAGCAAGAGGGGACAAAATGGCTTTTTGTCGGTCAGCTTGCTCCCCATAAAGCTCAACATAACCTGATCAAAGCATTTTATTGTTACCTGAAAGCCTACGACACACAAGCTCATCTTTATATAGTGGGAAGAGAAATGGGTCCTCTCTACAAAGCCGCATTGGTGCAATTTGTAGATCAAATCGGCATCAGTGACTCTGTTACCTTTACCGGCGGTGTTACGAGTGAAGAGCTTGTGGCCTACTACAAAGGGTGTGACGTATTTGCGTCTATGTCTGAGCATGAGGGCTTCTGTGTGCCGCTCATTGAAGCCATGCATCATGAAATTCCAGTCGTCGCCTACGGACAGGCCGCTGTGCCGGAGACGATAGGAGAGGCCGGAGTTGTGCTTAGCAACAACGATCCTTATGAGACGGCAGCGGCTGTTCATATTTTACTGGAAGACAAAAAGCTACGCGAAGAACTTGTCGCTTCGGGGAAAGAAAAAGCAGCTCAGTTTGAGATAGCAAGGACAGAAGAAAAATTCAAAGAAGTCGTAAAAGATCTCATTGAAACGTTTTGATTTCTGACATGGTTGAAAAGGGTTGAGTACGCCTTGTAGCAAGCGGTGCTTCTCTCTGCGGCTATCGTAGGCATAGGCTATTTTCTTGACAACACGACACCGTGAAAATAGCCTGTTATCTTGTCGTTATGCTAATGAGATAGAGAAATTTCTACGGCTTGTGTTTGGTGGCGTTAAATAGGTGAAAGAGACACACAGAAAATATTTTTGGTCTTTTGCCAGATGGCTAGCCGGTATAGCCATAGGATTTTTAGCGCTCCAGGCTCTGAACGGAGATAAAGGGGAACTCACCGAAGCTTTTCAGTATCTTTCACATCCCAATATAGCTTACTTACTGCTTGCCATTTGTCTGGAGATTATGTCCGTCGTAAGTTATTCGTATTTACAATTGCGTTTACTCAAGTCGGCAAACGTCGAGGTGTCGCCCCTATGGATGAGTATGGTAAGTTTTGCCGCTCTGACGATATCCAGTTCTCTTCCAGCCGGACCGGCTTTTTCCTTTGTTTATATTTTTCGCCAATACAAACGCAAAGGAGCGGATGACATTATAGCCGGGTGGACGCTTTTTGCCACTTTTGCTTTTACTGCCATGGCTCTGGCGTGTCTGGCTGCCGCCGGAGCATTGATAGCTTACGGAGAGAGTTCCTCATATGACTTACTGTACGTGATAGGGATTATTTTTCTGATCGTAACAACACTTTTTGTTTTGTTTTGGCAGCGTACATATGTTTTTAAATTAATTCTTTATGTGCTGAAGTTGTCTTTTCGCATAGGCAGGCGCCCCGGGAAAGACCCGACGGTTGCCGTTGAGAAAATAAAGCAAAGAATTACCGCTATTCCCCTGACAGGGGAGTCGCTGGCCTATAAAGCTATTTTTGCGTTCGGAAACTGGTTATTTGACTGTGCCTGTCTGGCTTTGGCTTTTCTGAGTGTGGGGGCGTCGATACCTTGGCGTGGTTTGCTACTCGCTTACGGAGCCGGTCAGCTTGCTCAGAACCTACCGATTACCCCTGGTGGACTTGGTGTGACGGAAGGAAGCCTGACGGTGGCTATAGTGGCGTTCGGGGGTGCGGAGACAACCACGGTTGCTGCCGTATTGCTCTACAGGATTATCTCTTTTTGGGGATATATTCCTCTCGGATGGTTAGACTACTTGATTTTGCGTTTTCTGGAAAGCAAAAAAGGGAATACAAAGTTGGCGGACACTCGTAAAAGCAGACCGGCTTTGCATATGTCTGCTGATATCGAAGAGATGGTAAAAGATTGTGCTTCGTAAAGATCTCACTGTCGAATTGATACAGCCAGGCTGCAATATCGAGTCAACACGTGTAAATTTTAAGCACTTTTATGATTCCTATGACGAATCAGACAGTTTTTGAGGTGTAAAGTGAGCCTAAAAAGAGTATGAAGAAGAGCATGAATCATTTCATCAAGAGAACGCTTTTCATACTGGTGCTGGGCGTCTCCTCTGCTGTCTTTGCCGGGTGTACGCCGTCTTCTGATGCCCTTAGTTCTCTGTCGCAGCCGTCGTGTCTTCCTGCTATTCCTGTCGGTCGGGAGATTGTCGGGGATAGAGCGCGTTTCGCCGGTCTTCGATCGCTCAGTGTCGGGGAATTCCTGGCTGATTTCACCTATGTACGTAACGGGGAAAAATATCGCCCCAAGCACTTAACCAGTTTACTTGGTGACAATAAAACCCTGTGCGTTGTGGCATGGCGCGGAAGTTTTCTTCACTTAGAGGTAGATAAGCCAAAAATTATTCGTTTTTTTGCACAACGAGGGCCCTATGCGGCAGCCGTTACCGCCGTGTCACCGTCTGGTGAAAAGCTCCTTTTTGTCGTCTTGTCTTCGCGCTTTAACTTTGGGTTTTCCAAAATCTTTCCCCATGTCTTTGATACCCCCGTTCTTAGATAGGTATGGAAAAGACCTCTACGGTTGCCGGCAACACAAAATCCTCATAACGCTTTTTCCAACGCGCTCATTTTCATTGAGAAATTTCTATTTGGAAAGTAATCAGGATAACTAAAATTGAAAATAGTAGAGAAAAGTTTTTATATCATTTATGTAGATATCAAGTTCAATAGGGATCATTTGGATAAGCAAAGTCCGTATTATGAGTATGGGGATATTTTCTGAAACGATTTACCACTACGTAAAAATATGAAATCATCAAAGCACAAATTAACCCTTATGGCCCGGGAGGTTCTTTGGAGCGGCGGTTTTACCATTGCCGGTTTTGCCACCTCCAATATTTTTGTGTCCCTATTTTTTTACATAGCAAGTGGCAGTATAAGCAAAATGGCACTTTATGGGATCGGACAATATCTGGGTCTGATCCTAGTGTCGGTTTTACTGGTTAAATTGACCAGAAAAACTTCACCCAAAACTCTTTTTAGATTCGGTATAGTTCTGTCAGCTTTGTTTTATGCCACGCTGACGCTCCTTGGTCACGGGGTAAGCGGACTGGCATTTTTCTTGGGACTCTTCAATGGGGTGGCTATCGGTATTTATTGGTTCGGTAATAACACCTTAGCCTATGACGTGGTGGAACCTTCTGAGCGCAATCATTATTACGGATTAAATTTTGCCATCATGAGTGGGGCCAACGTGGTAATGCCATTTTTCTCAGGTGAGCTCATAAGTCATATTCATGGCTCTCTCGGTTTTAAAGTCGTATTTATGATTGCCTTTGCCTTGCTGGTTGTGGCTTTTTATTCAGCACGAAAACTAAGCACTACGGCATCCATGGGCGATGTGTCGATAATAAAGTCGATACTTTTGCCGCTCGAGAGTAAGAATTGGATGTTGATGTCGGTTGCTTTGGCGCTCAGGAGCATGAACCAGGTTGCCCAGAGTCTAGGGATCATAGTGCTCGTGGTATTGGCAACTCACAACGCAGGCGATCAGGGACTTATTGCATCTGTGATATCTATTGCAACGGCAACGGCCTCTATGGTGGCCGGTAGGATTAAGCCTGTTTGGAGAAAAATAGGTATGAGAATCGGCGCTATCGGAGTGGTGGCAGCGACTTTGATTTTATTGATATCGCACAGTCTGTTAGAGATTATTTTATTTGGTCTGCTAAGTGGTCTTACCTACCCAGGGCTTTTTGTTCCCCTTTCTACTGTGGCCCTTGATGTGATGGACGAGGACGAGAATGCCGAAGCTAACAGAGGCGGATATGTCTTATCCAGGGAAATATCCATCAACTTGGGCAGACTCGTAGGGGTGGGACTTTTATTGATGTTTTTACACTTCTTAAAGCCGTTCTCTGCCGTATTTGTGGTGATGATAACGAGTGCCGTTGCTCAGATTGTTGTGTCGGAGTTTAGCATTGCAGTCATGTCTTCGACGGCTTTAAAGACTGGCGTCAGCAACATCCCCCCCAGCCATGACAGCCTTTTGGATACGGCTGCTAATGCCATCATTCGTCCTGTCGGACCTTGATGAGTTGCTATGCCCCTACGGCGTGATAACCACCGTCGACGTGGATGATTTCTCCCGTGGTGGCCGGGAACCAGTCCGATAGCAGGCATACGCATGCTTTTGCTACGGCATGTGCCTGATCGGTAGTGTCCCATCCAAGCGGCGCTTTGGAAGCCCAGACGTCTTCAAAACGGGGAAATGCCGGAATTGATTTTGCGGCGATTGTTTTGACGGGACCGGCGGCGATCAGGTTGACGCGTATATTATCCGGACCCAAGTCTCTGGCCAGGTATCTGGCAAGCGATTCATAGGCTGCTTTGGCTACCCCCATCCAGTCATAGCCGGGCCAGCTAACGCTGGCGTCAAAGTCCAGTCCCACCACGGAAGCTGTATCGGCATTGCGCAGGGCGGGCAGGAAAGCTTGAACAAGAGATTTCAGGGAATAGGCTGATATATTGAGGTTGAGTGATACGTCATTCCAATCGGCGGCAAACATCCCTTGTCCCAGACACGAGGGGGGAGCGTACCCTATGGAATGGAGTATCCCGTCCAGTTTGGTGTAGTTATCGATAACGTATCGGCCGGCTTCTTGGAGCTGTTCCTCTACCGTGACGTCAATTTCCAATACTTCGGGAGAAGAGGACAATTTCTGAGCGGTTCGCTTTGTCAGAGAAAGACCTCTTCCGGCACCGGATAAAATGATTTTTGCACCATTTTCTTCGGCTAGGCGGGCGACTTGGAAAGCTAGCGAGTCTTCTGTGAGGACGCCGGTGATCAATAAAGTTTTATTTTCCAAAAAAGCCATAGGTATATATTTTTATCGCGTTCTGAGATCGTTTTTACAATTTATGGCTATTGTAATTTGAAAATTATTGAGATATTGTTAAAGTTTTATGGATTTGTTAACCAAACAAATCCCCTCGACTACTCTGCTATGGGTGATATGTAAACGGGTTTAACAGTATGCCCTAAGTTTCTCGATTGGAAAAAATAGCTTACGTTCGGGATTTGTATGAGTATTTTGTGTATGTTTTCTCTTCTGGCGACCGTTAGGCATATATAAGGGATGTATTTATGATGGCTAAATACAAAATAATGAAGCACGAGATTCGGAGGGCTGTTGATGCTGGCACCCATTCCACAAAATGAATCTCAGCGCCTAGCTACGCTTTATGCGCTGGACTTGCTGGACAGAGGCCAAAACACCAATCTCGATCGCATCTGCCGTTTGGCAAAAAGGTTTTACCGGACGGATATGGCATCTATGACTATGATAGATGCCGAGGTGCAGAAGTTTTTGGCCGCAGACGGTTTGGAGCCTGATCCGGTGCCGCGTCACTCGTCTTTTTGCGCTCACGCTCTTCTTTCGGATGATATTTTGATTGTCGAAGATACTTTGCAGGATGTCAGATTTTTTGACAACGAGTACGTCATTGGTCCGCCTAATCTGAGGTTTTATGCCGGCAAGCCTATATCGGCTCCCAACGGCGTCATTATAGGAACTCTCAACATAGCCGACAGAGCTCCGAGAAGCTTCACACCGGAAGATGCCGTAACTCTTGTAGATCTGGCAGCTTTGGCGGAAAGTGAGATAAGAACTTTTTCTATGGATGTTTTTGATCAGTTGACAGGCCTAGTCAACAGGCGCGGTCTGCAACTGATAGCAGAGCAGGCTATTGCCAGAGCCATGCGCCAGGGGGAGTGTGTCAGTCTTATATACGTAGACATCGACAAGCATGTGAGTACCGATAGTGATTCGGCAAGGCTTGACGACGACTCCTTATGCAGACTGGCCGATGTTTTGCGCAAATATTTGCGCGGATCCGATATTTTGGCCAGGTTTCGCAGTGACGAGTTTGCCATTTTACTACCGGATACCACCGAAGAACAAACTGTCGTAGTAAAAGAGCGGGTAAGAGAAGCGATCAACAGCTTTACGACCATGTATGAGACACCCAGGTATATAGATGTCAATATAGGATCTTCTACCGTGGAACCTTCCGAAGGAGATCTCACCTTAGAGCGTCTTATTGAAGAAGCAAATGACTAGCCCCGGGAAGGCTTGACAGGTATTGCCAATCAAAAAAGTTTACGAATCTTTCCCGGTAAGTATTCTGTAGAGGTTGGCGGTTTTGGGGTGAACACTTTGGAGCGGGTCGCCTTTTATTTCCAGTACCGTCGCTAAGGTGTGTAAGACCTCTTTTACTCCCAGCCTATTACCCATCATGTCGTGGGAGCGCATTTGCAGTCGATAAAGACGTTCGTCAAAAGGAGTGGCCTTTAGCGCCTGTAGAGCTGCCCAAAGAGCCTGTTCCGGTTCTTGATACTGAAGACACCAACGACCTATTTTGAGGGCGCAAGTAACTATTGCCTCCTCAACTTCTGTCTGAAACCCTTCGAGTGTTACCCAGTATCCCTGTGCCAGTCCGATGAAAGGACGTCCTCTTACCAGGCTTAGAGCTTTTTGTTGATCTTCAAGGCTTGCATTGGGAACAGCCAATTCCCGAAACAAAAACCAGTCCACTTTAGCGTCTGCTATTGAGTACCTGTCAGATGCCTTTCGTAAGCGCAATTTATAGTCCATACCTTGACCCAAAGCACGTCTTGCTTCGGAAAGTCGGTTGGCGATGGTCTGCATAGGCACCCTTTTGTCGGGCCATAGAGCTGTTGACCACAGCGCACTGCTGGATCCTTCCGGATGCATGGCAAGATAAATTATCAGTTCTGACAGTCTGGGGCTGTGCTCAAAGTCAAAATCTCCGCCAACAATTCTTATCGGGCCTAAAACATCGATACTGAGAGGTGTGGGTTTTTTAATAGCAGTTGTGAGTAACTTTTTTTCCATGAACATGCTTCTGGATAAATCTTCGACTGCTTTTTCCGGTTCTCCTGCAGGAATTTCGTGCTCATCGGATAAAACGCAACTAGTCCCGCTCTCTTCTGGCGGCCGGTCAAAGTTTTTTGACGGCAAAGGGCTGTTGTATGTAGCTTCTTGGGCTAAAAGGCCTTCAGTTTGGATAAAGTTGTCTTTCGACTCTGAGGTATCGATAAAGAAATCTCTTTTGTCGCTAAATCCCGGGAATAAGTGAGCGGAGTTGAGAAAAATATCTGAGCGTAATAAAGCATATTCTTCTTTTTGCTTGGGTACGTTGATAATCATATCCGAAAGCATCAGCTGTTCAGCGCTACAGCTTTGCGTAACGTAGACAACAGAAGCTTTTGTCGTCTGAGAGTCTTTGTGTCCGGTGTGATATTCCATGGACTTTCTGCCGTCGGTTGTCCGATCTTCCCAAGACGGGCTGTTTTCGGTTTTCTTGTTGACGGAATTGCTTGTTGGAAAACCGGCGTACACGGGGAAAATTTCAGAGGAAGAAAGAAACTTGGCAAACTGCAATTGTTCCGAGTACTCTTTTTCTGATTCCGGTCTTATGAAAAAGAAAATAAACCGTCTTTGCTTCAGTGAGGTTGATGTATTGTCAGACTTCCTCGGAGATTCCTTTTTAGATCGATGGCGATTGTCGTTTTCGTCGGGAATATTCCCCGAAGGGAGCCGCATGAGTTCTTTGCCGTTGGAGTTTCCCGAAAGCAACCCGGTTTGTTGTGTCACCGTTGTGGCAAAGAATTCCTTACAACTTTTTGTGTCGCCAAAAGGCAAAAGATTGAAAAAGTTGCCTTCAGGGGTATTTGTGACGTCAAAGAGTGAATTCATGCTATAGGTATTCCTGTCGTCGTGAAATCTTTTTTGCAGTGACACCAAAATCTCTTTTGTATCTCGACTGCCATACTCTTCAAAAGCGTTTCCCGGGAACCCGACAAGAATCAAATGGAAATAAATTTTAGTTATCGACTGATCTGACTTATCTATACAGAGTGAAAGCTGAGGCAGAATTGATTTGAGTAGTTGTTCACAGACAGAACCTTGTTTTTCTCCGGCCAGTAAAAGGGTGATAAATTTTGCTTTCAGGATGTCGGTGCCGATAAGCATCATTTTGTCCTGCTCACTCATGTTGTCGGTGACGACTGACATTTAACCCCCCATGTGACTGTGGTTGTGTGCTGAGCGGCAGCCATACTTTTATAGCTGTAAATACGATATTGGAAAATACAATAATGAAACTTGCATATTTTCAAATTTGAAATTTTTATAACAAGATCGAAACATTTACCCGTATTGCCGATTTCAGTACAGACCGTATTTGTGATTTTGGACCATATTAATGCGGTTACATACCGTTTTACATACCACAATTGACCGATATAAATTATTTGGAATGGTGTACCGTACTTCTGGATTTAAACAAAACTCGAGATACTTTTAGCCTCGGAGTGACCGGTATCGAAAAATTGATTAGAGTAAGGGAATTCGGTAGCAGTCTTGACGGCGAAACACATATTAAAAGAGGACTTTTTCTAAGCAATATTTCGTCTGACAAGTCCGGTTGCGCTTTGGAAATATCTTTACATAAAACTATTTTTGAGAACTGCCGTCTTTTGTCTTCTGTGCTATAATCTGCCATTGGGATACGCCAATCTCCGGTTGTGTGTTCTTTCAATTAGAGCATGACGCCTTTTGGTGTAAACTGTTTTTGGTAGCTGTCAGATAGTCATTTTCGACGTGGGTTTTTACCCACGTCTTTGATTTTCAGACACATTTATCAATTTAAAACGTGAGACGCCGGAAAGAGGTGATTTACATGCATGAAGACTTGGTTCGATCGGAACTGGATGGGTTGTGTCGTCCATTGGATGTCACGGTTTATGACGTTATATATCGGCAAGAAAAGTTAGTCGTCATGCTGGATCGCCATCCCAAACCCCTCTCTCTTGACGAATTGGCCACGATAAGCGCTAAATTTTCCTCACTTTTGGACACCAGGGAGGACCTCCTTGGTGTTTTGGGGAATTTTGAATTGGAGGTTACCACCCCCGGCTTAGAAAGACCTTTACGCAACCAAGATCATTTTCGGCAGGTAATCGGGAAAAGGCTAGCCATTAAATTAAAACGTGCTCTCGGCGGCAGGAGGAGACTCTGGGGAGTGCTGACCCATGTCGACGAAAGTGAGATAAAAATCATTGACGTTGCCGATTCGGAGTCATCCGTTACCTCTTCACCCGCCATTTCAAAAAAGAAAAACTCTAAAGTTAAAGAGACGTCAGATAAAAAAGCCGATTTTTTACATACCGGCATCTCGGAAAGCATCACATCGTCTACTGTCTTTGCTGATTATCAGGGGATTATCATTTCCATGGAAGACATAGAAGAAGCCCACCTGTATTTTGACTGGAAAGCAGCGCTTGCGGGAACGGAATTTCTGGAGCAAGACACCCGTGAGAGCGAGGGCGTCGAAGATCTAGAATTCTTTATCGGCGAAGACTTATCGACTTTATCTGGGGTTGAGTTACCGGAGTCAAACAATACGGCAAGGGAGCCTTCGCGTTTGGGGCAAGCTGGCTTCTCATCGAAGACAGCTAATAAAGATACCGATAGGAGAGCCAATAATGGGTAATAATTTTGATTTTTTTGAAGCTATTAATCAAATAGCGCAGGATAAGGGCATATCGGTCGACACCTTACTTGACGCTTTGGCTAACGCCCTAGTGGCGGCTTACAAAAGACTTCCCAACGCGGCTGAAGAAGCTTTTGTCACTATTGACTCCGATTCGGGCGAAATTAAAGTTTATGGACAAGAGTTAGATGAGTATGGAAATGTTGTGCGCGAATGGGATGATACGCCGGCAGATTTTGGAAGAATAGCGGCTCAGACTGCTAAACAGGTTATTTCCCAACGTATTCGAGATGCCGAAAGAGATCTGAAATATCAAGAATATGCCGGACGGGAAGGAGATATCGTAACAGGCATAGTGCAGCAGAGTGATAACCGCTACACGCTTTTGGATTTGGGAAAGGTGGAGGCTCTCCTGCCTCAGGCCGAGCAAGTGCCTTTTGAGCGATATGAGCATGGCTCAAGAGTAAAAGCTTATATAGTTGAAGTCCGCAAAACAGCCAAGGGTCCTCAGATCGTGGTATCAAGGACACACCCCGGTCTTATCAAAGGTCTTTTTGAGCTGGAAGTACCCGAAATAGCAAACGGAGTTGTTGAAATAAAGGCATGCGCGCGCGAGCCCGGACATAGGACAAAAATGGCCGTTTGGTCTAATGACCAAAATGTGGATCCGTTGGGAGCCTGTGTAGGTCCGCGGGGTGCCAGAGTCAGAATGGTAACCGGGGAATTGCGCGGTGAGCGTGTTGACATTATTCACTTTTCTACCGACCCGGTGGAGTTTGTGACACAGGCTCTGCAGCCGGCAGCGGTCAGGGAAGTACAGCTGGATGAAGTTTCCGGTGTAGCTGTAGCTATCGTGGATGACAGCCAACTATCCTTGGCAATTGGCAAAGAAGGTCAAAACGCCAGGCTGGCAGCCAGGCTGACCGGATGGCGTATTGACATTAAAAGTGATTCACAGCTAAAAGACGAAGAGCGGGGCATATTCACGACCGCTTGGGCTGAAGGCGAATGGGTGGAAAACGAAAAAGGAGAGATGATATTTCAACCGGCTGGGGGCGGTAATCCGATATCTTTAGCAGAGTGGGAAAAGCTTTCCGGCAACTCTGACTCACCGGAATAAAAATATTTTGATTCAAGATAATTGGAAGTGGTGACTTTGTCATCCGACTCGCATCTGCCGGTGCGCACTTGTATCGGGTGTAAAAAGCGATATACGGTCGATACCTTAAGGCGAATAGCTTTTATCGAACCGGATACTCTGACCATTGGAGCAGGAAAAACCAACGGCAGGGGAGCGTGGGTATGTGCAACAGACGATAAGTGTCTGAAAATGGCTCTCAGCCACGAGCTGCTGAGTAAAAAGTTGCGTAAAAAAATTTCTTCTGTCGCAGTATCGGCGATCGCAGAAGGCATCTGAGGCGTGTTTTACGGCGCTTGCTGTGCGCCGGTACCAAACGCTTTGTAAAGATATCCGGTACTTGGTTACGGAGATGTCGAAGAACCAAGTGATTTTTGTGAGCCCAGAGAGAACGATATTATGGCAGTCGGTTTTTCCTTTGACGTTGTGGTTGGTTTTTTGTCACGCATATATATTTGCCATATTTGCATATTATAAAGTGGCGACTTGGTAGTATGGGAAAGGCTAGTTTGGAGTTATTGGTTTTCCTGGTACGTCGATGATGATCAGGTGGCAGGACACAGGTTTATGTTAAACCTGTTTGAAGAGTCTAGAAGGGACTGACTGGGTAGTTGGCTAAAAGGATTCGCGTATATGAGTTGGCGCGAGAGCTCGGTTTGGATAATAAAGGGGCGCTTGATCTTTGTATCGCTCTAGGCATTGAAGTAAAAAGTCATTCTTCTTCCATAGAAGACGCGCAGGCGGATCGTGTCCGCAGAAAAGCGGAAAGAGAAGGTCTTGTTAGACCTATGGAGCCAGAAGAGGTCATATCTGGTTCGGATAAAGGGGCTGAAAAGCCAGCCGCCAAATCGCCTTCATTCGTTACGGAGGTACCACAGGGAGACAATGCGGTACCTGTTTCCGAGAAAGCTCATACGGATAAAGCCATCAATAAAAATGTAGAAGTTTCCTTCGCTCCAGAAGCAGACGTGGCGATTGTTGCCGATCCGGGATTATCGCCTTTTGACAAAAATCCAGCCGTTTCCGCTTCTGAGCACACTAAAGTCATCAGAAGCCGTCCAGCGAGTGAACTTATTGAGCACACACGTTCGACGCAGACGCATCCCAGGCAACGCGATCCGGAGAAAAAAACCGTCCGACCGCATAACAATGAGGGGACAAAACCGGAGCGTACTCATTCAGGCGATGCGCGACCAAGTCGTGGAAATAACCCTGCCGATCCAAAGCAGGTTCTCAGTTTTTCCGGAAAACCCATCCCGCCCCCCCCGGGGGCTTCCATGAAGTCTTTTTCCGGAAAACCCATCCCGCCCCCCCCGGGTATGGGCGGAAGAACGCGCCCACCTAAAAGCCAAGCGCCGGGGAGCTCTCCGTCTCCGTCTTCCTCTCAGGGGCCCAGGTTTGCCAATTCCGCTAACAAAACAGCGGACTCCAGACAGTCCTCTCCTCCTTATCGCGGTAGCGGTTCGCCCTCTACACAGCGTCGTTCCCCCGGACAGGGAAGTTCTTTTACTTCGGGCAGAAGCTCTGCCGGTAATTTCAGCGGCCCACGATCTTCCTCACCTGGTACGGGACCCCGATCTTCCTCACCGGGTACGGGCCCACGATCTTCCTCACCCGGTACGGGACAGATTCCGACCCCGCCTCCTTCACGCGGAGGGCCCGCTTCTCGAGGAAGAGCAATGCCTCAGAAAAAGACTCAGAGGCGAAAGAGGGTCACAGAAGAGCTAGAGCCGATTCAGGTCACCGCCTATGCTCCTTCGGCCGCACCGATCCCTGAAGGTGAAATTATCATTGAGCGCGGTTCTACACCCCAAGAAGTCGGTCCTAAGTTAAATAGATCAGCCGGTGACGTTATCAGATTTTTGTTTTTGCAGGGAGAAGTGGTCACAGCCACCCAGTCTCTGACCGATGAAATGATTGATCTCTTTGCTCTCGAACTCGGTGCCAAAGTAACTCTAGTTGATCCAGGCGAAGAGCAGGAAGCAATGCTAACCGCCAAATTCTTTGCCGAAGAAGACGAAGAAGTGGTCGTACAGGTGGCGCGTCCGCCCGTTGTCACAGTGATGGGTCATGTCGATCATGGAAAGACACTTTTGCTTGACAGGATACGCAACGCCAACGTAGTGCAGGGCGAAGCCGGAGGAATCACTCAGCATATAGGAGCATATCAGGTTGAAAAAAACGGCCATCTGATAACTTTTATTGATACCCCTGGTCACGAAGCATTTACTCAGATGCGCGCCCGAGGCGCGAAAGTAACCGATATTGTCATTTTAGTGGTGGCGGCAAACGACGGTGTAATGCCGCAGACAATAGAAGCCATCAACCATGCCAAAGCAGCAGAAGTTCCTATTATCGTAGCCGTCAATAAAATTGATCGTCCGGATGCCGATCCAACCAAAGTAATGCAACAGCTTTCTGAGCACTCGCTGCTGCCGGAATCATGGGGTGGCGACACCATCACGGTGGAGATTTCTGCTCTGCAAACCCTTGGGATAGACGATCTTTTGGAGCAGGTATTGGTGCTTTCTGAAGTTTTGGAACTAAAAGCCCCTTACGAAGGCAGAGCTAGGGCCACGGTGCTTGAATCAAATCTTGATATAGGCAGAGGTGCTGTGGCAACCGCTGTCATCCAGCGAGGTACCCTACGGGTAGGTGATCCCATCGTAGCCGGTGCCGCGTGGGGTAAAGTAAAAGCGCTTATCAACGACAAAGGTATCCAGATAAAGGAAGCATTGCCTTCGACTCCGGTTCAGATACTCGGACTTTCGGAACCTCCTATAGCAGGTGATGAAGTCAGAGTGACCTCAGATGCCACAACAGCGAGGACGATAGGCGAGCAAAGGGAACAAAGAGCACGCTTAGCCGGTCATACTCAGGGGATTGTAACCGGTTCGGGTGCCAAACTGGAAGATATTTTCGAACAGATTCAACGCGGTGAAACCGCAACTTTGACCCTTGTTCTGAAAACCGATGTACAGGGATCTCTGGAAGCAATTACGGAATCTTTGCGTAAGCTGGAAAATGACGATGTAAAAATCGTTTTTGTACAAAGAGGCGTGGGTGGTATCACAGAAAACGACGTACAACTCGCCATAGCTTCTAAGGCTACGATCATAGGTTTCAATGTGAGGCCCAGTAGGCAGGCAAGAGAGCTGGCGGAGTTACAACACGTTGAAATAAGAACGTACGAAATTATTTATAAGTTGATTGAAGAGATCCAAGCCGCCATGATAGGTATGTTGGCTCCTGTCTATCAAGAAGTCGTAACAGGAGATGCCGAAGTCCGTGAGATTTTCAGGGTGCCAAAGGTCGGTGCGATTGCCGGATGTTATGTACAAAATGGCGTTATAACTCGTGGTTCAAAAGTAAGATTCCTACGAGATGGTACGATTATTTGGAAGGGAACGATTACTTCTTTGAAGAGATTCAAAGAAGATGCCCGTGAAGTCCAGTCCGGTTTCGAGTGCGGTATAGGATTGAGTGATTTTTCCGACTTGAAATCAGGTGATGTAATCGAGACTTACGAAGAGCGGGAAATAGAGCGCAGTCTGTAGTTTTATATGGCCAGAAGTCAGAAACAGCACAGTTTTCCAAGAACCGAGAGACTTTCATCACTGTTTGCCAAGATATTGGCAGCCGAAATTGAACGTATTGCGGATTTAGACGAAAGGCTATTTCTCTTGACCCTGACAGGGGTTGTAGTGTATCCGGATCTCAAACATGCGACAATTTTTTTCGATGCTCCGGACTCCTTTGATTTCGTCGTTTTAGAGGACTACAGGGGGAGACTCAAAACGTCTATTGCCTCCTTGTCTAGGTTGAAGAGAGTACCGGAATTGCACTTTATGGCAGATCCGGCCATAACTTCCGGAAAGAATATAGACAATGCGATCAGAAATGGGCTGTTCCATCGAGAAGTTGTCGTAGACGAAGAAAACTATAAAGATTTGGACTTTTAGGGATTCCGGTTGGAATAGGTGTTTTTTAGGCGATTTTGGATGAGTTATTTTTTTGTGTCGACAGTGCAGATCCGGAAATAAAATGTCCGATTCCCATCTGGACGGTGTGGCTGTTATCGATAAGCCCCCTGGTATGACATCGCACGATGTTGTCTATGCAGTAAGGAAAAAGCTCCATACTAAAAAAGTCGGTCACGCCGGAACCCTTGACCCCGATGCCACCGGAGTGTTAGTCGTCGGCGTGGGCCGGGGTACCAGACTTCTCAGGTTTGCTCAGGCATCCGTCAAAACGTACACGGGGAAGATTCACTTTGGGGCCGCCACGTCAAGTCTGGATGCCTCAGGTGAGGTCATGGCAACTTTTGATATGTCCGGTTTGACCAAAGAAAGTGTTATTTCCGCCACGACTTTTTTGACGGGATGTATTAGCCAAATTCCTCCCATGGTTTCCAGTCTCAAGTTTCAAGGAAAACGACTGCACCAATTGGCCAGGGAAGGACGTGAAGTTGAACGAGAGCCGAGGAGCGTAGAAATATATGAGTTTTCCGTGTTGGAATTTGGTCACGACGAAGATCAGAGTTTGTACTTAAAATCTTTTTTGTCATCAGGTGTCAAACCGGTTGGTCCGACTGCGGAGGTGAAAGTCGTATGTTCGGTCGGAACTTATATTCGTTCACTGGCCGATGATCTGGGAAAGCTATTGCAAGGCGGAGCCTTCCTTTCGGATTTGCGAAGAATAAGCTCCGGAGGTTTTGATATTGGCGATGCGGTGACCCTGGAAGATTTGGATGTTTCTTCTCTGCAGCCCATAACCAATTTAGTGCAGGACTTGGAAAGCATAGTGGTTTCCCCTGAGTTGGAAGCAGCCGTTGCCAACGGAAAAGTTTTGACCATTACAGAATTGGCAACAACAGGTAGCGGTCCTTGGGCCATTGTGTCGTTGAGTGGGAATTTATTAGGGGTCTACGAGGCATATACGGATTTTACTGTAAAACCGATGCTTATTTTAGCAAATAATATGTAATATATCTTGGTAAGAAGCGACGTGACAAGTGGACAATTTAGATAATAAAAGAAAATCTGTAATCGCCATAGGTACTTTTGACGGTGTGCACCTGGGGCATAGGTATCTCATCAGAGAGGCCGAGGCCTATCGCTCGGATCCAGCTTATCAAAGGGGTCTTAGTCATGAAGGATTGTCTTTGATGGCAGTAACTTTTGACAGACATCCTGCTTCGGTGACAAGACCAGGTCTTGAGCCGTTACACCTGACCGATTTGGAACAAAAAATTGACTTTTTGTTGCGAACAGGGGTTGACGGTGTCTGTGTCATCAGGTTTGACAAACAAAAGTCACAGTTGCCGGCCCGTGATTTTATCGTCGAGTTTTTAGTAAAGCAGCTGAATGCAGCTGCTGTTTTTGTCGGAGATAACTTCCGATTTGGTTATCAAGCGGCAGGGGATACCCAATTGCTATCTCAAGTCGCAGGAGAAATGGGCTTCTATTTTAAATCTGTTCCATTGTTGGTGGATAAAAAGTTGAGAACGGCGATTTCCTCGACCGCCATAAGAACACTTGTGGCTTCGGGAAATATTCAAGAAGCTAACAGGTTGCTGGGGCATTCACATGCAGTAGCGGCAAATTTGTTGGCCTGTGGCGATGACGAAGTACTATTTTCCGTCTCTCACAAAGCTGCCCTCCCTGCATCTGGAACCTATTTTGGTCGTCTTAGGGCGATAAAACACCAAGTGAACTTGGGACAATGGGAAACATCGGGGATAGACAGCGATTATGTATGCATCCAAAGACCTAATGATGTCGAAGAGCTGTGTAGCTTCGAAGATGTGATTATAGGTTTGAGGGATGAAAAAACCCCTGAAGGGGATGTCATGAAGACAAGCCAAATCCATATGACTTCAGAAGATTTGCCATTTGGCGGAGATCTGGATTTCGCCGATTCCACGACGGAACGGTTGGATTTTATCAATGCCGTGGTCCAGATCCTTGAGTTATCCGGGATAGGTAAAAAAGATATCGATTTTCTAAAATCGATGGTATCTGCTGGTACTTCAGGGGAAGATGTGCACTATTTTATTGAGTTGCAGTCACAACCGGGAGAGATTGCTTAAGTAGGCAACCTTTTTGTTTTGCTGATCCTCCGATCATTTGGTAAATACAGAAAGATAAAATGCTGATTTAATTATAAAACATATGTAAAGTAGTTTTGGTACTCCTGTAGCACATACCTAAGGGATAGACTTATGGGTAATTAATAAGTAGGCTGGTATTATTCCTAGTTGATATTTATATGGCGCTACCGACTTTTGTGTGGGTGTCCCAGGTCATGAAGCTGCGGGATAAAGATCAAGTCCACCTAAGTGGAAGTAGATTGCGGTCTTGAATCCTTCCTTAGTTCTAAAACCTCGGGCAGCCACTTTAACTGCTTGAATACGCGAGTTGATGCCTTCGGCACCTGCACTGGTAAGGCGATGGTCAAAGTAGTTGAGGATACCCGTGAGATGGTTCTTGATCATCTTGGCGACCTTTTTTACGGGTTCAAGGCGAGACCTGATAGCCCAGGAGTACCATCGATCGAAGAATTTCCTTGCCCAGGCCTTGGACCTATAGCTCCAAAGTGTCCGAAGCATCTCTTTGATCGCCCAGGCACGTGCGGTCTTGTTGACTAGAGTTCAAATGATGTCAAAGCCAGCCCTCTTTTCATCAGGAATATTCTCTTCGTTGTGCAGCCAGAGGTACTTAGATCCAGTTAGTGTCTTATCGCCTTG
>JAKBPI010000002.1 GCA_021829645.1 Actinomycetes bacterium | reverse complement strand
GGGCAAGTATGCAAGAAAGAGAAGCTTTACAGGCAAGCAGACCTATACGACTTGATGCCAAAGCCCCCAAGTGGTGGCTTGAAGTCAGGGAACAATAAACTTATTGGAAGCTTTGGCATCAAAAGAGTGTTACAGGAAATGGTTATAGAATTGACTAGATAATATCTTGCCAAACAACATTGCCACCTTGCATCAAATGCCGGTGTAGTGGTGGGCCGGGAAGGATTCGAACCTTCGAAGGTTACCCGACAGATTTACAGTCTGCTCCCTTTGGCCACTTGGGTACCGACCCGTGAAATACCTTAGTTGATTTTTAATACCTTAAAAGTAGAATTCGTACAAAATTTTTGATCTGTACCAATATTTACTTAGCAAAAGCCATAATACCTAGCAGTATAAAACCCGAAATCAATAATTTGGCTTTCATTTTCAACCTACGGTCGACACAGCGACTTGATAAGCAGTATTTTATATGTATGGCGAGTTTCGATATAACATCAGAAATTGATATGCAGGAAGTTAGAAATGCCGTCGATCAGACGGCCAGAGAAATTGGTACTAGATTTGATTTCAAAGACACAGGCGCCACCATCGAACTCTCTGGGAATGACACAATTGAGTTAAACGCACCGACTGATGACCGCCTACGAGCACTTAGACAGGTAATGGAAGAAAAGCTTATCAAAAGAAGCATCTCTTTGAAATCCATTGCTTACGACAACCCAGAAGAAGCCTCCAAAGGGGCACTGCGTCAAAAAATCAAGCTTATTTCAGGTATCGATGGCGACAAAGGGAAAACCCTAAATAAGATGATCAAAGATATGGGAGTAAAAGATGTAAGTTCGTCTATTCATGGAAGCTGTGTAAGAGTTACATCCAAAAAGCGCGATAATCTACAACAAGTCATAACCAATCTCAAATCATCAGAATTTGAGTTACCTTTACAATTCGGCAATTTCAGAGAGTAGTTATAACCCACTGGCTGACAATTGGATTTTTATAGCAACGCTACCGAATTCTGTTATACACGATCCCTACTTGGCAGCAAAGACAGGGGGGCTCTTCTTGCACACACTTTCTTAAGTGTTAAATCATATGTTTGGTTTTCCGGCGTTTAATATAAGATGACTTATAGTTGATAGTGATATTACTACCCACTATAAGTTTTTCTATCAGCTTTTATGCTTCTTTATTGTCTTGTGCTTTGTCATTGGCGTGATATGAAGAAGCAATGACTCACTGATTGGTTTTATATGACCTGACAGATGCATGAATACTTCAGATAGAACTCTTGCGTAAGAATTACTTTTCTTATTGTTACCTACCCTGATGTATGAAGTAATCGTTTTGATAGCAATTAATTGTTTTTCTACTTTGTTCAGGCGGATAATAAATATTCTTGCAGTTTTACCCATACCAAGTGATACAGGGCCTCTTCCTATGGTGATATTTCTTACTTCTCTTATTGTTTGACAAGAGTTTCGGTAGATGTCTTTTTAGATTTTGTGCTGTGTATTTTTACTTTGACGTGTTTCACAACAGTTACAAATGTCTTTTTGCTAAGTGTGATATTGCCCTTAATATAGACATTTTGCCAAGATAGATACTGAACTTGGAAAAGTAATGGTTTTTGCTTTGTGGAGGACAAGAGATACATTGCAGATTTAAAGAAGATTCGGTAGCCATAGCTAGTTGTGGTAGTTCCGGTTGTGGTATTGGGAAGTGATGAGGCGGATATAGCAAAAGTATGGTCCGGTATGACATAAACGGTGCTTTTGCCGTAATCTAACACACAGAGATTGCCTGATGAATCAAAAGCTCATCCGACTGGGTCATTGATTCCAAGAGACACAAGAGCAGTGAGTTGATTTTCCGTCTCTCTGAAAAAGTAGTGGCAGAGACAGAAATAGCAGCGGACGCGATAAGTCCTATATCTGAAATGAGTGTAAGCAAAACGGTTGCTGAGAATAAATAGACCTTGCCACAATACATGCTTCTATAGTTGACATTTTGCACTTTTTTAAGGTTATCTATTGTATAAAGTTCACCCGGTACTTATGGTTTATCTAGATGGAGATAACACTGAACAACATAAATACGTTGACATCAAGATTAGACAAAAAGAAGTTTTGCGTGCGTGGCAAAATCAACCAATGGCTGAGGCCAGAACCCAAATAGAATAGTTACCGATAGACAAAGAACTATACCCGTGAAGAGCCATGGGGAAACACCCAATTGACCAAGGGGTGATACCGAATATACTTCTTTCTCAGCTGGCACGCTTACTCGTGTGTCGGTGCCGTCGCCAAACATGACATACACTATCCTCAGGTAAAAACCCGTGGCAATGGCGGCACTTATCATGGCAATTACAGCCAAGGCGTAGCTATGTGCATCAATAGCTGCCGTTACGACCTGTAGTTTTGCCAAGAACCCCGTTGTAAAAGGGGCACCGGCTTGGGCGACAAGAAATATTGCCAATGAAGTTGCCAAGAAAGGATGCGACTTGGCGTAGCCCCTCAGGTCATCTATATCGTGTATGGCGTCACCCCTTGCCCCAGCTATTGCCACCACGGCAAAGGTGCCGAGGATTAAAAATGAGTAGATAAACACGTAGTAAAGACTTGCACCGATACCTTTAGAAGTATCTGCCTGCAAGCCCAACAAAATAAAACCTGCCTGGTTGATGGATGAATAGGCAAGCATTCTTTTTACGTCTTTTTGCACCAGCGCCACTACTGCTCCAAAGAGTGTGGTCAACACCACTATCACCCACAGTAGAGGTTGCCAATCGGAAGCCAAAGTGGGAAAAGTGGCCATAAAGACTCTTATCATGGCGGCAAATGCTCCCGCTTTGGCAATAGCTGCCATAAAGCCGGTAGCAATAGTGGGAGACCCTTGATAAACATCCGGCGACCAGTAGTGGAAAGGCACAGCAGCTATTTTAAACAAAAACCCTATAAGCAGAAGCCCCATTCCGGCCAATAGAACACCATTGCCAAAAATATAGTTTTTAGCAAGAAAGGCACTAATTTCGGCTAAATTCAGTGATCCGGTTGCGCCATACGTCAGGGCCATTCCGTATAAAAAGATGGCGGAAGAAAAAGCACCCATAATAAAGTACTTCATTGCCGCTTCTCCGGATGCTTCGCGCCTCTGATCCATTCCGGCCATCACATACAGAGGTAAGGAGAGTATTTCAAGACCAAGAAAAATAAGAATCAGATCATTAGCTGATGCCATAAACATAGCTCCTGCTCCAGAGATCAGAGGAAGAGCAAAAAACTCAACCCCATCCAGTCCTTCCCGTTGCAGGTAAGCGTGAGCAAAAAACGGATAGACGATCATAATACAAGAGACAAGGGTCAGAAACAATACAGAGAATCCGTCTATATCAATAGAATGAGCTATTGCCGTAAAGGGACCGTGTGAGGCCACGTCATGGTACAACACAAGCGAAGCTATGAGTGAGGCGACCCCCACCCCTACCACGGAAGTCGCATAAAAATCTCTGGGCAGAGCCTTCTTAAAAAGAGCAGAGACTAACAACAGTACGAGCATGCCACCCAATAGGATCAACTCGGGCATGATAGTTGTGTAATTCACGTGCGGCAAATGCAGTGCTTGCGCCGCGATTACTCCCGTTATCATGAGATACCTCCACTACGACAAAAGCTATGGAAAATCAAGTTGGTCGTTCCTTTTTTATAAATGTATAAATCGCTGATCATGATATCCCCACCTGACAGGAAATGCTCGGTAGAGATACTTGGTGTGCGGGGGGTGACCACATGTAATTTCTGCAACTCTTTGTATCTCCCCCGCTGTTGTTTATCCCGGTTGAAAGTAAGCTTGGTCTTGGACCAGACAACTCGGTGATACTTTGGACCCTTTGACCGATACTCACCAACGGGAAAGCTTTTACCGAAAGAGCCGTAGGCTGAGCCGGAATAGGTAAGTTCACATGAGATTTTTGTTCCACATGGGTAATCAACTTATCTACTGAAGGAGTAATCCTATCAAGAAACGGTTTAGGATAGACACCCAGCAATATCACCAAAATCACCAAAGGCGCAAGTACCATGCCTTCTTTCATAGTGAGGTCTTTTGGCTCACTTTCAATATGATCTCCCTTTTCCGGACCATGAAAAACCTGCTGGTAGGCCCAGAGCAGATAAACGGCGGCAACCACTACGCCTAATACACCCACCACCGCCCACCATCTGTGGGTAATAAAAGTACCAGCCAGAATAAGAAACTCGCCGACAAAACCGTTGAGCCCGGGCACCCCTATGGAAGCCATAACCATCAATATAAATACTGCCGCTAATATAGGAGCACTTTTTTGCATGCCGCTCATCCCGGAGAGTAAGTGTGTGCCTCTGCGTCTGTAGATCATGGCAATCAGCAGGAAAAGGGCTGCCGTATAGATACCGTGATTCAGCATCTGCAATACGGCACCAGAAACTGATTCGTTAGAAAGAGCAAAAGCTCCCATAATGATAAAACCCAGGTGGGCAAGAGAGGAATAGGCGACCAATCTTTTTAGATTCTTTTGCTTGGCTGCTACAATCCCCCCGTAAATAATACCTATTGCCCCAAGAGTCAAAAACAGCGGAGCCAGCATTACTACCGCGTGAGGAAACAGACCCAGGTCAAAACGAATCACACCGTAACTTCCGAGTTTAGCCATAACACCGGCCAAGAGTATGGAACCAGACGTGGGAGACTCCGAATAGGCATCGGGAGACCAGCTGTGAAAAGGAAAAATCGGTGCTTTGACCGCGAATGCCGCCGTAAAGGCCAAGAACAACAGCACTTCCGCCATGGAATCAAGGTGTGTATTGGCCAATTGAGTAACATTGAAAGTCAGAACATGGGTTTGCGATTGATGAATAAAGGCCAATGCCAGAATACCCACTAGGAGAAAAGCCGACCCCAGGAAAGTATAGACAAAGAATTTGACAGCGGCATAACCCCGTCTTTCGTAGCCAAATTGCACTATCAAAAAGTAGACCGGCACCAGGGTGGCTTCGAAGAAGATAAAGAAAAGCAAAAGGTCGGTAGCCAAGAAACTTCCCAGGCAGGCCGCTTCCAAAAGAAGTGTCCAAATGACAAAAGACTTTGTATTCTTTTTTTCATTTGCTCCGGCTAAGGCTATCGGGAACAAAAGTGTAGTCATGAGGACTAGGAATAAAGAGATTCCATCTATGCCAAGGCTATATTGTATGCCAAGTGATCCAAACCAGGAATGCACGGTTGTCATTTGATATCCGGCCACTCCCGACTTGAATTCGTCGAGAATCAAAGCAGAAAATCCAAATACAGCGACCGAAGTCACAACAGAAACTATATGGATAAGTTTTTTATACTTACCTGGCACGAAAAGTAACGCTGCGGCCGCACCTATCGGAATCAGCAGTAAAACTGTCAAATACGGAAACGAGTTCATGAAGCCACCCTAGTCATCAAATAAGCCAACACTGCTATTGAAGCCGCCGTAAAGAATAGGGCATACATGCGCACATAACCCGTCTGTACCTTGCGGAATATCTTACCCGAAGAAACAGTCAGTTTACCTATCAGATTAACGGCTCCGTCTATCACTTTCAAATCCACACTGCCTGCCAGAAGAACAGCCAATCTTTCCGAAGTTTTGGCAAAAAGTCTATCTATGGCGTTATCTAACCCCCATGCTTTTTGTAAAAGTCCGGGCTCTAGGTTTTCCCTGTCAGAACGCGATTTCCAGAGTGACCAGGCCACTGAGGCTCCCACTATGGCAATAGCTGCGTCTACCAGAGCAAATGCCCACTCGGCCCCGATAGAAAAATTATGATTTAGCAGCGATGCCCCGACTACAGGGTTGAGCCATTTTTCCAAAAAGACAAAATCGGGATGAAAGGGCAAATTCAAAAAGCCGGCAAAAGCGGCGGCAAAAGCCAACACTACGAGGGGAAACTTCATCACAAAACGCGGATCGTGGGGATGGAGTTCATGGGATTTCGCCGTAGTGTTTTGACCTTTCCAGCGGGATTCGCCGAGGAACACTAGAGAAAACTCTCTTCCCATGTAGTACGCGGTCAGAAGTGCTGAAAATGCCCCTATGGCCCAGAGTCCCGGTGAAAGCGCCCATGAATTTTGCAAGACGTCGCCTTTTGACCAAAACCCGCTGAAAGGCGGCACACCGGCTATAGATAACCAGGCGACGGCAAAAGTAACAGCTGTAATTGGCATCACTTTTGCCAAACCGCCCATTTTCTTTACATCCTGTTCATCGTCCATGGCATGTATAACAGATCCCGCCCCAAGGAAAAGAAGGGCTTTATAGAAAGCGTGGGTTAGCATCAAAAATATGGCGGCTACATAAGCTCCCACCCCTACTGCCATAAACATAAAACCAAGTTGAGAAACCGTTGAATAGGCCAATATCTTTTTGATGTCTTGCTGAGCGCAGGCACTTGTCGCCCCCAAGAATGCAGTGGCTGCCCCAACCCAAGCGACCACGTGGGCGGCGTCCGGCGTCAAATGCAGTATGGGGTTAATTCTGCACATCAAATAAACGCCAGCGGTCACCATTGTGGCGGCATGGATTAAAGCCGACACGGGAGTGGGGCCTTCCATAGCATCTGCCAACCAGGGGAAAAGCGGTGTTTGTGCGGACTTTCCAGCTGCAGCCAAGAACAAAAGCAAACCGACGGCTGTCATGTCAGTCGGAGAAATACGGTTGAGATGTGAAAAGATATAAGTGTAGCTCAGACTCCCTACCCTGGAATAGACCAAGAAAATTGCCAGCAGGAATCCGCCGTCTCCGATCCTGTTATAGATCATGGCCTTCTTGCCGGCACTGGCAGCACTGGGACGTTCAAACCAGAAAGAAATCAAGAAGTAAGAACATACACCCACGCCTTCCCAACCAAAGAAAGTAACCAGTAGATTGTCTCCGAGCACCAGCATCAGCATGGAAAACACGAAGAGATTCAAATACACGAAGAACTTGGTGAAGTCCTTATCGTGTTCCATATACCCTATCGAGTAAAAGTGGATAAGCGCTGAGACTCCGGTGATAAAAGCCACCATCGTCATGGAAAGCGGATCTACCAAAGCACCCACACCTATATGCAAATGACCAACGTTCAGCCACTCAAAAAAGTGCTGTGTATAGGACCTGTTGTCGGGCTGCCTTTGAAAAAGACCCGTAAAGACCGCTATGGCAATGCCAAAACTCGCCAATACCATAGTACTTGCCAACCAGCCGGCCAAAGGGTTACCCAGCTTACGGCCGAATAACACAAGAATTGCAAAGCCTGCCAGAGGTAAAAGAGGAATCAGAAAAACAAGATCAAGCATATAACCCTTAGTCCTTTAGTAGATGTACGTCGTCGGCTGTCGCGCCGGTTTTTCTTCTGAAAATAGCGACTATGATACCAAGCCCCACGACAACTTCCGCTGCCGCCACTACCAACACAAAAAATACGGCAGCCTGACCGGAAATGTCGTTCAAAGCTCTTGAATAAGTCACGAAAGTCAAATTGGCGGCGTTCAGCATTAACTCTACGCACATCAACATCACCAATACATTTCGCCTTATCAAAAGGCCTATTACCCCAATGCTGAACAGCATGGCGGCCAAAGTCAAGTACCACGAGGGGGCTATACTCATTCTTTCACCTCCGATTCGCTACCGGCTCCCGTTACGGCCATCTCTGCAGAGGTAAGGTTTTCTTCTCCGCCTGAGACAAGTACAGAAGTGTCTTCCTCGTCATGGGAACCCTCAGGACTGTCTCCCTGCAATTCGCTTTGTCCTCCAAGACTTTGCCCGTCTTTTTGCCTTGGCCTCCTGGCTAATACCACTGCTCCTATTACGGCGACAACCAAAAGGGCCGAAGTTGCTTCAAAAGGTATCAGATACGTCGTAAAAAGTGTTTGACCCAACTGGGAGACGTTGGAGGATGAAGAAGAAATCGCTTTTGTCGTCGAATGTGCCCCGGTAATCCAAGAATTGCTTTTGGATAGCAAGAGAACTTCTAGCAGTATGAGCAGACCCAAGAGCACCGCATAGTATTGCTGACCCCTGAAGGCATCGATAATACCGACTTCTCTTCTGTCTACACCAAGTAGCATTATCACAAACAAAATAAGTACCACTATTGCCCCTGTATAGACGATCACCTGGACGGCGGCCAAAAATTGTGCATTTTGCTCTACAAACAATACGGCAACAGAAAAAAGTGTCGCTACTAACATGAGAGCGGAATGTACCGGATTACGAGTAAATACGACCCCCATTGCTCCCACCAGCGCAGCCAAGGCTGCTATCACAAACGTTATTATGTCAGGAATAGTGGGGTGAGAAGATATGGCTGCAACTAAAGTATATGCGCCCATCAGCGTACTTTACCCCCCAGCTTAATAGATATTTTCTTCTTTTCCACTTCCCTAATGGATATGTTTCCCGTCAGTTCGTCGTTGCGTTTCTCGCTTTGTCCGCCTTCTGGATATCTTGTCCCATAGCCAAGCTCGGCTGACCATTGGACTTCGCCTTCCATGGCGGCGTTTCCGGCCGGAGAAGTCGCCCGCATCCATCCCGAGGTGTGCAACTCGTCTTCTGATCTCCAGTCCTCCCAAGGCATATGCTGCGGACGGCCTTCATCATCTACAACAAGTTCTTTTTTGGTATAGATGGCATCGGCTCTCGAGGTGAAAGAAAACTCAAACATTTTGCTTTCCGTTATAGCCTCCGTAGGGCAGGCTTCTACGCAAAGATCGCAGTGTATACAGCGCAAATAATTGATTTCATAGACATATCCGTAACGCTCTCCTGGAGATGTCGGAGTATCCAAGTCGTTGTCTGCACCGCGCACATAAATACAGTCAGCGGGACAGACGGCCGCGCATAGTTCACATCCTATACATTTTTCCAAACCGTCTTCATAGCGATTCAACACGTGTCTGCCATGTAGACGCGGTGGCTTGGGAGCTTTCTCCTTTGGATACTGCGTGGTGACTCTGGGCTCAGCAACCTGTTTAATGCTTTGTTTGAATCCACCAAAAAATTTCAAACCGTCCGATACACCCATGATTAACCCTTCGTTTCCTCATAAGGGGCGACGCTCTCACCCGTCACCAAACCAGTGGGACCCTGCAGAGAAACCGCTCTGCCGACCGGAAGCGATTTCTCAGCTTCCTTACGCCTATAAGCAGATACCCTGCCGGCCCTCGTAATCAATAAAAACGCCACTATTGAACCTACTGCTACAGCAAATCCCCAAGCAACGCTGTACATCATGGCGGCAACGATCAACAACCAGACAAGGGAGAGCGGTATGAGTTGCTTCCACCCCAAGTTCATCAACTGGTCATAGCGCATTCTAGGCAGAGATGCCCTTATCCAGACTTGGATATAGCAAAAAACGGTTGTTTTGCCCAAGAACCAAAGAATCGGCCATAACCAAGGCAGGACGTGAAATCCCGGTCCGTCCGGACCACCGAAAAACAGCGTCACCACGATGGCCGACATCGTGATGGTATTCATAAACTCAGCCAAAAAGAAGAGAGCAAAACGTATGGAGGAGTATTCGGTGTGGAAGCCTCCGCCAAGTTCTGACTCTCCTTCTGCCAAGTCAAAAGGAGGTCTGTTTAACTCCGCCGTAGAAGCGATAAAAAATATCACAAAAGGTACTATGCCCAGTCGCAATACATTCCACTGCCAAAAATGCTGAGCTTGGCTGGCAACAATGGCCCGTGTAGAAAGGGCATGGGATTCCAAAATCACTATCACTACAGAAAGACCCATGGCGGCCTCGTAAGAGATCATCTGTGCCGAGGCTCTTATCGAACCCAGTAGCGGATACTTAGAACCGGAAGCCCACCCTGCCAGCATGACACCGTATACGCCTATGGATGAAACGAGCAACATGAACAGGATTCCTATTGGCGGATCTGCCACTTGCAATTCCACGACGTGATTGGCTATGTCCACCACTCCGCCTACCGGCACGATGGCAAACATCAAAAAGGCCGGGACCAAAGACAAAAGCGGCGCCAACCTGAACACAAACTTATCTGCCCTGTTCGGCAAAAGGTCTTCTTTGAAAAATAACTTTGTACCATCTGCCAACGTCTGCAACAGACCAAAGGGTCCGGCCCGGTTAGGTCCTATACGGTTTTGCATGTCAGAGATAACTTTGCGTTCAAACCAAATCATCAGCATCACTGACACCAAAAGGGCCCCAAAAGCCACCAAAACTTTTACCAAGATGATGACAAAAACAGCCAGTCCGAATCCATGGGAAAAAAGTGGGTCACCTAAATCTGCTGTAGCCAATACAGGCATTACCCTAACTCCTTCTTCTTATCGTGCTTGGTTTCAAGGCGTATATCGGTGACCAAGGCAGAAGCGTCTACCAAAAGTTCGGCTCGCCCCGAAGCAATACCGTCTGAAACATCGGCGGAAAAGATATCATTCGCCTTGCTTTTATTTACTTTCAAAACAGCCAAGCCGGGAGACAGCGACTTGTCTATCTTGACTTGTGCTTCAATCATCTGCCCTCTTCCCGTCACATTGACCGGCGAGCCATTTTGTAAGCCAAAACCGCTTGCCGCACTTGGTGCGAGGAGAATTTCTTGTACTCCTCCCAAAGATGCCAATGTGGGACAGTTGACGAGAGTGCTTCCGGCGTCGTAGAGGTCTCTTTGCAGAATAAGTCTGAGACTGTACTTGTCAGACTTAGGTTCTGCTATCACATCAAGTCCTCCTGCATGCCTGGTTGCAGAAGTTACGTCAGCAAGGGAAATCAACCGGGCGTCTCCCTTTGCCAAAGCCTCGGCAGAAGAATCTTTCGTGTTGCCGTCTTGCAGCGCTATCGGTTTAGCTGAGCCTGTCTTGATGGGTGCTCCCTGCTCTTCGACAGAAGCTATTCCGGGAACGGCTATTGGATCAAAAATGGACTTCGTCGAAGAAGCGATCTTGACTTTCGCAGCCTTTACCGGCACAAACACTCCGTCTCCGCCAAAGCGCTTGAGGGAAGCAAGAGATACCCCTCTGTACAGAGAGACGGTATCGGCAATTTCCTGTGATACCTCTTCAAGAGTGTATAAACCAAAATCTTCTTCTAGTAATCTGGCTATGTCGGCGGCAATCAGCCAAGGCTGTCTGGCCAAGGCGGGCGGCGTAACTTTTTGACCGAGTACCGAAACCCTGCCTTCCAAGTTAGTAACCGTACCGGCTGTCTCGCCCATATATGGTACCGGCAGCACAACGTCGGCTGAAGTCGCCGACGGATCCATATGGCTGGCCAAAGAGATTATAAAAGGCGTGTTTTCAAAAGCTTTTTGCACTAGTGCCTGGTCAACAAAGTCAGACAACGGATCTGCCCCAAGAAGAACCAGAACAGATACCTCTCCCGCTGCACATTTAGCGAGAATTTCTGGCGTCCCGATCCCCGGTGAAGCCGGCAAAGTCCCCCATGTTCTTCTGAAGAAATCGCCCCGGTCTTTATTTATCCTGCCGGGCAACAAATTCGGTCCAAGGCCCATGTCAAGAGCCCCAAAAATATTACCGCGTCTCAGAGCAGGTAAAAACTTGGCTTTAGGAAGTTTGGCGGCAATTAACTTGAGAGACTCTTCGAGATAGATAGGAGCTTCAGCTAAGTTGGCGTTGCCGACAACAAATACTATACCTTCACCGTCGTCGGCAGAAGTTTCCTCTCTTACGTCTAAGAATTGACGAATAGATGAAATCACGCTTTCGTCTTTTAGAGATCCCACAGAATTCTTTGTGACATCAAAAATGTCTTCGGTTATGGAAAACAATTCACCCGGTCTCGGAGAAAGCTTTATTTTGGCTAGGTCCGACAGAGAAGTATGAGTCGGAGAGATCTCTATCAACTTAGTCTTGCCTTTGGCCAGATTCTGATAAAGGCGTAAGTACAGTACAGGCAACTCTTCTTTCAGATCCCCGGCTATGAGCACCACCGTCCTAGCGTTTACCGTCTCTTCTATACCGGCTCTCGGCAATGCCAGAGCTAACTCTGCGTTAAAACCGTCGCCCAACTGTGCATCCACCAATTCACTGCCAAATACCCCTTTGGCGAGTCTGGCCCACATGTAATTGTCTTCGTTGGTAAACTTGGCTCCGCCCAAGACGGCTATCTGATCACCGCCACCTTTGGCAAGGCCGGCACGGATGCCGGCTGTAATGTCAGCCAAAGCATCTGCCCACCTTACTTCCTCCAAGACACCTTCGTGTCTTGCCAATGGCGTAAGGACACGACCATTTTTTACAGCTTCGAAGCTGTAGCGTCCTTTGTCGCAGAGCCAGCTTTGATTGAGGGTTAGGTTATCGACACCAAGATAGCGAACCAATTCTCCGGCGGAAGACTGAGCCACTTCTCTGCATCCCACAGAGCAGAGCGTGCAGGTGGTTTCCGCCTGTTCCAAGTCCCATGGTCGCGACTTGAAGCGATAGGCTTTGGCTGTCAGAGCCCCCACGGGACATATCTGAACAGTATTGCCGCTGAAATAAGAGTCGAACGGACGGGTTGGCGAAGTTGCCACCATGGTCATGTCGCCACGGCCGGCAAAATCAATCTGCGGTTCTCCGGCCACTTCTGCGGCAAACCTGGTACATCTGGCACATTGGATGCAGCGCTCGCGGTCTAAATACGTAAGAGGACCCAACTCAATGGGTTTATCAAAGTGTCTTTTTTCCTCGATAAAGCGGGATTCACCGGGTCCGTATGACATGGTCTGATCTTGGAGAGGACATTCACCTCCTTTGTCACACACCGGACAGTCGAGGGGATGATTGATAAGCAACAGTTCCAACACGCCTTCTTGGGCTCTTTTGGCTTTATCGGAAGAGGCCATTACCTCCATATTTTCTTGTACTTTTAGATAGCACGCCGGCTGGAGAGCAAAGCCGCGGGGGCCAGAAACCTCGACAAGACACATACGACACATTCCCACCGGCTCCATATGGGGGTGGTAGCAAAATCTCGGTATAAAAATACCGTTACGCTCGGCAGCTTCTATCAAAAGCTCCCCTTCGTTTGCTTTGATGGCAACGCCGTCAATAACTATATTGACAGTATTGTCCCTCTCTTCCTCCTCGGCTTGATTTTGAGTGTGAACTGTATCGGTCATCGCGCGGCTCCGGTCAAAATGTGATCTTTCTCATACGGGCAGTGCCCCAGTTTAATGTGCTCCAAAAACTCATCTCGTAAGTGACGTATGGCAGAAGCTATGGAGCTCGGAATAGACGGACCCAATACGCAAATAGTAGTCTGCTGCGGCGGCCAGGTAACCCCTGGGGCTATGGAATCACAGACATCCATCAGCAAATCGAGATCTTCCGGTCTGCCCGACCCTTCCTCAATTCTGCGCATAATTTTTTCCAGCCAACCTGACCCTTCCCGACACGGAGTGCACTGCCCGCAGGATTCCCGATGAAAAAATCTGGTAATGCGCCAAGAAGCCCGTACGACACAGGTCGTCTCGTCCATGACCACAACGGAACCGGAACCAAGCATGGATCCGGCTTTTGCCACGGCATCCTGATCGAGACCCATGTCTAAATGCTCTTCAAAAAACCAGGGGGCAGAAACCCCGCCGGGAATAAAAGCTTTGATTTTTTTGTCTCCTATTATTCCGCCGCCGAGGTCTTTGTCATAAATCAGATCTCTGAACGTGGTTTTAGACATTTCCAATTCATACCAACCCGGCCTGTTGACTCTGCCCGAGAGGGCAAAAAGTCTGGTTCCGGCTGAAGATCCCTGCCCCAAGGCGGCAAAAGCGTCCCCGCCGTTCAAAACTATCCAAGGCAAATTGGACATGGTCTCCACGTTGTTCACAACAGTCGGCTCACCATAAAGACCGGTCACGGCTGGGAAAAAAGGAGGTTTGATTCTAGGAAATCCTCTGTTGCCTTCCAGGGATTCTATAAGAGAGGTTTCTTCACCACAGATATAAGCACCGGCACCCGGGTGTATCACTAAGTCGACTGAGAAATCGCTGCCGAAAATGTTTTTTCCCACGGCATTGTATTCATAAGCCTCATTGCAGGCGGCCGTCAAGCGCTCTATCCCCAGAGCAAATTCACCTCTGGTAAAAATAAAAGCCTGCGAAACACCCAAGGCATAAGCGGCGATCATCGTCCCCTCGATGAGCTGATGGGGATCTCTTTCTACCAAAAGGTGATCTTTAAACGTGGCCGGTTCGCTTTCGTCTCCGTTGATGACCAAGTAAGAAGTAGGAGCTTGGCGCAGCATCGACCACTTTCTGCCCGCCGGGAAACCGGCTCCGCCTCGACCCAGAAGGCTGGCTTTGTTGACTTCTTCTTTTACCTGTTCTCTTGTCATAGAAAGAGCTTTTCTCAGACCTTCGTAACCTCCGGTGGCCAGGTATCTTTCCAAAGTATAGGAATCTTCAAATCCCATTCTTTTTGTGACGATAGGTTCATTCAGCATATTATTTTTGCCCCGCATCCGTGGTGTCCATTTGTGCTGCATCCGTGGCGCCTTTTGTCGTTAGGGAAAAAACCCGTTCGACTCTGGAAAGCACCCCATGAGGCGGTACCACACCTGCCAAAGCCCCGGAGGCCAAATCGGTTATGAGTTTATCAAAGGATTCCGAGTTCATCGGACCGAAAAATCTGGAGTTTACCTGCAGACAAGGGGCCGTGTCGCATGCACCCAAACACTCCGCCTCCTCCAAGGTAAAGCGCATGTCTTTATCGGTTTGTCCCGAGGCGATACCTAGTCTTTCCTCAACTGCTTCTAAGAGCTCGTAAGCCCCGGCAAGCATACAGGCGATGTTAGTGCACACCGAAATCACGTACTGTCCAACCGGCTCTAAGTGCAGCATGTCATAAAAACTGGCAGTCCCGCTCACCTCGGCTGGTGATACCCCGACAAGTGCCGCTATCTCTTCTATACACTCTTCGGTTAACCAGCCGTGCTCGCCCTGAGCTAAATGACACATAGGGATGAGAGCTGAGCGCTTAACCGGATAGAGAGCCATGAGAGCCTCTGCCCTCTTCATGCCCTCAGCAGAAAAGCCGCCGCCGGTACTGGGGGTTTTTCTTGCCAACATTTTTTCCATATAGTCGTTGTTTTGTTTCATTGAATCTTTACTCACCTGTCAACTTCTCCCAAAACCGGATCTACCGAAGACAAAATTGCTATGGTATCTGCCAGCAGAGAACCTCTGAGCAGTGCCGGCACGCTTTGTAAATTGACAAAGCTTGGTCCGCGGATGTGCATCCGGTAAGGCTTGTTTGATCCGTCCGACACCAAATAGCACCCTAACTCACCGCGCGGAGATTCGACGGCTACGTAGCTTTCCCCTACCTTTGGTTCAAATCCTCTGGTGAAAATCTTGAAATGGTGAATAAGGGCTTCCATCGATTCGTCTATACGTCGCCTCGGCGGAGGAGTGACTTTGGGATCCTGTACCCTGTAGTCACCGGTAGGCATCTTTTCCAAAATCTGTCTTACAATTCTGATAGATTCCCTTATCTCATTGAGTCTGACGGCGTAACGGTCAAAGGTATCCCCGATCGTTCCCACCACCACATCGAAATCCACTTCTTCGTAAGCCAAATACGGCATGTCTTTTCGTAAGTCCCAGGGAACTCCAGCCGCCCTCAACACCGGTCCGGTGGCCGAAAGTGCCAAGGCCAACTCAGCGCTGATAACGCCAACCCCTTCGGTCCTCTGTCTGAAAATTGGCTGTCCGGTAAGTAGTTCATCATAGTCGTCAAGCCTGGAGGCAATGGTGTCGATGATGACGGAGATATCGTCTTCCCAGCCGTCCGGCAAATCTGCTGCCACTCCGCCCGGACGGATATAATTGTGATTCATCCTGAGTCCGGTGGTTTTTTCGAAAAACGAAAGCACCATTTCTCTTTCCCTGAAACCAAAAATCATCATCGTCGTGGAAGCTAAGTCCATACCGTTAGTGGCTGCCCACATGACATGAGAGGATATCCTGTTCATTTCAGACATCAGCATCCTGATCCAGGTAGCCCTGGGCGGCATCTCGATATCCAGCAAACTTTCCACCGCCAGAGACCAAACGAGTTCGTTGTTCAAAGGAGAAAGATAATCCATCCTGGTTACATTCGTAGCTCCCTGAACATAAGTAAGTTCTTCGGCTGTCTTTTCCATACCGGTATGCAGGTAACCGATAACCGGCTTCGACCTGATTACTGTCTCCCCTTCCAACTCCAGCATGACTCGCAATACACCGTGCGTAGAGGGGTGCTGCGGACCCAGGTTAATGATCATGGTTTCATCTTCACCAAAACTGGCTTCTGATTCATCGGGGTCCAGCACTACAGCAGCAGATTCCGGCAGGCGCAATACGGCGCCTTGCTCGATCAGAAGTTCTATGGGCGAGGTGTCAGCCACCGGCTCCAATTGCTGATCACCTTCATATGTGCCCATTTCGATATCGATTTCGTCATATAAAGGATCTTCGTCGGTAGCGGAGTACTCTTCCGGCAATTCTTCGTTCAAAGGGTCAGTGTCAACGCTATCGCCGTCCACTCCGTCACCCTCTTCATCCAAGACGACGCCGGATGCGAACGGATCGTTCTCAGACGAATCGCTGTAATCGTCTTCAGGCAACTATTTTTTCTCCTTCATAATATTTTGGCACAATACTTTGACAAACTTCTTTTTTCTAAAAGTCCTTCTATCTCGGACCGGGGGCCTCTTTGAACTGAACCGGCACTCTCCCTACGGCATAGTCTTTGCGTAAGGGATGTCCTTCCCAGTCCTCTGGCATGAGAATCCTTGTCATGTCGGGGTGGTTTTCAAAGTTGATCCCCATCAGGTCATATACTTCTCTTTCCATGTTTTCCGTTCCGGGATAAACATAGAAAAGCGTTTCCAGACTCGGATCCGTCTCCGGTACCTGTACACGTATTTTTACACGTCGGCGCAAAGACAGGGATAAAAGATTCACCACGACTTCAAAACGTTCCGGAGTTACCCCTACCGGCAGGGGCCGCTCAAAGTGTCTCAGGTAGTCCGCTGAACACAGGTCAGAACAGGTGACAAAAGAAAGCTCTTTTAACCTTAACGCCAAATCATGATATTGCTCTCTGGTTGGGAAAAACGTTATCACGTTGTCCGAGGTAAAGGTCAAACCGTCAATACCCAACAAAGTGATGAGCTCGTCTTGGGTTTGTGTATTTTCCGACATATTATCCAATCGATTGTCAGTCACTATTTGGGGGTCCCGATTCTCACGGGAGTAGCAGAGGCCTGTACCCACCCCGGTGTCTCTTCGGCCAAATCTATTCCGGCTCCGCTTCCCGTTTTGTCCCTTCTTCTTGTTATTTCCCCCGTCATAACTTTTTCATGTAAAGTCAAAATGGCGTGAATAAGCGTTTCCGGGGCGGGAGGACAACCCGGAGCGTAAACATCCACGGGAACTATTTCATCCACTCCCTGCACTATGGCGTAATTGTTGAACATGCCGCCGGTGGAAGCACATACACCCATGGAAATTACCCATTTTGGCTCCACCATCTGATCGTATACCTGGCGGAGCACCGGGGCCATCTTCTGTGAAACCCTGCCGGCTACGATCATCAGGTCTGACTGCCTCGGTGAGGGACGAAAGACTTCCATGCCGAATCTGGCTAAGTCAAAGTCGGCGGCTCCGGCGGCCATCATTTCTATGGCACAGCAGGCTAATCCGAAGGTGGCCGGCCACATGCTTGACTTGCGCGACCATTTGACAAAGCCTTCCAGGGTACCGGTAAGGAAATTATGACTCAGTGACTCCAAACCCTTCCAAGAAGACACCCGGAACCTCCTCCAAACTCAATGCTCTTATACTTTTACAAGAGCTCAAAACACCCGCTTATAAACTTAGCAAATCTATTCACAAGGATAAGCAAACGAGCTTATCTGTCATGGGGCGACAAGGACAGCTATGCGGCTTTGTTGTCTTTAGAACCGTAACGCCTGACGGTTCCTCTCGTCGTCCGCATGGCACCGTCTCCGATATTCGGCTTTGTCGCCTTAACCGGTCCCCAATCTAAGGCACCGTTAGCAATAAGGTATATAAAGGAGAAAAATACTGCCAGTGCAAAAACTATGATCTCAACCAGGCCAAATCTTCCCAGTTGGTTATATATTACTGCAAAAGGAAAAAGAAATATTACTTCTACGTCAAAGATCACAAAGATCATGGCCACCAAATAAAACCGCACCGGGAAACGGCGGGGCGGCTCGTAAGTCGGTACTATGCCACACTCGTAAGGCTCTTCTTTGGCAACGGTAGGCCGCTTCGGCGCCAGCAATTTGGAGGCGACCAACGAAAGAGCGGCAAACGCCACGGCTAATACGGCCAATAAAAATATCGGTAAGTAACTGTTAAGACTTCCCATCGCTATTAATTTTTAGCACGGATTGAAGGGGCATACCAAATTTAAAGCTTCATTCTTTGGAATGAACAATATAAATTGCGCCAAGAGGCCATAGGGGTAGGGAAGAAATGCATAATAATTCTCGCTCGAGACTCAAATGTCACAATTGCCTTTCGGAAAATGTAGAATCTTCCTGTGGAAACTGACACCGATATACCTTTACGGAACCTGCCTGACGAATCGACGTGCAACGTAGTCATCATCGGAGGAGGGCCGGCGGGGTCTTCTGCCGCTTTTTGGTTGGCCTCCAACGGCTACAGCGTAATACTGGCAGAAAAGAAACTTTTCCCTAGGGAAAAAACTTGTGGAGATGGACTCACACCGCGTGCCGTCAGACAACTCACCGACATGGGGCTGGAAACCTCTCTGGCCTCTTTCCATAAATATTTCGGTTTACGTACAAGGGCTTTTGGGAAAGAGCTTACCCTCGATTGGCCGAAAATCCCCGGACTACCCGAATATGGATACGTCATCACCCGTTACGACCTTGACGCCCTGGTCCTGGAAAATGCCAAAGCGGCGGGGGCACGAATTTGGCAAGGCTGTGAAGCTACTGAAGTAAGCACGACTGAGGACGGCGTCAGTATACAAATAAAAGATAAGCAACGCGATACGTATATCTCTGTCAAAGCGGACTATCTGCTGATCGCTGACGGATCAAATTCCCGGATAGGTCGTTCCATGGATGTGAAGCGTGACAGAAAATTGCCGTTCGCTTTAGCCATCCGCGGCTACTATACTTCATCCAGAAGTCACGACCCTTATATAGAATCCCAATTGGACATCTATTCACATGACGGCACCCTATTACCCGGTTACGGATGGATTTTCCCACTCGGCGATGGCCGAGTCAACGTAGGGATAGGACTGGTATCCACCATGGCAAAGTGGAAAGAAGTAAACACCACCCACTTACTGGATACTTTTGTAGAACAGACTCCTGCCTCATGGGGACTGGGAGAAAAGAACCGTCTTTCGGAACCAACCGGAGGCAAGCTACCCATGGGCATGTCAAATGCCCCTCTCAGCGGACATCGCTATTTGGTAGCAGGAGATGCTGCCGGTCTTATCAACCCTTTCAACGGCGAAGGCATATCTTATGCGTATGAATCCGGGCGACTGGCAGCGTCCGTGCTCAGTAAAGCAGTACGCTATGACAATCCAAGTGAACTGACAGAATATCAGTCATTACTGGATTTACACTATGGTCGCTACTACAAAGTTGCCCGCCTCTTCTTACAGCTTATGGGAAAACCCAATTTACTTCGCGTACTCATCTCAACCGGCATGAATTCCAAAACAGTGATGTCCATATTGCTTAAGATAATGGCCAATTTGATGACCGATGAAGATATCGGCATTGCTGAAACGATTGTCAAAACTGCACAAAAGCTTACTGAAGCTATTCCTGGCTAGTTTTTCAAATGACAGTGGGGATACTATAGAGTGCAAAGCCTACCGTGATAAGGCATAAAAGAGTAGCAACAACGCGATAACTTCCTTTCATGCGATAAGGAGCAGAAAGTACCTTTGCCTCCAGGGTCAGTAAAAACCCCAGCACTATCGGAAGTAATAGTGCATTCATAACTTCCACATCTATTACCAAACTCACCAAATCTACGTTTGCCAGCACTACCATGGCACCTATGATGTGCACCAAAGCGTATGCGACATAAAACTTTGCATTATTAGCCGAGAGTCTTTCATTGAGGCTGTGATGCCAGCCCAATACTTCCGAAAGTCCCCAGGTACCTGCCAAAGACGCCACAAGCGCCGCCACTAAAGCTGCTCCGGTAAGTGCCACGGCGAGAATAACTTTTGCCGCCACGTTTCCCAGATAAGGCTGTAATCCCCTTGCCATACTCTCCACAGTCGAAAGCGAGGATCCCCCGCCATGATGTGCCCAAATGGTGGCGGCAAAAACTATCACCACAGCAACGGCTATAAACTGTGTTAGGAAAGAGCCAAAGAGCGTATCGCGTTTTTCACTTCGTAGATTCGACTTGGTTAAGTTTTTGTCGATAACAGCGCCCTGCTGATAAAAAATCATCCAGGGCATTATCACCGCACCGATATTGGCCGCTAAAAGCACCGTATAGGAGTGCTTATGCAGTGACACCTGACCAAAAGCGTGTATGACCTGATGCACATTCGGATGAGACAAAAAAACTGCCGGAACGAAAACCAACTCTGCCAAACCCAGTGCGACACCTATTCTTTCCACCCGTCGATAGCTACCCGTAAAGGCCACGCCTATCAAAAAGGCCGCTGCCACAGGGACAGTTATATTCGGAGACAATCCGAAAAGTGCCCCTACACCGGCAACTCCGGCGAATTCAGTCAAAAGGGCACCAATAGAAGAGGCAAACAAAGTCCCCGCCGAGAGAAGTCCCCATTTCTTACCGAAGTGTTCTCTGATCAGAGCACCGTGTCCTTTACCGGTGAGAATCCCCAGTCTCGCGGTCATTTCTTGTACCACATAGAGAATCGGAATCAAAATGAGATTGGGAAGAATCATTTTGTAACCCAGCTGTGCCCCGGACTGAGCAGCCGTTACCAAACTCCCTATGTCGGTATCTGCCAACATGACTATCAGTCCGGGTCCCCAAACAGCCAAAAATACCAACTTCGCCATATGACGCTTTTTCGTCACGGTGACATCAGTCTTATCCGGTATCGAGGCTTGCTCTCTGTGCACTTCAATACCAACTTTGGGTTCCATCTGGTCTCCTAGTATATCAGGCTTACCTGAATTATCTTATCAGGCTTACCTGATAAGATTTCTAGATTCTGGAAATAACCAAAAAAGAGCTGTTTGCAGTACTTGCAAAAAAGATGCGGATCTCGTAATGTATCTTCGAAAAGAGCTAAAGTCTCAAATTGGCAGCAGCACCGACGGCAAGAGACGACTCTCCGTCGGCTTGGAGTCTGTGAAAACCGGCGGCGGCGATCATGGCCGCGTTGTCGGTACACATGGCTCTGGAAGGTAAATAGCAAGAGACTCCAAGGGTTTTAGCCGCTGCTTCCGTTTCGGCTCTGAGTAAAGAATTTGCCGCTACCCCTCCGGCAAGACAGATGCTTTTGGCCCCCGTCTCTTTGACGGCAGCTGCGGCTTTAGAGACCAGTACATTTACCGCACAGCGCTGAAAAGAGGCCGCTATGTCCGGAATGGAAAAGTCTGGATTTTGCTTATAAAAATTCACCACGGCTGTTTTTAAACCACTGAAGGATAAGTTTAAACCCTGGTTGAGCATGGGCTGCGGAAATCCGACTGCACTTTCATCCCCCAGAGCGGCTATCCGCTCTATGGCAGGGCCACCGGGATATCCAAGACCCAAAAACCTTGCCACTTTATCAAAAGCCTCTCCGGCCGCATCGTCTACCGTGGAGCCGATAATGTGATACTTGCCCAAGGTTTCCATAAAAATAATTAGGGTATGACCGCCAGAGACAAGCTCCACGATTGCCGGCATGGCAAAGTCTTCGTTCTCGAGCAATGCCGCGTAAAGATGACCTTCCAAATGATTGACGGCAATAAAAGGTTTTCCCCAAGCCATGGCCAGTGCTTTTGCGGTCGAAAGTCCCACCAGCAAAGCACCGATAAGGCCAGGACCGTTGGTAACGGCCACGGCGTCCACTCCGCTGCCGGTGTCATCCAAGCCGGCTTCCAAAAGCGCTTTCTTCACTACGTAAATAACTGATTCCAGGTGAGAGCGAGAAGCGATCTCGGGCACAACTCCCCCAAAATCTTCATGGAGTTTTATCTGGCTTGAGACCACAGAGGAGATCGTTTTCCGACCGTCTTTTACGACGGCAGCCGCTGTTTCATCGCAGGAAGTTTCTATTCCCAACACCAAAGAGACGGGTGGCTTTCCCGCTGTGTCCGAAACGCTTGTCATGCCTTTCATATTATTCTTATTTGACCCTCACAAGGGCCTTATACTCCAAATCCCCTTCTAAGGAGAGCTTTTCCTGTAGATATGCACCCAATGATTTCAATCTTTCGGCATATTCTGCCGACCGCAAATTTTCCGCCCACATTACTATGGCATCTTCATTCACTTCGGCATAGTAATTTTTTCTGATGCCGGCAGGAGTAAAACCAAATTTAAAATAAAGCTTCTGAGCCGCTACGTTACTGGCTCTCACCTCAAGAGTGGCTGCCTCAAGGGACATCCCGGTGGCATCGCTCAAAAGACGGAACAGCAGTAGCATTCCGATATGGTTGTGTTGCCACTTTGGGTTAACTGCCAGAGTAGTGATATGCGCCTCACCCGATATGACCATATACCCGGCGTAACCGACTACGTGTCGACCTATCTTGGCAACGTAGTAGCTGCGAGTCTCCGGCTGACTTAGTTCGCTGGCATATATCACAGCAGTCCACGGCCTGGGGAAAACTTCCCTCTCGATCAGAAGTACCTGTTTTACGTGTGACTGGCGCATCTTGGCAATACGCAAAACGTATTCCCTGCCTGTCTCGGGTAAAAGTTGCGAATTGATTTTGACAGATTTTAACAGATCCACTTAGACTTCTTTTAAATCACCCGATTACATAAGCATCTTTCTGCCATAGACACGGGTTGTCCTGTGACCTTTTAGTATAGTGCAAAATTCACAGCCGTTCTACTTAGCATACCGGTTCTTCTGTATTGTACCCCGATCTAGGAAGGTTACAAATTTTTAGCCGGCATACCAATTACTCTCTAAACAACAAAATCACTACTCAACTTCATAGCCGCATATATCGATTGTCCCACACTCTGCCCGTATAAAATTGACCCCAAATGACAATTGCACATCAATATGAATAAGACCGGGCAAGCTTTGTCTAATTGACTACTCCCAACACTTATACACTAGGTTGACATACAACACTCATTTTTAGGGGTGTGGCTAAAATCGATTCGCAAAGAAGTCTCGCTCTAAATCCCAGTTGTGCATAGACAAAAGCAGATCATTCCTCATCTCTTAATATCTGCTCTTCTCTTTTACTACTATAGATCCAGTGGACTGTAAAAATCTATGATAGACGTCATGTGTTTTATAGAAAATCAAATACCTATTTAGGTTATATAAAAGTTACAAATTTGTATAGCAATGCATGTAGAGATATACTATAACTCAGTCATATTGATTTGTTGCAACTCCAAAAATTGCCCTATTCCACATAGCACAACTTAATACAATGTGATCATAAATTTTTATCCTAATTGTTGACAAGATATTTACTGGTTAGTAAACTGGCTTCAATTATTTTTGTAGTGACTTAAAGTGTATGTATCATCACTACAAGTCATAAACCAATAGGGGGTAATCGAGTGCCATTTTGTTCTAAGTGCGGTACGGGCTATGAGTCCGGCAGTTCACTTTTTTGTACCAATTGCGGAGCGCAAGTCTCTGTGTCCTCTACCCCTGCTTCAGTAAGTTCGGTAGATTACGAATCCTCTGCCGGACAGTCATCCCAAATCTCAACCGGTCAGGAAAATCAACTTCGGTCCATTGAAAATAGCGGGGTTGCCACTGCAACCATGCCACCCCCAAGCCCTTCGGCTGCAAGGACTTCTGTGGGTAAAGAAAGACCGGTAGGGATAATGATTTTATTGTATATTGTTACCTTAGGAATCTATAGCTTGTTTTGGGCATATGCTGTCAATGACGAACTTAAAAGTGCTACCGGTCGAGGTATGAGCGGGGTTGGAGCTTTACTGCTATGGTTTTTCCTTTCTCCCGTGGCTTTTTTTATTTTTCCTTATGAAATTGAAAAAGCCTATTCGCTCCAAGGGAAATACTCCCCTGTGCGAAGCACAACAGGTCTTTGGTTCCTATTACCTCTTCTTGGTACCATAGTATGGTTTGTGAAAGTACAGTCTGCTTTAAATAGGTTTTGGGTTGAATCCGGAAAGTAATCAAGTTACTTGACTCCTGAAGATATAAAAGCAGCATTCAGCTAACTGTACTTTTGACAATTACCTTATGGGTAACGACTTAACAATGAGACATAGGAACTGTTTTAATACTTTAGCTGTTTAACGGCAATGGCTTATAGGTCACCTCTCGTACTCAAATAAGCTAGATCAAGTTCTGAGGAATTGCAAAGACGCGTAAAATTCATTTCATAGCCAGAAAGCACTTCTACATCGCAAGTCATATTATATTCATTATCCTCAATCACTTTGATAATCAAGGATCTCCAGATATCTGTAAGCGCTAGCCATCCTTGCCGACAACAAAGCGGGTTATTTAAATTAAGTGCTCTCTCAGCAGCATAAGTCTCACCTTCCCGGATAAAATCGTCAACAATCTTCTGATTCACTTCAACTCCGTGGGCAAGTTCAGGAAAATCCTGTGGTTCAAGCACGACGAGTAAGAGCACGTGAGTTGAGCCATCAGACTCAGCCACCTCAACTCTTAGGCCACTTGCTGGGATCTTGGCAATACAGCTTCCCAACGGTGTGTTGCGATCGTGGCGCTTTTTAATCTCTTCCAAAAAAGGCTTGAGAACCGCAACAAGTTCATCCGGTAAAGCAACCCGGGTAAAGTGTCTGCTCACCGCTTCAGAAAAACACGAACTTTGATCTTGACTTTTGGGACGCCCAAGGGAAGGAGCCTCAGCAATAACACTGCGCTCGACAGTCGTAATACGGGATAAATCGACTGCTGCTGAGTTTGAATACCAAGGAACCGCTGCCCATCCCGGTCGTCTACCCTTCATTACTTCATAGGCAAACTTTTCATTCACATCGACAAGCGGCGCCACTTGACACAACATATTGTTAGCATCTGTTCTTTGCAGATCACATGTTTGAGTGACGAGAACAACATGATCTACGGGATCGGGGACAACAACAACATCCGCAACCCCTTGATACTGCTGCGCTGCTTCTTCTGAAATTTCGCGCATTGGCCATTTAGAGGATGCAAGCACAACACACAGATCGGGGGCGTCAAGCACCTCGCCTTGAATATAAGACCGCACTTTCCGAGCATACTCAATTGCTTGCTTCTGCTTTATTGAATCCATGACACTAAGACTTATCCCTCGGCGGAATATGCTTTGGAGGTATGGTACTTCTCTTTTTGGGTGTAGCGACAACAGCAACCTCTGCTAAAGGCTCGGCATCGAAAAAATCACCTAACGTTAGATGAGAGATCGGAACAGAGCGAGGAAGTTTAGAAGCTTGAGCAAATTGTGAAAGAAGAGACTGACCATCGTCTCGGGGTATAAGTAGTTTGGCTCGTGTTTGATCTCGATCACCACATGCCGTCTTATTGATAAGGCGCACTAACTCCTCAAGCCGTTGAATATGAAAACCAGATATTCTTTGCCCTTTCGTCCAATGGTGAAGTGCCCGTCTGGATACTCCGAGAGCAGATGACAACTCATTCCATGTCAATCCGGAGCGTGCCCTTAGGCCAGTGAGGACTGAAGGGAAATCGGTAAAGTCTTTTTTTGCTTTCCGCTCAACTAAGATATGTTTAATCTGCTGTCCTATTATAAACTCGCTATCGTCAATAAGAAGAATGCCAGTGGAAGCGCTGTAATCATTTAAACCTATAATTTGTAGGCATGTCTTCACATACTTCTCTGATATCGCGCTGGAATCGGTATCAACCGAGTCTTCCTCCAAAGTCAGCGTCGTCATGGTCTCATCTCTCCCCTAGGTTACCCTTTACTAAAAGCCTCGAGCAAAGCAGCTGTTGTTGCCCAACGGAATACAGAATACGCATGGGTAGAATACCTCTCAAGACGCTCTTTAAGCGCTTGCGGCTCAAATAAGATCTGCCCACCTATAGTAAAAACGTCTGAATCAAGTATCCAAGATTTAGCATCAACAGGTGTGAATGCGGGGTCAAATGTCACCGATGGCGGCAATACACCACTCTGGACTTTCATGCGTTCGCTATCCGAGATTTGAATAAGTGAATTAGAAACACTGTATTCTATCGGAGTATCTCCATCTACAATACCGTCAAGAACTCTCAGCCTCGGTTCGACATAGTCATCAAGGCGAGACAGGTGGGAGGGATCCGTAATCCGGTTGATATAGCGCATGCCTACTCGATCGACAATGGGAGGTTTGCCTACGAGGTCTACGGCTTCAAATACTTCGTAGGCTCGTTCACAAAAATCATCCCTGGAATGATAGCTTGTTGTCGAAATACCAACAGAAAAAGCAGAAAGTGTAATCACCCAAGAGTTCTCCGTGTCGGAAAAAGTTCGGACAACAACGGATTCTTGTGAGACAGAAGAAGAGACGGGATTGACATTAAGCCGCACAGACTGGACTTGCCGACGTACCGGATATCTTTTGAGATATGACGAAATTAGCTGCTCAACTTCGTCGCTAATCAATTCCGGTGTCTGGCTAAAGCGTACATCAGCAAGCACTTTCTCAAGTGGTGGCATCTTTAAATGAACTTCTGCAACCGGATCAAGGTTGATTTTTAGCACTTTGGCCGGTGAAGTAGATCCCATACTTCACATTATACTTCCCATTATGGAGCAATACAAGATCTGCTGGACGATTCAGAGGATCTGCGATATATTCGAAATACACGAGTCCAATTGTAAGCTATTCCCTAACAGCCGCATATTACTCTCCATAGCACCCCTTTGGTATCATTGACATATCTCTATGATGCTTTTACCCACAACAGAGAATCGATCGGTTTACATACCTACTGGTTTTTACTTACAAAATCATGAGGTTTATAAAATGGCAATTTGTTTATCTGCATGCCATGATCATAAAGTAAAATGAATTTTTCCTATCGAGTTATTTTTTTATGTGAGACAACGGTACTTATGGTAAAAGTATTTAACTCAAAGTTATAGATAAAATATCTTTACCTAGAATATTGCACGTAATGATTTATCTAAATTGCAAACTAACTATGTATATATACAAAATCTATTTGCCGATTTTGGCATTTTTCCAAGCGCCGACTTTGGCATCTGCTTCACGCAAATAGAGTGGCTTTTGTAAAGATCCTTCGGAAGATAATCCGCCTTTTTGAAAAAGGTCATATGCCAATGCCCCCAAGACCGATATGGGCGGAGTAGCAAAACCCTTTGCGAACGAAAAAGTAACGTTTTCATATTCACCCAATAAATCTCTCAAATCACTTTCCAGCGTTTCACGATAACGGTAGGCACCACTTCCGGCTATCAGCAGACAAAGTGCCTTGGATGCACCCAGAAAGACAGAGTCTGTGGTTTTATTGCGTGTAATTTGATCAATAAATGACACCAGGGTTTGGCAAAAATACTTTGGACTCCCAAGGCTTAATGTTCCTTCTGTTACCCCGCCTGAAGTAGCGGAGTCGAGCACAGCATGCCGAGGCCCAGATAAAAACTGTCCGTTCAGTTCAAAAGCTACCTCTCCCCTCCTTACGTCCAACACCGGTACAGCCAGAGTCTCGGAGTTATGATCCGGAAGATTTCCCAGCAGTGCTTCTCCAAGAACAGAGGTGCCGGATATACCAATGACGGGACGAGATAAAGCATAGGCCAGAGCATTGGCGGCAGCGACTCCGACTCGAAGTCCCGTAAAGAGACCGGGACCAATGTCCACGGCAAAAGCACCTACGTCCCCAAGCCGGATACCGGCTGTAATAAGCAGTTGTTCGATAAGAACAAAAAGTTCTTCGGCATGGCGATTCTCTGCCGGTTGCGATAGTTCACCCACAACTTCACCATCAATAACAAGAGCAGCCCCTACTTCAAAAGTAGCGGTTTCTATCGCCAGCAGTACATTATTGGAATTTTGCTTATTCATCGGATTCTCTATCGTATAGGTACATATCAATTGTACTTATTTTACGATTTGCCTTTCTGTAACACTGATCCCGCCCGCTTCCAACACCGCTTTTACATAAGAAACTCTCTCTGAGCTATCCTGTAACATTATCTCGCCTATGCCGGCTTCAGCGGCTGCCATATCGCAAAACAAAGCGATATCTTTCTCTGTTGCTTTCTTCATTGGGAAAAAAATACGGACCAGCCTAGAGGTCTGTTCGTATTCTCTGAAAGATATCAGATAATCCGGTATTCCCAGCAACTCTCCCGCTTTGTCTCCCCACTCGACGAAAGCTACTGCCCCTTCTTCTAACTCTTCCCAAATGGATAAGTCCAAAATCTCTTTTTCTGTATCCAAACGCCACAGGTCGGCATGCATGACATCAAATTCTATACCTCGATATCTGTGCACCAATGTAAAGGTAGGGCTCGTGGCTTCTTCCCCCGGACAGAGCGCGTTTACGACACCCGAGACAAACGTGGTTTTTCCCGCTCCCAGATCTCCTACGAGTAAAATTAAATCCTGTGGTGCCACGCATTTGGCAAAAGCGGCACCAAAAGCTTTTGTTTTATCGTCTCCGGTTATTACTGTTTCAAGAAATATGGTCATCATTGCAAATATTTTCTTACATCATGATAGTTTTTATTGGCCTAATAATTTTTTTGCCCTTACTATATCTGCTCTCATTTCGGCCATAGCCATACCACCGGCCCTCAAGACATAGGAAGGATGATAAGTCGGAACAACTTTGAGACTTACATTTCCTATAACTTTATCAAATACGTGTTCGCGCAGTTTTGTAATGCCTTCCTTGGATTCCAAAACTGCCTGAGAGGCGAAATTGCCCAAAGTGAGGATCGCTTTTGGTTGTATCAGGCTTATTTGTCCCTCTATAAACTGGCGACACACTGCCACTTCATCCGGAAGTGGGTTTCTGTTTTCCGGAGGACGACATTTGATTATGTTAGCTATATAGTAATCTTTTCTCGTTATCCCCATCTCTTCCAGCAAAAGCCTGCCCAACAACTTTCCGGATCTGCCCACAAAAGGAAGACCTTGAATATCTTCTTCCCTGCCCGGAGCTTCGCCTATCACCATCAGATCGGAAAGACAGTTTCCGTCTCCGAAAACAACGTTTTTTCTGGTAGGAGCAAGCCGACATGCCGTACAGGAAGAGGCCTGCTCCGACAACAATGTCAGTTCCGAACTCAGCTTATCCATAGATGTTTCCCGGAGACGCGGGAGGAAGAAAACTTTTCTTTTGGCAGAGACAGACTACGCAGTCTCCAAAAGGCTCACACATGACCTTTACCTACTTCCCTGCAAATACAGCCTCGGCACTCTCGGTCCTATCCCACAGACAATTTCATAGGAAATTGTATCCAACTTCTCGGCCCATTCCTGTGCCGTTATCTCTTCATTGCCCTGCTTACCAAGGATCACGGCTTCATCTCCCGGCATTACATCGCCGTCCCGCCCGCAGTCGACGATGATCTGGTCCATGGTCACTTGACCCGCTATAGGCCTTCTCTTACCCCCTATCAAAACGTCGCAACCAACCCGAAAAAGGGCTCTGGATATCCCGTCATGATACCCGGCCGGTATCACAGCCACCAGAGAATCCTCTTCCAACGGGCGTAGCAAACCATAACTGAGGGCGTCTCCTTTTTTGACAACCCTGGTTAGATGCACTTTTGTTTTCCAAGACAGAACGGGCTTTATCAAAGAGAGGATGTCCTGCTCTGATTTCGACTCCGGTTGACAGGATGGCGAGGGGAGATAGCCATAAAGAGCTATACCGGAACGCACCATATCCAGTCTGGTATCCTTATGATAAATCGCCCCCGCCGAATTGGCAATGTGTAACAAAACCTTTTCCCCCGGCTTAGCCTTTATCTCATGTCGCAATACAATTCGTTCGTATGCTTCATAGAATCTTTTTAGCTGTAACTCCGTAAAGGGGTTATCAAGATCGTCAGCCACGGCCAGATGGCTCCAAAAGCCGACGAGTTTCAATACCCCAGAAGAAGAGATGACATCCAAAAGATCGGGGAGGCCTCTTTCCGACACTCCCACGCGATGCATTCCCGTGTCGATTTTGACATGGACCCCTAAAGCCGTATCGACCGTACCACAGGGCTTTTTTGTATCCGCAAAAGCCCGGTAGGCCTCAGCAGTTGCTTTGACCCCGTTTCCCGTATATAGAGTAAGGATGAGATTGTGGTTGACGGCTTCTCTGATACCTTCGCGCTCCGGCTCTGAAAGCAACAGTATGGGAGCCATAATACCATTTTCCCGAAGGACTATTCCTTCCTCAACCAAAGCGACCGCTAACATATCTGCACCGTTTTTTAAAGCAACTGCAGAAATCTCTACGGCCCCGTGTCCGTAAGCGTCGGCTTTCACCACGGCACACAGCCGGGAATTGCCAATGAGAGACTTCAGGGCCCTGACGTTTTGTGCGTAGACATCTAGATCAACTTCTAGCCAATTGTTTCTGAAAATATTATTCACGTAAACGCCTTACTCGTGGGAAAAATACCTGGGATAACTGCGCTCTCCTTTTATTTCATGCAAAACTTTTGCCACCAAAACCGGTAGCTCGGAAGCCGTCATGGCATCTCGCCAACCCAACCTACTCGCCTTGCCATGCACGTGGGCAGCCAAAGCTGCGGCAAAAAACGGGGTGAGCCCGCGGGCCAGAAAAGCTCCTGTCACACCGGCTAAGACATCACCGGTTCCGGCTGTGGAAAGATTTTGAGATCCGGAAGCTACTATCAGTACTTTACCACTGTGATCAGCCACTACAGTTGTCGGTCCTTTCAGGAGCACTGTTACCCTGAGTTTTTTGGCCAGGTTGGCAGCCGCCGCTATCCTATCGGCGCCGGGACGGGATCCCACGAGTCGGGTATATTCGCCGTCATGCGGAGTAATGACCGCATGCGCCCTTCGACCGGCCAAAATTCTCTCCGCCTCTTCGACTGTCCCCAAGGCGGCGACAGCATCCGCGTCAATCACAATTGGTATCGCCGCACTTGCAATCAGCCGCTTGATCTGATAGTCCTGCTCGGTATTTACACCCAGACCGGGTCCGATCACCATGGCTTTGCTCCTGCCGATGTCTTCCAAAACTCTATCGGCGAAATTTAGAGCAGGAATCTCTCGGTAAACGGCTTCTAAACTAGCCGTCGGAGTGCCCTCAAAACCGGGTATGGCAAGTCTGACCATCCCGGCTCCTGCTCTATAAGCACCCTCTGCCACAAAAGATGCCGCTCCCGGCATCTGTCTGGAACCGGCTAGCACATAAAGCGGAGCATTCCACTTATGACCGTTTCGCGGTCGATCGGCAAGTAAAGTACAGACGTCACTGTCCTCCACGAGGTGAATGGTGGGCTGCCAGGCATCCGGAGCGACCTCTTCCAAACCTATGGGAGCAAGTTCTATGTCTCCGGAATTGAGCAAACCGTCGTTCAGCAATAAGCCCGGCTTATAAGCACCGAAGGTGACGGTAGTATCAGCTGTCAAAATGTATCCGTTGGCAATACCCGTATTGCCGTCCAAACCAGACGGCAGATCCGCTGCCAGTACTTTAGTGCCCGGGGTAAGTCGTGGGGCATGAAATCTACCGTGAAAACCGGTACCAAAAGCGGCGTCTATGACCAGATCGCATTCCGGCAGACTTTCCGGAGCCTGGCTCACCTCTACCGTCGCTACCCTGACACCCCGTTGTCCCAGAATCCTACCGGCCACCCTGCCGTCTTGACCATTATTGCCGTTCCCGGCAAATACGATGACCCGCTTTCCGTAAGTGCCGCCTAAAAGAAAAAGCGCCCGTCTGGCTAGAGCAAATCCGGCCCGCTCTATGAGAGTATCGATACCCGCTTTGGCGTGTGCTTCTGCATCTATCTGCTTCATTTCTTCCGGAGTAAAAACTGGCTTCACATATAACAAATTAGCCTAATAAAACACTCTAAGAAAAGAAGGGATGCGATTAAGTTTTAGCTTATTATCACCACGGCTGTCGCGACCAGATCACTGTGGGAAATAGAAATATCAAACCTCTCGGCACCCAGTTCGTTAGCCAGTACAGCCGCTTTGGCTCTAAGGTGCAGCTTGGGTGCCCCAGAAGTTGTTTTATGTACTTCTATTTCTCGCAGATCACAGACAAAAAGACCTTTACCCATGGCTTTCAAAAAGGCCTCTTTGGCACAAAATCTTCCCGCCAATCCAGGCACGGGGTCGGATCTGGAGTCCATGTCTTCCAGTTCTTTTTCTGAAAATATTTTTTTCGCTATCTTGGGACGCCTGATTAGAATTTCTCGAAAGCGCTGTAAATCGACAACGTCTATCCCCACTCCAAACAACTGCATCCTCTCCAAAAATCAACAGAAAATTCAAAAATTGCCCACTCAACCCGATATCGATTACTCTACGGTCACCACTTTGGCCAAGTTACGCGGACGGTCCACGTCATGACCTTTGGCTTTGGCAACCGTATAGGCGAACACCTGTAGGGGTAAGACACCTATGACCGGCGAGCATACTTCCGTCACGGGAGGAGTTTCTAAGACGTCATCCACCAAAGATGCGGTCTCTTCGTCTCCCTCATCGGAAACAGCGATCACCGTAGCGCCCCTTGCCCTCATTTCCTCCACGTTGGCCATAATTTTTTCCCAAAGCGAAGAACGCTTTGCCACCACGACGACGACAGAACCCGGCTCTATTAAAGAAATAGGTCCGTGCTTCATCTCTCCCGCCGGGTAGGCTTCGGCACGCACATAGGCCAGTTCCTTTAGTTTTAAAGCACCTTCCAAGGCCACGGGAAAGCCGAGCCTTCTTCCCAGATAATAAAAATCTCTGGATTCGGCATAGCGTTCGGCAACTTTGCGAAACTGCTCATGCGATGCCAAAGTCTGCTCAACGAGGGCCGGCAGGGCCAATATTTCCGTGGCAACCGCCGACTTCTCCGCATCGGACAGCGTCCCTTTCAGATCAGCCAGGCGGAGAGCAAGACACTGCAAAAGAGCCAATTGTGCTATGTGACATTTGGTGGAGGCCACACCGATCTCCGGACCGGCCCTGGTATACAACACCCCGTCGGCTTCTCTGGTCATCAAAGAACCGACTACGTTAGTGACGGCCAAAGTTATAACCCCTTGAGAACGAGCCTGTCGCATGGCATGGTAGGTATCTGTTGTCTCGCCGGACTGACTGATAGCCACCACCAAAGTATTGGCGGGAATTTGCATTGCCCTATAACGCATTTCGCTCGCTATATCCACTTCAGCCGGTATCTTAGCCCAAGCTTCTATGGCATGCCTGCCAGCCAAAGCCGCATGATAGCTGGATCCGCAGGCAACCAGCAACACTCTCTCAATAGCTGCCAAGCGACTGTCTTCTATCTCTAATTCTTCCAAGTAAGTTGCACCGGACGCTTCGAGTCTACCCAATATGGTTTCGGAAAGAGCTGTCGGCTGTTCGTGAATTTCTTTGGACATATAGTCGGGAAATCCGCCTTTGCGGGCGGCTTCTGTGGACCAGCCGACACGTATTGGTTTTGGCTGCATCTCCACTCCGAGGTGATCGTAAACCTTGAATTCCTCGGGGCGGATTTCAGCTACCTGATCATCTCCGAGCTCAAATAAGTTTCTGGTTTTGTCGATCATGGCCGCCACATCAGAAGCCAGCAGACCTACCCCGGACTCAGACCCAATAATGAGAGGAGAGGTTCTCCTTGCCGCATAGATAGTATCGGGAGAGTCCCTGTGCACCAAAGCAAGGGCAAAGGCTCCTCTCAGTATCGTCAATAGGGCAATGACTGCGTCTTTTACGCTTTTGCCTCCGGCAATTTGTTCTTCTGCTAAATGCGCTATGACCTCGGTATCGGTTTCCGAGCTAAAAGTATGACCTCTTGATTTGAGCTCTTGGGCTAAGCGGTTGTGATTTTCGATAATGCCGTTGTGCACAACTGCCAAAGCAGAAGTGCAGTCCACGTGAGGGTGAGCATTTGTAACCGTAGGTGCTCCGTGTGTTGCCCACCTGGTATGACCTATCCCTGCCGTATGGTTGAGGCTTCCGGCTTTTTCTTTCGATAAGCCGTTGGCAAGATGATACAAAGACCCGCCTTGTTCGGCAGCCCTCATTCTAAAGATTGTATTGGACGGCTCCACAATAGCTATACCTGCCGAATCGTAGCCTCTGTATTCCAGCAAAGCCAGACCGTCCAATAAAGCCGCTACGGTGTCGTCTGAACCGGTTATCCCTATAATGCCGCACATATAAACAAGGGTAGCTGAAACTACCCCATATATGACGTGATAGGGCGATGTTTGTAAAAATATTTAAAGTGCACTTTAGTATTTTGTAGTGTTCTGATAGGAATCAATAATATTGCGTGATTACTTTCTACAATATATCGATCTATATGAAAAAGGTGCCTAAGACACTGATGCTTGACAGCAGAATTATTCTTCTGTCTATTTTCCAGTCGGCGGAGCCGCTATGACCGCCACTATTGCAGCTTGTGCTTCAGCTTCCGGATCGAACACACCTAAATCTATTGTTCTGTCGTAGCGGGCAGCTTTCCTGTCTTCCGAGTGCATCCATTGGAAGAAAATTGGTACTATGGCCACCACTGAAAAGAGTTCCGATGCGGACCACAAAATACCTCCGCCGGCATGTGTACTGGACAGGCTATACATAGGGGCTACCGTGGAGTGGTTCATCATGATGGTAATACCTAAAAATGCCTCCACGGGAACACCCAACAATAGATTAATCAACTTCGCCCCGTAATCCATTTGCCATTTTGGTATCGGATCAACGGCGATAATCGGCCACCAAAAGAGGGTTGCTCCCAGAAGAAATCCCACGTTGATCACGTCCATGAGAGCCATATGTTCCATAGCAAAGCCTATCGCCGGAGTCAAGAAAAACGCAAACATCGCTCCGTAATACAAAAACCACACTAGGATCGGATGGGAAATAAAAGAAAAAGGTTTTGAATGTAAAAACTTGAGCCAAAGCGTTTTGTTTTTTCTGCTTGCCGTCTGCAACAAGAGAGTAGAGGGTGCCCCAAGGGCAAGCAAGGGAGGTGCACCCGCCATCAAAACCAAGTGCTGAAGGGCGTGAGCCTGAAAATAAGATGCGGTAAAAGCAGCGAGCGGGGACTGCAGGGCTATGTCTATCAAAAACAGACCTAAGATAAAAGACAAAAAACGCCAGTTAGACCACTTACGCCCCCTGACGGCAAGCAGATAAGTACCGTAGGCATACCAAACGGCAAGTGCCAGCAACACAATGATGACGCCGATCTGAAAAGGCGAAAACCCCCAAGCGCTAAGAGCGTTTGTCAGATCAAATTTAATCGGCTTCATAGGCATAATAACTATTGTACTAAATATGCCCTCATGCATGACTACGGATAAGTTGAAACTGCCGTCAAAAAATAGTATATGGCATTTTTATTACGATCTAGGGAGTGCAAAAGCGGCTATAGATGCGAATTGGCACCCCGCTCCGATGATCGTAAAGGCATGAAACAATTCATGATAACCAAATACTTTGGGGTTGAGGTTGGGTTTCTTTAGTCCGTATACTATGGCACCGGCGGTGTAAGCTAACCCGCCAATTACAGTCAACACAAAACCGGGTCCGCTCAGACCCCGCCAAAACTGCGGCAATACAAAGAGCGCTGCCCAACCCACGACCACATAAGGAATTGCCGTCAGAGATTTGGGCAAGTCCAAAAATATTTCTCTGATAACCACACCGGTCACCGAACCCACCCATACCAAAACCAGTACAAAAGTTTCTGACCAGCCCCTAAGAACCAAGAGGGCTACCGCCGTATAATTTCCGGCAATGGCAAAAAAGATCGTGGCGTGATCAAGACGCTTGAATATCCTCCTGGCCCCATAAGACCAGTTCCCTCTGTGATAAAGGGAGCTGACGCCAAAAAGAAATACCAGTGATGCAGCGTAGACCGACAGAGCAAAATATTCTTTGGAATTTTTTGCATGACTTATCAGGATAGGACCTGCCACCAGTGACACAAAAAGGGCGCCTAAGTGTAGGTAACCCCGCAACAGTGGCTTTACGGCCGGTGGCGTTGTTTCTTTTTTTACCGAAGTATTCACTCTTGTCAATTTAGCGACTTGTACTCATGGTAAATCACAAAAGTCTTCTTTCCAATAGGAGATACCAGAATGTGACCCTAATCTCTGAATAAAATAACTGCCTCCGGAAAAATACTACACGGGCTTCAGTAATACTTTTAAGCATAAGGTTTTTTATAAAGGAAAACTTTGTTACAATGGCTGAACGTCGAGCTAAGGAGATAAAACACTTTGAGTTTATCCGTAGGGATAGTAGGTCTGCCCAACGTGGGTAAATCAACGCTTTTTAACGCCCTGACATCCAATAATATATTGGCGGCTAACTATCCCTTCGCCACCATCGAACCTAACGTGGGCGTGGTCAACGTCCCGGACGAACGACTAGAAAAATTGGCCGAACTCTACGATAGCCAAAAAATAATTCCTTCCGCCGTTACTTTCGTAGATATTGCCGGCATCGTCAGCGGAGCGTCCAAAGGAGAGGGGTTAGGAAATAAATTCCTGGCTGCCATCAGGGAAACGGATGTCATATGCCAAGTTGTCAGGGTGTTTTCGGACCCCGATGTTATCCATGTAGCCGGACATGCCGACCCTCTGTCGGACATAGAAACAGTTAACACCGAATTGATTCTGGCAGATATGGAAACTTTGGAATCCAGAGTCACCAAAGTGGCCAAAGAAGCCAAAGTAAAGCCCGAGGCTGCCAAAGCCTCCGAAGCCGTACAATTTTTACTCCAGGAACTCTCAAAAGGCATAACGGCAGAAAAAGCTCTGACTTCACCGCAAGGGAAAGAATTTGTAAACAACGAATATGCCGATAAATACCTGAAAGAAATGCACCTTTTGACGGCCAAAAAAACCATTTACGTTTTCAACATCGGAGAAGACGACATTTCCGATACGAATCATCACCGAGAACTTATAGAGGCGGTATCTCCCTCTCCCTTCATATTCATGTCAGCCGGGCTGGAAGCAGAGATGAACACTTTATCGGAGGAAGAAAAGCTGGAACTGCTCTCCTCCTACGGACAAGACGAGACCGGTCTATCACAACTCATCAAAACGGCTTTTGCCACTCTTGGACTACAGAGTTTTTTGACTGCCGGTCCCAAAGAAGTACGTTCTTGGACGATCAAGGCCGGTGCCAAAGCACCCGAGGCAGCCGGAGTCATTCACAGCGATTTTCAAAGGGGTTTTATCAAGGCTGAAATTATCGGCTATGAAGACCTGATCAAGTACGGATCAGTGGCAAACGCCAGATCCGAAGGGAAAGTACGTATCGAAGGCAAAGACTACGTTATGCAAGACGGCGACGTAGTCGAATTCAGATTCAACGTGTAAACTTCATCTGATGATTTTTACACAGCATATCTGCTCACAGAACGCGGTTTTCGGTATCAGCTCTTTTATGCCGTAATGCCAGAGCACCGGGATCCTTGTAAGCCCGAATCTTTTCCGCTCCTTTATGGTTAAGGATCCGAACCAGCCATGGACGGCTCCCACCGGATCCGACTTGTCTTCACCGCTTCATAGTAGGCTTGTGAGCATGCTCGCGACTGATGCCGATCCGTCCTTTTCATTCGAGATTTTGCCGTGTCATTCAGAGAACTAACGGAAATCCTTAAATGAGCTTCGCGAGAGACGTCTCCCTACCCATATGAGGAATCCATAATAACCGATCTGACCGCCCAGACCGGGCACAATATAGCTTTTGCCATGGCTCCGGGGATAACTCCGAGGTCCCTGCACCGGCACTTATTGCCTTTACGGGTAAAGCAAACCTCTTTACCTCCGTAGTTAGCCCCGGTATGCTTCGGTGACAGTTGCCGGGAGGATCCGGTTCAGGTTCTTTCCAAGGGAAAAACACTTGGTACCTGCTCGTCATCTTCGCGATTAAAAAATCCATATCACTGCGCCCAAAGCATCCCGGATATAGGCATCAAACTCCGGCATTCCTCCGCAAACCGGACCGGATCTGGATCTTCTTACTCAATGAAGTAGGCCTCATAATGCCTTTGGCATATGTTTAGCGGAAAGCACGTTAACGGTATCGCGTGACCACGCATGAAGCACTGCCCATACGTCATGTTTCCGTCCAGACACGACTCCGCAAAGTGATTAGCGCTTCCGAGAGTCCCGCATGACAATAAGCTCGACGTTTGTCTTCTCATCAAAGTAAAGCGACACGAGAAAAGATTCTCTACCGTTACCATTCTGTTGAGATCCCGTGATCTCATATATGGCCCATGCCAGCGGGAATTGCGCTGACAATAAAGTGATGCAAAGCATCTGAGTTATCAGAAAGTTGTTCGGCGCGGATACCAATTCGCTGCTTACGATATGAGGGGTTACTCTATAATATTTGATAGTTATGTGTAATAACTTATCAAAATAGGTAAGAAAAAATAGCTACTTAGATAGCTACCTCATGGTTTATTACCACCAAACATATAATATCTTACAGCTCGATTGTCACCAGAGTCCCATACGGTAAATAGTTATACGCCGTAGGGGCGGCTGTAATGGGAAGTTCCACGCATCCCAGACTTTGAGGAAAGCCATACTCGGCCCTATAGATGTAGTGAACAGCCTCGCCTCCGTCAAAATAGGATACGTATTGAACGGGATCGGCATAAGGGACTCCGTCCGGATTGACACCTTTCATAACCTGATATGGCAGTTTTTCGTATACATAAAAGGTTCCGAGTGTCGTGGGAGTCAAAGAAATACCGGTGTTGGCCGGAGTGTCGAGCACGACTTGTCCGTTGTGATATACGGTAAGTGTTTCCGGAGAACCTTCTTGCACCAAAGCATAGTCGTAACCATGCGGATTTTGATATGCCGCCGGATCCATGGAGGCCTTCAACAGCACTTGCCAGTCCTGTGTAGTCACCGCGGTTGACATAGGTAGATTGTGATCTGATTCGAACGCCACCAGGGCTCCCGAGAACATCTCGTTTTGCACCCCGGGAGACCAATTTGCAGCTAAGGAAGCCGGTGGTTTGAAATCCCAATTAAAAGTACCGCCGGGGGGATTCCAGAAATATTTGGCGGCATCCACAAGGCCAATAACCGGATTTCTCTCTTTAGGCAGAGACGCAACAAAGTGGAAGGGCAGGTAATTTAGCTCAGCCAAAATTTGATCAACACGTAAAGTAGATCCGGCTCTAGTAGCAAATTCAAAAGAAGATGATTTTGCCAATTTCCCTCTGGTCTTGGAAGTCACACCGGCTTGAACCGTGACGGTTTCCAGTGTGTTGGGCAAAATTGCCACCGATGGTCTAAAGACAAAAGAGGTATTTGTTTTTTGCCATCTGCCCGGAACCTTGGGAGAAAGAGTTGGATGCTGAGCGTGTCTTTTCAGCGGTGCGTTGAAGTTGACGACTATGGCTCCCAACCCGTTAGCATCAAGGCTGTGATCTTTAGGAAATTCTCTGACAATTTGTAATGGATGACTAATGGCCGCCTGAGTTTTATGTACGCCTTTACCTACTCCGGTATCTGCGCTGTCTTTAGAAGCTGTCAGAGTAGTCTCTCTTCGTCTAGATTTAAGCGAAACGTTCTGTGCCGCTGTCGAAGAAGTCAAAAAAATCAATATGGCAGAAAGGGTTCCCAATCCCACCAAAGAGGCCACACCCAATTTGATCAAACGTCCCGATAAAAGTACGTTTAATTTTTTGTTTCTCCCGTCAGAAAACTTAGTGTTCATCTTGCAAATGTTATCCAATTCACACAACTTAATCAGTTCAAGATGACTTTTAAGTTACGATTTTGGTTAGCAAAAGCAGGAATTCATTAATCTATAACAATTGTCTTACAATTGCAAAACGATCTGGTTCCCTCGGCAGCGAGTTCTCTGCCGTAACCTGACATTTTTATGCCGCCAAACGGCAACTCGGGATATGAAGCCACTTCTCTGTTGACCGACACCATCCCACACCTGAGAAGTTTTGCCAACGAAAGCGCCTTCTCCTCATCGCTCGTCCATATGGCAGCACCTAATCCGTATGGGGTATCGTTGGCCATATCCACTGCTTCCAAATCGCTTAGAGCAGTAAAGAGGGAGGCCACCGGGCCAAAAACCTCCTGTGAGTATACGGCCATTTCCGAAGTAATACCTTCCAAAACGGTAGGCTCCAAATAAAAACCTCTCCTTGACAAACGCTTACCGCCGCATAAAATTTTTGCACCTTTTATTACGGCGTCATCTATCATGTCTTCCAAGACACAAAGAGCCTTCTCGCTCACTACCGGCCCCATATCAACTTTTTCCTGCAGAGGATCTCCTACATTCAGCCGAGAAACTTTTTCCAAGAAGAGTTCTGTGAAAGGATCTTTTATCCGCTCATGCACGATAATGCGCTTTGCCGCTATGCAGGACTGTCCGCCGTTAGAAAAGCGTGACATCACGGCATAAGAGCTGGCTCTTTCTAAATCTGCATCTTCTAATACGATGAAAGGATCACTCCCGCCAAGCTCTAATACCACCGGGAGTAGGTGTGGGGCTGATTTTGTCGCCACCTCTATACCCACCACCACCGAGCCGGTAAGTGTCACACCGGCAACAAATCCCGAGGAAATTATTTTTTCAACCGCCGGCACTCCCACATTGAGAGAGAGAAAGCATCCCGGCGGAAACCCGGCCTCAAGCGACAACTCCTCTAAGGCATAGGCGGTTTCCCATACATTTTCGGCGTGCTTCACAAGACAGACGTTACCGGCCGCCAAAGCGGGGGCGGCAAAACGAATTACCTGCCAAATTGGGAAATTCCATGGCATGACGGCCAAGATTGGTCCCAGTGGTTCATATGTCTTGTAGGCCTTTTTTGCCCCAATACTACCGGCTTCTATTGCCTCATCTGTCAGATATTTTTCCCCATAGGCAGCATAGTGTCTGATTGCCTTGACGGATTTTTCCACTTCGGCGACAGCAGAACGGATAGGTTTACCCATCTGCTGGGTAATCCTGCGGGCAAGATGAGCTTTGGAGGCTTCCATGACATCGGCAAAAGCTTTTAACTTAACAGAACGCTCTTCATGAGTGGTGTTGCGATAAGACGCAAAACAGCTGCGAGAAAGTTCCAATGAGCGGTAAAGTTCGTCCTCTGTCATCTCTGGTATTTCATACAGCTTTTGACCGGTGGCGGGATTGACACAAAGCATCTCTCATTAAACTATAACAAGATATACCCTGACGAATACCGGCGATCAAACTAAAAACATGACGGGCATCTTGCGTCAAATCGATAGCAAACGGATTTTATATCGCATTTCATAATACTTAATTGCACCTCTGGGTATCCCATACCAAATCACCGACCATAAAAAGATAAATATCAGACAATTAGCGTAAATTAGCCGTCAGCCGATGAGCGAGACTCATGCCTTATGCGATAATCTGAAAACAAATGACACCTAAAGACGAATTCGGCGACGAAGACATCTATCTGGACGAAACTGATACCAACGCGTCCGGAAGCGATGACTTAGCCAGATTGGGTAAACTCCTTGAAGACCACAGTGAAGAAATTGTGGATGCTCTGGCACCCATTACTCCAAACTCCGTGGACTTCGGTACGATGGGGGAAAACGAATTTTTCAACGCCGCTATGCAGGCGACAAAAGCCGTGTCCGATTGGATGCAGGGTGGCAGCATCGACAATGCTTCAAAAAATGGCCTAATCGCCGCCTCGGTCTTTGGCAGACTGGCAGCCGAAGCTATAGCACCTCTGGACGAACTTACCAGGCGCTGTTTAAAATGGCGGGATCTTGCCACTCGACTTGTACATAACTATGCTATCACTAACTCTTTAAATCAACAGGACCTATTGAAAGCTTTATCCATGATCAACAGAAGCACGGATGCCACTTTGGTGCGTATGTCCACTTCTTTTGAACAGGTAAGACAGCACCTGCGGCAAGAGGTGATAGAACACCAAAAAGAACTGGCTTTTCAGGCTACCCATGATCCCCTTACGTCTTTACCTAACAGAAATCTCCTCTTGGACAGAATAAATCAAATGCTGCTTCGTTCCCGACGGACAGGCTTGCCGATCACCGTTCTGTTCTTGGATATAGACAACTTTAAATCGATCAACGACAGTTTTGGACACAGCGGCGGAGATGAACTCCTTCGCTCCGTTACCAAACGCCTTACACAGGCCTTGCGGAGCAGCGACACCTTGGGCAGACTGGGCGGAGATGAATTCGTGGTAGCAGCCGAGCCTTCCAGCAGTGCGGACAACGAAACCACAATCGCCAGACGTCTCGTCACGGCTTTACATGAACCGTTTATTCTTGCTTCAACTCCGGGGCATCAAATCCGCGTAACGGCCAGCATCGGAGTGGCCAGCGGTATCGAAGAAGAACCGGACGAATTACTGAGAAACGCCGACATCGCCATGTATAAAGCCAAATCCTCGGGTAAAAATAGGTTTGTAATTTTTGCCCCGGAGATGACCCTGCAGGAAACCGCCCTGCCCGGCTTTGATATCGAATTGGGCAGAGCTTTGGCAGAAAATAGATTTTACCTTGATTTTCAACCGGCATTCGACCTCAATACGATGCGGGTCGTAGCCATGGAGGCCCTGATCAGATACGAGCACCCCACCAAGGGCTCAATGACTGCCAGAGAAATTTTGCCGATGCTGGCCGAAGCCCACCTGCTTCAAGAGGTTGGCAATTGGGCCCTGCACGAGGCTTGCCGGCAGGCCGCCCTGTGGCGAGACAGCGGTTATCAGACGTTGGTTGTTGTCAACACAAGTGACACTCACCTGCACTCGGAAAGATTCATTGCTGACGTATCTTCGGCTTTACAATTCTCAGGTTTACCAGGATATCTGCTCGGATTAGACCTGAACGAAACGGCTCTGTTACACGATATAGAGACTTCACAACAAATTTTGAAGTCATTAAAACAGCTCGGCGTTCACCTGATAGTAGATGATTTTGGGAAAGAGTTTATAACGGCGGCCCAGCTCCGTCATCTTCCCATCGATCAACTGAAAATAGACGGATCTTTAGTACTGAGACTCCTGGACACGGTAGGCGGTGAAGAAATCACCAGATCACTTTTCAATCTAGGCAAATCTCTCGGCATTACTACTGCCGCTAAAGGCATCGAACGCAGGATACAGCTAAACGAGATCCTGGAAGAAAAGTGTGCCACCGGACAGGGTTTTCTGCTCTCCAGACCCATACCGGCCAAAGAAGTACTCGATTTTTTGGAAACCAGCTTTGAGAATCAATCTTTGGCCAACTGAGAAGAGTTGAGAGACAATTATCTCAAACAGATACTTCAAAAGCCGTTATTTGACAATCCTGCAAGCCGGTAACTATCGGGTGTAATGGTTAGAAATAAGATTTGGCACACATTACCGGACGGCAAACATGCTACAGGCGTCCCGCTCTTAGCGTACGCCAGGCTGGATACCCCACAAGATCCGATTCAGCCAAGTCAATTTCTGCTTCGATTCTAAAATCATAGTTTTCATTCGGATCGGCAACCACTTGATCCACAAGCCAGGATGTCTTGCCTTCGGTGATGACACACAGCTTTGAGCTTCTTGCACTCTGAGAAATATCCACTGAGTCACAAGTAGCAAAATAGTCGTCTATGACACTTTGCCACTTCCTGGCGCCAAAACCTCCCCGTTCCTCGCCTTCCGCCAGGGCTTCTGTATCCTTTTTAGAAATAAGTTCTACCCTATAAAATGCCGCATTCTGAATCATGATCCGAAATGCTCGCTTGTTTTCACTCAGAGAAGCGGAGGCACTCTCTGCTTTGTTCCCTAAAGAAGAGGAGCCCAGCTGCGTCTTTAGTCCCAGTGCCGCCATGGTATCACCCATCTCTCGAAGCATTTCCCACTCATCCAAGAGACTGGAGTCCACCTGTCTCACTAACTCGCCCAACCACAAAAGGATGTCATCCAGGGAGTCCGTTTTCCAATCTTCGGGTATGTTTTGCTGTAAAGCCCTATAGGCATCGGAAAGGTAACGCAACAGAAGACCTTCCGAGCGGGTCAAACCATAGTAAGCGACATATTCATTAAAGCCCATCGCCATTTCATACATATCCCTGACTATCGATTTGGGAGAAATGTTATTGTCTCTCGCCCAGGGGTGCACTTTTCTGTACTCGTTAAAAAGTGCATAGATAAAATCCCGCAGTGGCTTCGGATATTCTAGTTTTTCAAGTGCCTCTACTCTCTCTTCATATTCCACACCGGCTGATTTGAGCTCGCCTATCAATATAGAGCGCGCCTTATCTAGCTGAGCTGACAGGATTGCTCCGGGATTTTCCAACGTTGATTCCACCACCGAAATGACGTCCAGGTCGTAAATGGAAGAAAGCGGATCGAGCACCGGTATGGCCTCCAAAACAAAGGGGCTGAGCGGATTATTTAGGGCAAAGTCTCTCTGCAGATCAGGAGATACCCTGACCGATCTCTGAAATTCGTCTTTTTGTGCAAGTCTCTCCAAAGCTCCGGCGGCAAGCAGAGAGCGGTAAATACTTATTGCTTTCCTGATAAGCTTGCGCTGCACCGAACGTTCTTCGTCATTGTCCGTCAAGAGATTGCGCAGAGCCAGGCAATTGTCACCCGGCCTATCTAGGATATTCAATATCACGGCATGATCCACTTTCAGCCTTGAAACCAAAGCCTCCGGAGAAGCGGCGATAAGATTTCTGAAAGTGGTCTCGTCAAAATGCACAAAACCTTTAGGTGCTTTTACCGGCACTACTTTTACTTTCTTTTTAGCGCCATATCCGGCTTTCTTTTCTGCTTTGCGAATGGCTTCTTCGTTGGCCACCACGTGTTCCGGTGCCTGCAGGACGGCATAGCCCACCTGATCAAATCCGGCCCGCCCGGCGCGCCCGGTTATCTGATGGAATTCTCTGGCCGAAAGCAGTCTGGTGGAAACTCCGTCGTATTTATTGAGACTGGTCAGAAGAACTGTTCTGATCGGCATATTGACGCCGACCCCCAAGGTGTCGGTACCCACGATAATTTTCAACAGTCCGCTCTGCGCCAAGCGCTCGACGAGGCGCCTGTATTTTGGCAGCATACCACCGTGATGAATACCGATACCGTGATGCAGTAGCCTGGAAAGGGTTACGCCATAACCTTTTGAAAAACGAAAATCGCCGATTTCTTCAGCAATTTGTTCTCGCTCCCTTTTAGTGAGAACCTGTAACGAGGTCAGGGCTTGAGCATGTTTTGCCGCCGAAGCCTGTGTAAAATGCACGACATAGAGAGGAGACTTGTCGGCATGTATCAGCTCACCAATGGTGTCGTGGAGTAAAAGTCTGCTGTAGTCATATACAAGCGGAATAGGGCGCCTGACGGAGCGGATCACCGCTACTTCTCTGTGCGTACGGGTTGATAAGCCTTTTTCAATAGCGGAGGTATCTCCCAGAGTGGCTGACATCAGTATGAACTGGGCATGTCTCATCTCAAGTAACGGAACCTGCCAAGCCCAGCCGCGCTCGGGATCACCGTAAAAGTGAAACTCATCCATCACTACCTGGCCAAACGGGGTGCTTTCCCCAGCCCTAAGCGCCATGTTGGCTACTATTTCTGCCGTGGCACAGATAACTGGGGCTTCCGGGTTTATGGAGGCATCCGAGGTCATCATGCCGACTTTATCTGGACCTAAAACGTCGCATAGATAAAAAAATTTCTCTGACACCAAAGCTTTTACCGGAGCCGTGTAAGCCGACCTTACCCCGGATGCCATAGCGGACAAATGCGCAGCCAAAGCGACAAGACTTTTGCCGGAGCCAGTGGGGGTGGTGACAATCGTATGACAGTCGTCGAATACCGCACTGACGGCCTCTTCTTGGGCTTCATAGAGAGTGATGCCTATTTCAGAAACCCAAGACAAAAACTCTCCCAGAGCAAAGCTTTTGTCTCTCTCGGCCAGCACGGCATCTGTGTCTATTTTCGGCGGAGCCACTGCTTTATTTTAGCCGCTATCGCAGAATTTTATCTACAGCCGCCTAAGTAAGTTTGTGCCGGCCAAAGAAACACCGGTAACTGGTAAAAAGTAATGCTTGCCTTCCCCTGGCTTCGGGGTAAAATATCGGTATGAACGAAAAAGAAGCCGCCAGTAAACTCAAAAAAGATTTTGAAGACTTGTTTTATACGGCCGTGGGTTTTTCTGTGATGTCCGGAAAACGTATTTACGGAACGATTAGAGAAATAGCCAAAGATTACAGGCCGGATGAGCACGTCAATCACATGCGTGAGAGGACAACAAAAACCTGTGGATTTATGAAAAACCTTATGAAAGATGCTCTCGCCAATATGTCAAAACGTCCGAAAGGGTTTGATCACGGGGAATAACCGGCTCCCAAGAAGTGACGTCTTGCAATTTGGCCGGAGATCCGTATAAGACCGGCAAATCCACCGGTCTGAGGAGACTTTCATCTCTGCGTAGTTCGATGTCGGAGGCAGAAATCCTAATCAGATCTTCGGCAATCTCCGATATGGCCACTGCCTTGCCGGAGCAGATATTGTAAGCCTCGCCCGCCTTGGCCTCCACGGCCATCATCCTGTAGGCGGCTACTACGTCCCGGACATCAGTAAAATCTCTCTTGGCAGCGAGATTGCCCACCGGAATGTACTTTTCACCGGATATCTCAGCTGCCGCTATGCGCTTTGCCAAGGCCGATACGACAAAAGCATCACTTTGTCCTGGTCCTATGTGGTTGAAAGGCCTAGCCAACACCACGGGAAGCCCATAAGAGTACATCTGCTGCAAACCGCCGTATTCCGCTGCCACTTTCGAAAACGCATATGGTGTGGCCGGCAAAACGGGGTCCTCTTCTGTAATAGGGTCACCGTCTTTATTTTGACAAGTCAAACCGTAAACTTCGGCGGAACTTATCAAAATCACTTTGGGTAGCTCAACAAGAGATCTGGCAGCCTCTAAGAGTTTATAAGTTCCCACCGTATTGACTTCCAGATAGCTGATGGGGTCTTCAAAAGAGCGTCCCACGTGAGTGAGAGCAGCTAAGTGGTAAATAACTTCAGGAACCGCAGCCCGGAGCACTTCCCTCAAGGCTGCTTCGTCTCTTACATCCACGGATTCGTCAATGGAAAATACCTCATCGCCGTGATCAGCCAGATGGGCACTTAGCCACTTTCCCACGAAACCGCTTACTCCGGTTATAAATGCGCGCACATATTAAAACTAGCCACCTAAAGCGAGTTCGTAAGCCTTAAGATGATTTTTTAATGATTTTTCCCAAGTAAAATTGTAAGACATCTCAATCCCCAGCAGTCTGCGTGACTCTGTTTCCCTTCCGCCGGCAAGAGCGACCTGCAAAGCTTCTACCAAAAGACCAAAAGAGCCGACCGGGACCAACAGAGCAGCTTTGCCCACCATTTCAGCCATGGCGCTGTCTTCAGTCGTCACCAGCGGTGCCCCGCAAGCCATTGCTTCGGCAGCCGGAAGCCCAAAGCCCTCTTCCGCTGAGGGATAACACACCGCTGCCGCTCGGCGAAGCAGTGCCGCTACCTGCCTATCTGATACGTAGCCCAGCTTTTTGATACGTTGCGCGTTCTTGGCAGCGCCTATGGCTTTATCTATCCCCCCCATCCGCCAACCATTACCACCGGCTAACAGCAACGATATTTCTTTGTCCCTTTCGGCTATGACGTCAAAGGCCTTTATCAGAAGGGGAATATTTTTACGCGGTTCCAGGGTACCCACATGCAGTATGTAGCGACGGGAAATGCCCGGTGATTCGAGAAGTTCTTTGTCTTCCACGGCAATATCCGGAGAGGAAGGGCAAAAAAGACCCAGATCTATACCGTGCCTGGCCACAACGATGGGACATTTTGGGTTAAAAATATCGGAAAGTTTCCTGGCAGTATACTCGCTGGGGCAGACCAGTGCCTGGGCATGGGCCACAGCTTGCTTTATGGCATGAGTGAAATAAAGCACTTTGGAAGGTTCGTGCCACTCCCTGTGTTCCACCAAAGTCAAATCGTGTATCGTTGCCACTTTGGCAATACTGCGAAAAGGGGGTATCACATAGTGAGGTCCATGCAGCACTAAATTCCGAGATAGCCGAGGGTTGTCCGCAAAAATACTGCCTGCCAAGCGTTGCAGTAAAAACTCTTCGTAAAACATTCTTGCAGGGCGCGAAGACGGGGCCACGGGAATAATCCTGTTATGCTTGGCGTCCTGCAGTATCCCAAGCCACCTCCGGATGTCATTTCTCCTCGTACAGAGCAAAAGAGACAAATCCGGCTTTGCCGCTGCCACCCTCGCCAGTTCGTAGATATACCTGCCGGCTCCAGCCGGATTTTCGGGTACACCGGTTGCATTTAACAACAAATTGTAGTTTTGTACATCGATAGGTTCCGTCTTCTCCGGAACACTACCCTTACGGTATGACTCGCTCAGTTCTTTCTCTCTTCCCTAGGCGAACAATCGGAGTTCTGCGGATAAGTCTTTGGCTTCGTAAAACAATTTAAAACCGTCTTCTCCGGCATTTTCCTGACTAATGCCGATTTTTTGCAGCATCTCCACATGCCCGGCGGGATACGCATATTTTACCTGCAAATAACGCCAGAACAGCAGATGCTGCAAGGCAATATCTCGCCACCGATTTCCCGCCAGCCGTTCTGCGCCCCGTCGTATGAGGTCACTGCGCAATGAGGGAGTTGTGAGCACGTCCAAAATTTTGGCTGCTATGTCCGCCTCGGCCAGAGGATCCACGGACAAGGTAGCCCCACCCGCACTGGGCACATCGGAGGAGATGACCGGCAGAGCGGAATAAAATGCTTCGACCACCGGCAATCCGTAGCCTTCTAATATGGGAGCATAGACCAGGGCATAGGCAATTTTGTAAAAAGCCGCCAGTTCTCCCTCTGAAACCCTCCCCAGCAAATACACCCCTTCTGATACCTCAGGCATCTCCCCCCAACCCTGAGGTCCTATGACCAGCAGTGATACTTTACCCTGATAGGAGTCCCTGACAGCAGAAAAAGCTCTTATGATCCTTGCCAAATTTTTTCTCGGCTCCAGGGTGCCTACCGTAAGTAGCAGTTTGTGTTCTCGGTCGTAGGTGTCGCCCAAGATGCGATGCAGAATTTTTTCGGCGCCCGCAACATCAGGTTCTGGTAAATGATCACAGCCGTATCCGATCACAGCCACCGGCTTGTCTGTCATCTCTCGTACTCTAAGAGCCATATCCGCGGTGGGCACGCTAAAACCGGATGCCCTTTTCAGTGCCCGCACGAGAGCTGCTTCGTGCCATCTGCGCCCGTGTGACGTAAAGCTCTCCGGGGTATCCCTGAAAGCCAGGTCATGCAAAGCCACACTCAGGACTCCCCTGTATTTGGGCACAACGAGAGAAGTGGCCGCTACCAAATCAGATTGGGGCACGGATAATAAACCGAAACGACAGGCCGTCATAAAAGCACGTGAGTTGGCTGTCTTTTCGACAAGAGAAAAGGAAACTCCCCTGCCGGACAAATTCTTATCCCGGGAGGCGATAAAGTCCTTCAGTTGATCCTGTTCAGAGTCTTGTTTTGAGGCAAACAAGGTAAGCCGCAGGCTTTCGCCTATACTGACGCCGGTTATAGACTCGCTGCAGAGCCCACTGAAGCCTTGCAGCAGACCGAGAATATATACGCCTATACCGCCTGGAACCCTTTGGCGCAGTTGATCTGCCACCAAAGTAATAGCAAACCCTTCAGCCGTGGCCGCTTTTGACCAAGCGGAGCTTTTCACCGGAAAAAGTCTTCCCTATGTGATCTGACAATCTCCCCCTTTACGGAAGACTCCCTGAAGAGATCCCTATCCAGACCTCTGATGACTGCTGCCGGGACTTTGTCGGCTTTGGCCATAACCAGATTTGCCGCGGCCGCTAACTCATCGGCTATACATACTTTGGTGGCATGAAGTACGTTTCCATAGGCGTCCTCTGTCCCGCAGAGGTCGTTGATGGCCCCGATACCCGCTACGCCTATAGCCACATCCACCAGACCCTGTCGCCATACTCTACCGAAGGTATCAGTGATGACGACCCCCACCTCTACTCCGAATAGGTGTTTGATGCGGGCCCTGATCCTGGCAGCCGAGTAATCCGGATCTACTGGCAAAAGCACCGCATAGCCGCTCTCCACGTTGGAGAGATCTACCCCGGCATTGGCACAGATAAAGCCGTGCTTTGTTTCGGCTATCACCAGAGATCCGCGGCGTCTGAGAATCCTGACGGATTCAGAAAGGACAATTTGTTCTTTGGCTGTTGCCAAAGCTCGGAGCCTTTCCTCTGCATAAGAAGGGCTTTCTTCTTGCGGAGTGTTTTTTGGATCACCCCCGTCGTCGAGCTTTACGACACGCCCCTCTGCCTTGGATACTATTTTTTGCGTAACGACGAGAACGTCATAATCTTTTGGCTCGACCCTCTCGCCAATAATCTTTGCCAGATCGTCGCCACGGGCAATATCCGGTATCCCGTGCACGCCAAAAATGCTTAACTCGCTTTTTGTCACGTTAACAATCTATAACCACCGAAGCAAGTTTTTTGGCAAGTTCCGGAGTCGACATAATGGTATTTGTCACGACGGGTCTGACGTCTAAGCCGCTTATGCTTTTGGCCAGCGCTGCGTCCTGTTCATCTATCACCAACGTGTCCGTCACGTCTGCCAAAAGACCGGCTACCCCGACAACGGATGCTTCGTGGCCCAACTCTCTGAGTAATCTGTCAGCCGGACCTTTGAGCGCGACACCGGCCACTATCGGAGAAACGGCTCTTACTTTATCTCTATACTTTTCCAGCGCGTTCCTGACGGCAGGGATAGCCAATATGGGACCTATAGAGACAATAGGGTTAGAAGGGGCTAAAATAATGCGCTCTGCTGCCGCAAAAGCTTCCAGAATACCTTCTGTCGGAGTCGCCTGAGAAGCACCTCGAAACGTTACCGCTTCAACGGGAACCGAGTGACGGAGTTTCACAAAGTAATCCTGAAATGCCACTTCCGTCCCGTCCAAGAGTTCTAAGTAAGTACGCACCGGAGCATCAGACATCGGCACCAAGTCCACGCCGATTTGCCAAGCTTCAGCAATTTCTTCAGTCACGGTAGATAGTAGTGCACCTTCCCGAAGGCGAGCTGTTCTGTAAAGATGAGTGCCCAAGTCTCTGTCACCCAGATGGAACCAAGTATCCCCTCCATAGCGGGCAACCGTATCCATGGCATGCCAAGTTTCGCTCTTCAGCCCCCAACCGGTGGCGGAGTTGACTTCACCCGCCAAGGTATAACAAATTGTATCCAAATCGGGACTCACGTGCAAACCAAAGAAAACCGCATCGTCTCCGGTGTTGCCTACGACGTAGATATCTTCTCTTTTCATCACCTGGATCAAACCGCTCAGAAATTTGGCAGCGCCAGTCCCCCCGGCCAATACGACAATCAATTGTCATCCTTCCTGGTAAAGTCCTCTTCCGTCAGAACTTTGACTCTGTGTCCTGCCCTAAAGTAATCCAAAACGGCTTTTGCGCCTTCTGGCAGACCGGTCCAATACTTCCACCCCAAGTGGATGGCAGCCCTCGAAGGATCGAGAGCACTGGCCAGCACTTCGCCTTCCCTCGTCTCTGCATATACCGGCTTCAAATCACCGGAGACCACAGAGGCCATCGTACTATACAGTTCGTTCACTGAGACCTGCTTCCCTGTGGCGATATTCATCAGCAGGCCGGAACCTTTTGTTCTGGCCCGAGCAAAAGCGTCCACTACGTCATCCACGAACACAAAATCTCTCGTCTGATTGCCGTCGCCATAAATAGTGGAAACTTTGCCGGCCAATAAGTTATTGGCAAAAATAGACACCACGCCTCCTTCCCCATATGGGTCTTGACGTGGGCCGTAAACATTGGCCAAAGCCAATGCCGTAAACTCCAAATCATAGAGTTCTCGATAGAGTGCAAGATATTCCCCCACCACTTTTTTTGCCAGCCCATAGGGGGAGCGGGGATCGCGCCGATGCGTTTCAGCCACCGGTAGTTCTTCCGGCTCTAAGTCTCCGTAAAGAGAACCTCCGCTTGCCGCAAACACGACTTTCCTGGCGCCTGAGATTCTGGCTGCTTCTATCACCTGAAGCGATCCCAAAACGTTTATACCGGCATCCAGGAGAGGTTCGCGCACCGATTTGGTAACGCTGATTTGAGCTGCCAAGTGGAACACCACCTCTGGCTGACGTATTCTAAAAAGTTCGAAGATGTCCTGAGATCGAATGTCAATTTTGTGGAACTTGAGTTTGCCGCCCGATGCTCTGGCTTCAGCCAGATTCGAAAGAGACCCGCTGGAAAGGTCGTCAGCAACGTCAACTTCCAAATTTTCCGCCAAAAGACGGTCAACCAAATTCGATCCTATAAAGCCGGCTCCGCCGGTAACTAAAACTCTCATATAAGAGTTACATTATAGAGAATGTCTGGCACTATCTAAGAGCATTCCGCTCGGAACTGTGGACTCTGCCCCTACAATTGTAGAATTTTTTACTTCGGCAGCCGCTCCGATCACTGCGTCAGGGCCGATAATTGAATCTTCAATAATGGCACCTTCGTGGATTTTTGCTCCCGGCATAATAACGGATCTGATGACTTTGGCCCACTTAGCCACAAGCGATCCGCTCCCTATCACTGCGTCGTGCAGATAAGAACCTGCAGCAGCTTTGGATGCAAATCCCATGTAGACATTGCCCTTGGTTTCGGCTTCCAACTCAGTGCCGGGTGACAAAAATACATTGCCGCGCTTTTCCACGTAATCTATATCGTTACCGTATATCCTCATACCGCTCAATAGATCTAACTGTGCCTGAAGAAATCTTTCCGGAGTACCGGTATCTAACCAATAAGCATCAGATGCCATGGCAAACAGTTCTCCTCTTTCCACGAGAAGTGGGAATATCTCCCTTTCAATGGAAACACGCCTGTCGGAATCTATCAGATTCATCATGGTCGAGTCGAGTACGTAAATACCGGCGTTGACTAAATTGGTAGGGGCTTTGTCTTTTGCCGGTTTTTCTATGAATGCCAACACTCTGCCGTAAGGGTCGGTCGGCACAACGCCGTAGGCGGAAGGGTCTTCGACCGGAGTCAAAGAAATAGTGGCTAACCCTTCGCTCTCCCTGTGAAAGTGAATCAAATCAGTAAGATTCAAATCCGTAACGATATCGCCATTGACGACGACCATCGGTCCCTGCCTTACCCCTACGGATTCTGCCGCATATCGAATAGCTCCCGCCGTATCAAGGGGAGAGGGTTCGGTGGCGTAGTGGATCTTGACACCGTCTACAATGCCGTCGGGAAATGCATCCACAAAGGCATCGGGCTTATAGCCTAAGGCCAAGACGACTTCGTCTACCCCGTGGGCAGACAGCCAGTCTACGATTCTTGCAATCATGGGTTTTTCTACTATGGGAAGCATGGGTTTGGGTAGATGATTGGTAAGTGGTCTAAGTCTTGTTCCTTCGCCGCCGACAAGCACTACTGCTAACACGCATTTCTCCTTATGGTCACCATGTTTATTATTTCACAAGCTACATAGTAGCATAAATCCTTATTCGCGCACATGCGAGACGGAAATTTATTCACTTCTTGTAATCATACCATCACAGAAATATCACATACCGAAAAGATGTTTTATTTGTATGTAAATTTTAGTTGCGCGTGCAATAAAATAACTTCGTGATCAGCCTTTTTTACCTTTAGCGGTGGCTTTCGAGGAGGCCTTAGGCGTAGCTTTTTTGGCTGATACCGTTGTGGTGGATTCGAGAGCCTTTTTCAGCTTGGACTGAGCTGCTGATCCTGAAGCACCGAGAGCACCGGAACTGCCATTGGGTTGAAGGTCAGACTCAAGTGTGGCTTTGGACTTGGGCTCAGGCAGGGATGTTACGCTCTGTGGAACAAAGCCTAACGTAATCATTTGACCGTTAGCCAGGCGCAGATTGTTGGGATTTCCCTTGTATATCTTGCCTTTGGCCTTGGGAGAGGACCAGACCTCCACCAACACACGACCGGTACCCCTGTCTGAGCCGAGTGAAGGAGTACAGGCTTGACCGTTGGACACAAGCGGCTTGGTCACAGGAGCAGCCGTTGTGGTGGTAGTGGCTTTCTTGGCGACAGATTTTGTAGAAGTAGTCGTAGTTTTTGTAGAAGTAGTCGTAGTGACAGCGGTCGTTGTGGTGGCGGACCCCTTCGAAGAAGACGACTTGGACAAAGTTGTCGTAGTCTTGGAAGTGGGAGTCGTTACCGCTGTGGTGGTGGTAGAAGAAGTTGTAGTAGAAGAGGGTGCAACGTACGCCGGATTTGGTAACCCAAGCACTGCTGCACTCAGCACAAGTCCTTTGTAATGCGAAACAAAATTGCCCAGAGTGGCGTGTTTACCGGTGAAAAGAGACGGCTTGGAAACAGCACCCGGATCGATATCGATGATTCCGTTACCAAATGTTCTGATACCCACGGTGGAAATGTTGGAGTTAGCTCCCAAGTTGGGCTCGATAGTGCCGCATATGTCAACGCCCAAAGCCGCATACCAGTGATCTGCTGACGTAGGCGGTATGGCAGGTGCTACGTAGTTGTTTTCATATCTGCTGTAGCCGATCAGAGCAAAGCCCCCAATGACTATCAAAGACAACATCATGTACCAGCCCCTAGGCGCCTGAGCTTTATAGCCCTTGGAACCGCCGCTGGCTGCAGCCCGTGCAACGGTTTTGCTAAATGATCCTTTGGCCATGACTTTGCGATCCCATCCCTTTAGCGTCCAATAGTTTTGGACTTCTCTTCAGTATAAAACTCTTTAATAATAGCAATTATCATTCTCGTTAAAAGTGCGATTCCTATAAAGGGGAGCAAAATCGCCGAACTTCCTCTGTTGGTCTTACAGACAAATCGCCATGTGGAAATATGATGAGCCACCGTCATCTTGTATGGGTGCTTTCTCGCCGACAAACCCTGATCGTGTACCACAACGGATTCCGGTTCGAAAAGTATGCGCCACCCTGCTTCTTTCAGTCGCCAAGACAGGTCAAGATCTTCTACATACATAAAGTACCCGGTATCAAAACCGTTGATGGCCTCAAAGGCAACCCGGCGTACCAAAAAGCAGGCACCCGATACCCAGTCCACCTCTCTTCTTTGTAGCCAGGCAGGACTTGTTGCCCCCTCTTCCAGGCGGTAGCGCTTAGACCACTTGTTATTTTTCCAAAATATGCCCAAAAAAGCGTGTGCAAAAGCGGTCGTATAAGAAGGAAAAGAGCGAGCCGACGGATAAAATCCCCCGTCCGGATAAATCAACTTAGGACCCACTAATGCCGCATCGTCGTTTTCATCCAAGACTTTTTTCAGAGTCAAAAAAGCTTGAGGGGTTAGATTGACATCTGGATTCATCACCAAGATATAGTCCGTTTGCAGGGAGTCCGTCCCTATGTTTACGGCCGAGCCATAACCCAGATTGTTATCGAGGGTGATAACCTTTGTGTCTGCAAAAGTTTCTTTTACAGACACTATAGAGTCGTCTTTAGAAGCGTTATCCACTACCACCACCGGTAATCCCTCTTCAATAACACTTTTCACACAGGACAAAAGAGCCGTTCCGGCGTTATAGTTGACGATAACAGCTGTAGCCGTCGTATCCTTTTCCTCTGTTTTCAATTTTCTACGCACTATGTTGTATGTCTCCGCAATTTATTATTTCTCCAACAATCACCGCAATAAGACCCTTACCAAACGAAAATACTTTATGGCAATACCTTAGAACCGGACCATAGTAATTTTTAGTCTCTCAAACGATGTACCAAACCGGCCAGCGATTCCCGCCAGTCCGGCAAAAGCCGTAAACCTTCAATACGCAATGCCATATTATCCAAAACTGAATTTTCCGGTCGCGGAGCGGGCCGAGGAGGAAATAGGTCGGCTGTTTTTACGGGAAGAACTTTTTCTTTACCATAGCCGAGCAGAGTAGCTATCTCAGAGGCAAATTCGTACCAAGAAGTAACGCCTGAATTCGTAACGTGAAAAGTACCGGTCAATCTGGCTGAAGTTATCTCCAAGATCTTATCGGCCAAATCGGCCGTAAAAGTGGGTGAACCAATCTGATCTTCTACGAATTGCAAACTTTCTCTTTCCGCAAGCAACTTCATAACTGTCTTTACCATATTGGCCCCACCGTAACCGGCCACCCAGGAAGTACGGATGATCGCATGAAAAGGAACCGAGGCCATTGCCTGTTCCCCTGCCAATTTTGACTTACCGTACACTGAAAGAGGATTGGGTGTGTCCCATTCCACATACGGTGAAGGTTTCCGTCCGTCAAATACATAGTCGGTGGAGACGTACAGCATATAAGCACCCAGGGTTTTGGCCATGTCGCTAAAGTATTTAGTTCCACAGGCATTGATAGCGTAAGCTTTTTCTGGGTTTGACTCACATTCGTCCACTTTGGTCCAAGCCGCCGGATGGATGATCACATCCGGTTCGTAGTCGTGACAGACGCTATATACCCGATCACGCGAAGAAACATCCAACTGTTCACGCGAAAGAGCCAGTATATCTGATCTTTTTCCTGTCTGCCTTGCTTCGTTCTGATGTTGAAAAGCAGCCACAAGGTCCTGACCGAGTTGTCCGCCGGCGCCGGTTAGCAGTATACGCATAAACTCCTCATTTAGAACTGTCCGACAAGTCAGACAGGCTGGCAACAAAAATTACTTTTGCTCTGTCCATGTACCTTCCACAACGGGCGACCTTCCGATGAGTTTCCGCCACCAGCTTTCATTCTCCGTATACCAAGCAACTGTTTCCTCTAAACCGCTTTCGAACTCGATCGACGGCTGCCAGCCAAGTTCTTTGGCAATTTTTTCCGAATCCAAAAGATAGCGTCTGTCATGTCCGGGTCTGTCCGGAACTACTTCTATCAGAGAGTCGGGCTTCCCGGTAAAGCTCAAAATAAAATCGGCAATTTCACTGACGCTGGCTTCCCTACCTGTTCCAACGTGGTAAGTCTCTCCGATCACACCACGCTTGAGCACTTCATCTACAGCGCGGCAGTGATCCAGAACGTGTATCCACTCCCTGCGATTGGCAGAAGACTTATACACCGGAAGAGGCAGATCGTCTAAAGCTCTGGACAAAAACAATGGTATAACCTTCTCCGGGAATTGATACGGACCGTAGTTGTTGCAACAATTGGTGATCGTAACCGGCAATGCAAATGTCTCAAAGTAGCACCTGACGACGTGATCAGAAGCGGCCTTGGAGGCATTGTAAGGGGTACGGGGTCGATAGGGAGAATCCTCCCTGAATTTCTCGTCTGAATCCAGCGCCAGGTCTCCATATACCTCACACGTAGAGATGTGATGGAGCCTGCTTACCGAAGATTTTAAAGCGGCTTCGCAGAGAGCCTGTGTGCCCAAAACATTTGTCTCAAAAAACCTCTTGGGGTCGAGTACGGCCAGACTGTTATGTGACTCCGCTGCGAAGTTCACTATTGTTTCTACCTGTTTACTCCGGAGGATTTTTGACACTTCGTCGAAATCACCTATGTCGACCCGAAAGAAGTCTATGTCTCCCGAAGAAAGATATGGTTCAAGATTTTCCAAGTTGCCGGCATAGGTCAGCACGTCAAGACAGACAATCTCTTCCTCCGGATGCGCCTCTCTGTAATAGCGGACAAAGTTGGAACCTATAAATCCGGCCGCGCCGGTCACTAATATGCTCATATCTTCTATAGACTAATCGCTCCGAAGGACCCCGTGTGTCCACTTAAGGTATCAATGAAGTCAGCGAGCTGATTTAATGTTCTGCATTCCACGACTTTGTCGCAAACAGCTCCATAGACGTCCACGATAGAGTCTCCTGTATTCCAGTAGCGTCTGGGTTCCGGATTGATAAAGTAAAGATTCTTAGAACGCTTTTTGATGGCAGCCAACAAATCCGGTCTGGGGGGATGATAATTACTTCTGGCATCACCGAGCAAAATAACGGTTGTGCGCGGAGACAGAACGTTTTTCATATATCTATCAGTAAAAGCCTGTAAGGCATAGCCATAGTCAGAATGCCCCTTGACGGAAGCAGCTGCGGCCAAACCTATAAAATCTTCCATTTCGGCGTAATCTTTTCTGCCCTTAGACTGCTTTGTCACATCCAAGATCTCGTCTATGAATATAAATGAGTTGACTTTGTCAAACTCATCGGCTATCGCAGTTATCAAATGCAGGCTGAACCTGGCAAACGAGGCCACAGACCCAGAAACGTCGGCAATAACGGTAATCTCGGGTTTTGACGCGTTGACTCTTTTGTACAAAAGATTGAAAGGCACCCCTTGGGTAGCAAGGGACTTGCGAAAAGTAGAATGAAAATTGACTTTTTTGTATTTACCTCTGTAAGATGTTTTTTTCAGTCTGGCCGCCAAGATTCCGGAGAGAGGCTTTAATTCTTTCCTCATCAAATTCAACTCGTTCTCGTCGGCACGCAAGAACTCAAAATTACCTACTGTTTTGGGTGGCAGTTCCGCTCCGTCTTTTTTGATAGCGGAGATGATGCTTGCTATTTCAGAACTCAGCAGAGCCGTAAATTTAGCTAACATAGACTCAAAGTCTCTGGCAAGCAGACCCGCCCCTACTTCGCCCAATTGGGCAATCTCGGCTAATTCTTTGATCCGCTTTTCCGATAAAGAGTCCGACAGTGAAGTAAGCTCATCGCTTCCTTTGTCAGGTCTTTGTGGCTGCCCAAGAGAAGCGATGGCTATGCCTAAAAGTCTTTTAACCTCATCCAAGCCAAGTAGCCGCGAAAAAAGCGACAGGTAGTATGAATTAGAAATGATTTTTTCAGATGCCACATTCGACAGCTTTGCCGCCAATGATTTTGCCAGCAACGCTATTGCTCGTTCATCACCGGACAAGATGGCTTCCAAAAGGATTCTTTTAGCCGCCTCTAACTCACTATGACTTATATCCAAACGGTCTCTGTGGTTGAGATTTGCATCGTAATATCCATTTTGGAAACCTTGGTTCTCAGCAAGACGGGAGCGATAAGAGCTAAACATTGAGTCCTGAAGAAGCACTGCCTCGGCAAGACTTTCATGCCCAACCGACTGCCAAACAGAAAAATACTTTGCGAATAACAGCTCAAACACTTCTATGTGGGCAGAAGATTTAATGAGGGTAGCCATCATGGCATATTTCAACTCGAGCAGAGAGGAAAGATCTATCATTTCAAGGGCCTTAGCCAACTCTATTTCTTCCACAACCGAAACGGGAATATCTGATCTTTTAAGTTCGGCTACGAAATCGGTAAACATATCAAATGCAGCCATCAAAACCACCCTCTATCGTCACAACGTTTTTTGATTTCTCCACTTGCAACGCAGTTGTCAATTGACTAGTACAGCAACAGCAAAGTCCGGTTGAACTGCTACTCTTTTTTAGCCTCAAGACCTTTCTCCAACATTATTTTGACTTTATCTAAATCAGATTTGTATTTTAGAAGAAGGTTTATCACAGTCCGTGCTTCCTCGTCGGTGATATGCGAGGCAGAGAGCATGACCAAAGCCGTAGCATAATCTAGAGTTTCCGATATGGAAGGGGGTTTTTCCAAATCCAATTCGCGCAAAGATGCGACAAAATGGGTTATTTCATTGATCAAATAATCGTCTATATCCGGTAAATGCATTCTGATGATAGCCGCTTCCCTTTCCGGTGTCGGGTAGTCCAAATGCAGATAAAGGCACCGCCTTTTCAGGGCCTCCGAGAGATCTCTCGTATCGTTTGAAGTCAAAAAAACTACAGGTTGACTTACAGCCGTCAACGTACCCAGTTCAGGTATGCTAACTTGAAAATCTGAAAGCACTTCCAAAAACAATGCTTCCATTTCGATATCGATTCTGTCTACTTCGTCGATCAAAAGTACTACTTGATTACGCGAAGTAATGGCCTGCAGAAGAGGTCTGGTCAATAAAAAATCTTCGCTGAAAATAGACTTCATGACTTTGACATTTTGTGAATTGTCATCTCCTAAAGCGCTTTGCCCGCCATCTGTCGGCAATGCATTACGCTGAGCTATCTGTATAGCAAGAAGTTGTTTTGCATAATCCCATTCATATAGGGCTTTTGCCTCGTCAAGTCCTTCATAACACTGAAGCCTGATCAAAGGGTTTCCCAAAGCCTTAGAGACAGCTTTGGCTAATTCCGTTTTACCTGTTCCAGCCGGTCCTTCCAGCAATATGGGTTTGGACAACTTGATTGCCAACATTACTGATGTAGCTATATAATCATCGGCGAGATAACCTACTTGATGCAGTTTATCTTTCATGTCAGCGGTATTAATATTTGCACTCCATTTCTCAAATTATAGCTTGATGGCTACTTCCTGACCTGACCGTTACCTTCTACAATAAATTTTACAGACGTCAGTTCTGCCACACCCATAGGACCCCTGGCATGCAGTTTTTGGGTGGATATACCTATTTCGGCACCCAAACCCAATTCTCCTCCATCGATAAAGCGAGTAGAGGCATTGACCAGTACAGCGGCGGCATCCACTTCTGCCATAAACTTACTTGCCGCCTTATAGTCGTTGGTTATTATGGCCTCCGAATGTCCGCTGGAATACTTATTAACGTGTTCAATGGCCATATCGATGTCATCTACCACCCTAACCGCCATAATAAGATCAAGGAACTCTCTTGCATAATCGTCTTCGGTCGCTTCCAGCATTCTCGACAAAACGGATCGACTCGCATCATCACCCCGCAACTCTACCCCGGCTAATGGAGTATCGGCCATGGTAAGAAATTGCTCGGCTATGTCTTTGTGCAGTAGCAGTGTCTCCATGGCGTTACATACGCCCGGACGACTTGTCTTGGCATTTACTACTATGTCTATGGCCATTTCTAAGTCACAATCTTTATCTACATAAACATGACAGTTGCCATCACCATCTATGACATAGGGCACGGTTGCATTCTCTTTAATTAATTTGATGAGTCCGGGGCCACCTCTGGGAATAAGACAATCTATAAACTTATCTAGCCGCACAAAGTCCGCCACGGTTTCGCGTTTCACGTCTTTTATCAACGTAATGGCTGACAAAGGTAGACCGGCTGCCTCTAGACCGACACGCAACGACTTTTCTATGGCTACATTAGAGTTAATAGCTCCGGCACTCCCGCGCAACATAACGGCATTTCCAGACTTCAAGCAGAGAGCGGCGGCGTCTGATGTCACATTTGGTCTGTTTTCGTAGACTATGCCTACCACGCCAAGAGGTACTCTTACTCTTTTTACACGCAAACCGTTTGGCCTAACCCATCCAGAGACAACCTGACCAAGAGGATCAGGCAGGGCGACCACATCCTTAATAGCCGAAGCCATTTTGGCAATTCGTGTCTCGTCCAAGCGCAACCTGTCTACGACAGTATCAGTCTGTCCGGCAGCTTTAGCCGCCTCCACGTCGATTTTGTTCGCCTTGATGATTTCTCCGGAATCTTCCAGAAGTGCTTCAGCCGCTGACGTCAAAGCCATGTCTCTGGTAGCACTGTCCGTTTTACGCAGTACAGCAGAGGCTTTTTTTACGTCTTCGCCAAGAAAGGACAAATTCCCTTCAGAAAAATTGGCATCACTAACAAATGAAGAAACCATAATAAAACGATACAGCAAAAAATGTCTTCGCGGTAACGACTCCCCTAACCGGAACAGATAAAAAGTTTTCTCCCAGTGAAGACATACCATACCTGCAATTGTTTACATCTACGGCTACCTCAAAAAGCGGGATACCGCGATTCGCCACATTACGTTCAAGGCCACCATAGCGATAACATAAAGTCCTATAAACTGGGTCTTATTGGCGGGCTTGATATTTTTTAGCAATACCGTCAAAAGCGCTAAAGCTACCACAACATATGCGAGTTGACCAATCCATATCACGGCAGGTATACCAAGAAAATGCCTCATACATTAAGTGTAGCAATAAGGAGTCAGTAAAGACTACTCCCCATCCTGATTCTCCAAAATCAAATACATCCAGAGCACAACTTACTATGCAAATAAAAATTGCGACAGCTCGTCAAGAAAACGAGGCAGTAAAGTACTGCTTTGGAAAAATTCTGATATGACTCATTACTATATTGCTTTATTTTGTAACTTGCTTACAATAAATTTTTATATATGAAAACAACTAAAAAATAGATTATTAAAAACTTTTATATAAAAACTTATCTGCAATTTACTACGATTAATGCCTCATAAACACATATGATACAAAGAACTTATATGAGATAGCTTTGATTAGCATTATGATCTATCTACTTCTCTATATCTAAGATAATACATATAGGTCAGCCTATACTATCTTTATTGCAGGAATTTATCACACAAACAGTTCAATATTTTACTCAAAGTGAGTAACTATTACTATGAGTGGTAATTGTTGTTACCGAGAGTAATACCTGATCAAAAGCTACATTTGATATTGACATAACTTCTATCAGATCTTACTATTTATATAGTACATTCATTCAACGCTTAAGAGAGGAGGGTTTACAAGAATTCAGCGTTTTTGGCAGGTGCCTACAATGCTTCAAAAAAGTTTTTTGTAATATCCATAGAGATATTGCGAGGGGGGCTCGTATATCAAACGGAAACCAGCCATCTTCTTCATGCGAAAAAGTACCTTTAGGTACCGTCATAGCACGTTACCGCTACTTTAAAAAGCGTCAGAAGAAAAAGGAAATAATTCATAAATAAGATCTCCAAGGAGGAAGATTTGAATTTCAGTTTGATTAAACTACACATGCCTAAGCTAAAACTTAGCAAGGTTTTTCTTGCTTCAGCAGCTCTGGCAGTTACTGCGGTACCGGTCATACTGGCCGAATCGGCAACTGTTGCTTCTGCCGCCACTTCTGCGGCTGCCACATTTTGCAACACTTCAGGTACAGCCAACAACAACACTGCACCTTTGGCAGGCGGTCAGTACGTACTCTCCGTAGATGAGTGGGACTCCACAGCTGCTATTTGTGTATCAACAGATGGCGGAGCGGACTTCAAAGTTGCCAGTTCAGCCATTGCACAGCCCGGCTACACACCGGGTGTATACCCGGACATCATTGCCGGTCGTCACCCATTCGGCGGAAGTCCTGCTTCCGAGAATCCTGACGGATTGCCGTTGGCTGTGTCTGCCATCAACAGCGGTGTGGTTACTTCTTGGTCCACAACGGAAAATTCAACCGATGGAACCTATGACGTAGCTTACGACAACTGGTTTGACCCATCATCTGCTCCTACCTTGCCTACAGGTGAAGAAATGATGATTTGGTTGAACCACAACGGAGCTCAACCAGCAGGATCAGTAGTAGCTACAGCTACTCTGGATGGTATACCGTTCAACATCTGGGCCTCTCAGATGACGAACTCATCAGGTGGACACTGGGAAGACGTATCCTTTGTCATGGCCAACACTACATCTTCTGTAACCAACCTACAGCTTGCACCACTGGTTCAGGAATCCATCAAGCTTGGCTACATGCAAAGCTCTTGGTACCTAGACGCCATTGAAGCAGGTTTTGAGATTTGGCAGAACGGTACAGGACTTGCCACTAACAGCTTCTCGTTCAGTACAAACGGTGCCGGTGCTCCTACCACCACAACAGCTGCACCAACCACAACTACACAGGCTGTTACGACTACAACAGCTCCTACAACCACCACAACTGCTCCTACCACGACAACAGCTGCTCCTGTTACAACCACAGCTGCTCCTACAACGACAACAGCTGCTCCTGTGACAACTTCTTCTTGTGGTGTAACAATGACCATCGGAAGCCAGTGGGCCGGAGGATTTACGGCAACCGTGACCGTTACGGCAGGCTCTTCGCCTCTCTCAAGTTGGAACGTGGGCTTCAACTTGCCGGCTGGCGCTGCAATAACCAATGCTTGGAACGCTCAGACAAGTACATCCGGCTCTTCGGTTACTGCTACAAATGAAAGCTACAATGGCTCAGTCAGCGCCGGTCAGTCCGCTTCATTCGGATTCCAGGGCACAGACACCGGTACTGTTTCACCGGTAACCTCGTTCACGCTAAACGGTCAACCGTGCGGTACGACTTCCACCACAACTCCACCTACAACGACAACAGCTGCTCCTACCACCACTACAGCTGCACCCGTTACCACAACTGCCGCACCGACCACCACAACTGCCGCACCCGTTACCACAACAGCTGCTCCTGCTACAAACGGAACCTGCTCGGCAACAATGACCATCACAAACCAGTGGGCCGGAGGATTTACGGCAACCGTGACCGTTACGGCAGGCTCTTCGCCTCTCTCAAGTTGGAACACAGGCTTCAACTTGCCGGCTGGCGCTGCAATAACCAATGCTTGGAACGCTCAGACAAGTACATCCGGTTCTTCGGTGACTGCCGCCAACGAATCTTACAATGGCTCAGTCAGCGCCGGTCAGTCCGCTTCATTCGGATTCCAGGGCACAGACACCGGTACTGTTTCACCGGTCAGTGTGAGTTGTTCATAAATAAATCAAGATTAGACAGTTTGCGCTGATCTGATAGAGCCCCGCATTACTGCGGGGCTCTATTTTATTTATCATCAACCACTCTTGTAGGACAATATACAGAACTAAAGCGTATAGAGATTTTCAGCCAAACAGACCTGGCAATTGCAAAAACGTTTACTTGCCTGTATTTGAAACATAAGCCGCCATTAAAAACAAGATTTCCATCACAAAAAAACGCTGAAACATCCGATTCTGCTTCACCACTGTTTAAATCATCTTCAATGGCTAAAAGCAATCGTGTCCGTAGATTGCATTACCTAAATTCACCACGAGGGATCTCCTTGGAAATATAGGAATAAGCCTCGCCATAACTACAGTTCCATGGTCTCGATAAAGCAGAACCGCAAAAAATGATACACACATAAGACATTTAACAACAAGCATCCTGAGGAGAAGTGAAAAGGCAGTAGCTGCTCCCGGCAAACAATACATTATTGTTCGACAATCTTTAATATAGACTTAAAATATGTTGCGAAAAGTGCAAGGTAGAAACGACAGCAGAGATACCTCTCCGTCTCCGAAAGATCTTGCCGATATCAAACAGCAAAGCGAATTGCGACACCCCTACATGGACATACTAGGGGTTTTGGCCACCAAACATGACAAACTTCCGCTCATTGCTCCCCCTTTCCTCCATGTCGTCAGTTTTCGGATAGAAACGATTGATATAGATACAGATACCTTCGGCACATTCACAGGAGAAATTCCCCGTCAAGGATCACCCCTTGATACAGCCATTGCCAAAGCTCGCTTAGGTATAGAAACCACTGGAGTAAAAATTGGTCTTGCATCCGAAGGAACTATCGCCCCGGATCCGGAAATGCCATTTCTCACTGTCGATCGGGAAATAGTCGTTTTAGTGGACGAGGTCAAAAGAATCATCGTCTGGGAAAGTCAACTAAGCTACGACGTTATTACAACTTCAATAAGTGCAAACGCCACTGATGACCTTACGTCTTTCCTCTCTAAAGCAGATTTTCCTAATCATCATCTAATCGTTAGACCCAATACAGGAACACCGCAACCCGTTTACAAAGGAATTTCAGACATCGCTACACTCACCTCTGCTCTACATGACTGTGCCAACGCTTCCCCTGACGGCTTGGCTCGAATAGAAACCGACCTGCGAGCCAACCACTGCCCTTCGCGTCGCCCTGTCATAGCGGCAGCCGCTGAACGCCTTGCCGGTAGAATTGCCACCTGCTGTCCTGCCTGCAATACTCCGGGGTGGGGTATAGTTGACATCATACTCGGCATACCATGTGCATGGTGCGGAAGTAAGGTGCCTCGACCGCAAACAGAAATTCAGGGTTGCCCTGCCTGTCGTCACAGAGAATACAAATCACTTGTCGCTCTCGGTACGCAAGCAGATCCAAGTGAATGTTCTGCCTGTAATCCATAAATCTCCTAGGAGCGCCGGGGATCCATTGATTACGGAAAGAGGAGTAATCCCGAAAGAGAACGCTTTATGTCTGATAAGAGTAATCGCGTATCGCTCTTACCGACAACCTTGAAATATACACTTACTACCGTGTTTTTACCCGGTATACCAGAGTAGAAGATACTTGACTTCTATACTCATACAAAAACGCATGATTCACACGTAACACTAAAATGGCAGTATCCGGATGCCAGAGCAGTGGTAAAAGATAAAGCCAGACTGGTCACATTAATATTTCTTGAGTTATCCTCAATAATTTATGAACGTGTAATTTATCCTTGATGACATAGCTTATTTGGCTTTATACCAATATTGCAGTAGCCAAACGCAGACTCATAGATACCGATTTATGGCAGTTATCTCCGGAGGACAGACAGCGCCTTACAGGGAGATTTCAGTCTGATAAAACGTCGACCATACGTCTGCCGCGACGGGAGGTGAAGGCAACTTTTCCTTCTGCCATCGCAAAGAGTGTGTCATCGCCGCCGCGACCAACATTCACCCCCGGGTGAAAGTGCGTACCGCGTTGGCGCACGATAATGGCTCCCGGGGTCACGGCTGAACCGTCAGACCTTTTTACACCCAAACGCTGCGCAGCCGAATCTCTACCGTTTCTTGTAGAGCCGCCGCCTTTAGTCTTTGACATTACAAATTTCCTTTTTTGCTCTCAACATAGCCGACAGAGTAGAAACGGCTATTTACCAACGTTGATTTCCGTAATTTCAACCCTGCTATAGTGTTGACGGTGACCGAAACGCCTTCTGCCGCGTGCCTTCGGTCGGTATACAAAACCCCTTACCTTCTTGCCTTTAGCCTCTCCAAGAATTTTACCCTTAACGGAGGCATTTTCCAACAATTTTGGGGTTGCCATGACTTTTGTGCCGTCAACAAGCAAAACAGGGGACAAAACAACTTCTTGCTCGTCGTTTCCCTCGAGGAGTTCCAAGTTCACCAAGGAACCTACCTCTACCTTTTCTTGTTTCCCGCCTGATTTAATAACTGCGTACATAGGCTACTGATGATACCAATAAACTGCCCGGCGCGTAAGTACTTATGGAAATTGTTTTGAATAAATAAACATAAATTGTCAATTCCGTCAAAACTAGAGTCGCTCTACCGGAAATGGTTCCTTTGACTACAGCCTTTCTTCTATCACAAAGCCGGTACCGTGACAAATGGGGCATTCCTCTGAAATGGATTCAAGGAGACCTTTCCCTATGCGCTTACGTGTCATCTCCACAAGTCCCAAATCAGATATAGGGTAAACCTGGGATGGAGTTTTATCTTCGGACAAAGACTTACGCAATATAGTAACCACCTCATCACGGTGTTGCTTTTCTTCCATATCGATAAAATCGATCACTATAATTCCGCCTATATCACGCAAGCGCAACTGTCTGGCTATCTCTCTGGCGGCCTCCAAATTATTTTGGTAAACGGTTTCGCCCAGAGAGGATTTCCCTACGTTTTTCCCGGTATTGACGTCAATGACAGTCAAGGCCTCTGTTTTTTCGATAATAAGCGACCCTCCTGAGTTGAGCCAGACTTTTTTATCGAGAGCTTTATGCACCTGTTCGTGAATATTGTATTTTTCAAATATCGGGAGTCTTTCTTCTTTGGCATCATAATAAATAATTCTGCCAGCAAGATTTTCGTCAAATTCGGCTACATAAGATTTCAAAAGCTTATAAAGATCGTAGTCATCTATGATAACTGCACGATAATCCCCATTGAATTCTTCTCTAATGAACTTCAACGCTAAATGCGGTTCCGAGTATAAAAGTTTAGGCTCGTTTGCACCGTGCATTTTTTTCTCTATCTCAGCCCAATCGGATAGCAAGTGCTCAACGTCTGCTTTCAATTCCTCCATGGAAACCCCGGCTGCAGCGGTACGGACTATTATGCCGCAGTCTGCCGGCTTGACTTCGTCCAAAAACTTACGAAGCCTTCTCCTCTCCTGATCGGGAATGCGCTTTGATATCCCTCCGGAATCGCTTCCCGGCATAAGGACGACAAAACGTCCTGCCAAGGTTATTTCCTGGGTAAGTCTAGCTCCCTTTAGACCAATCGGGTTCTTTGTCACTTGGCAGAGAATCATTTGCCCATGCTTCAACAATTGCTCTATCCGCTTGGAATGCACTTTGTGCGGGGTATCGGTATCGGTATCTTTCTCTTCGTCTTCGAATTGCACATCGCCCCAATACAAAACGGCATTTTTTGGAGTGCCTATATCCACAAACGCCGCTTCCATACCAGGAAGAATATTGATTACCCGACCATAATAGATGTTGCCGTCTATCTGATCATCGCTGTTGCTCTCTTTAGCTACATGGTGCTCCAGAAGACGCCTGCCTTCCATGACGGCAATTTCCGTCGCTCCAGGACGCGTGTGTACGCACATAAGATATCGGCCAAGCTGAGTCTCGCCATTCACAAAACGTCTTTTGGGATATGGGGTACGTCTACTGTGCTGACGCTGGGAAGAGGTCTGGTTAGGAATATATTCCGTATGTGTACCAGAGTCTTTCTTTTGTGCAGAAGCATCTGGCTTAGGCTGTACATATGGCTTTTTGGCTGTAGCCTCTCTTGAGCGGGAAGCATCCTGCCCGTTTGGATCGTAACCCAAGACAGCTCCGCCGGCTTTGGTGCCCTTATTTAGTCTGCCTCTTGAGTTTCCTGGTCTTTTATAAGAATATCCGGAAGAGGATTCACGAGACTCAGAATTACCGGTTGACCGAGATTGCTCGGGCATCCGAACATCTCCGATTTGTGGCGGATTGCTTATTTCCCGCTTTGAAGCGTAATTGGATGCATTCCTCCCTACAGAATTGCCTTCGTTGAATAAAGATTTCTGATTCTGTTCATTTTTTGGATCGGAAGAGCCCGGAGAATGTCTACTATGCTCGCTGCGCCCTTCCAAAGTTGGCTTTCCGTCACCTGACGGATCGGATGAAGATTGCGACATTTAAAAAATCCCTTTCCCGGAGTTTGACGCCTGTCAAATAAGCTCCGGTCGAAAAAAAAGATACGTTCAGATGACAAGGGAGGTAACCCAGACTTTTTGGCTTTGCGTGTCATAAATTTGTCTTGCTCTATATAAAACAAAGAGTCCCTGTCGTCAATTTGAGAGTTGACACCTGTCAAAGTAGACTCTGTACCTGATATATAAAGCAGACTTGACGCCACTATAAACACAAGACTTATCAGATTAATCTTTATAAATGCCTTTGCCTTTGCCGGCAGGCCTTGTCCTGTAAACGTCATCTTGATTAAATAATATATCAAACAGGTAGTACAGCAGACAGAAATTATACACAGACATAAGTAATCAGCCAAAATCCGACCCCGGCAGCATCGCTACAGCGCTATTGGTATTTTGCAACACCTCTAAAGTGGCAATTGTCAGTACTTTACTTTAGGAGGAGGGTTTGCCATCAGATAATTGATGATCTGTCTCACCACGGGGGCTGACCCGTTTGTACCATATCCTCCGGCGGAAACCTCAACGGCGGCGGCGTATTCGGGATTACCGACCGGACCAAAAAAAGCCACAAACCAAGCAGTTGGAGGAAAACCGTGACGAACAGTAGCAGTACCGGTCTTACCGGCAACTTCCCACCTGTTGAAAGGAAAGTTAGTAAAGTCCTGGTAAGCGGTACCAATTGGGTTGTTCACTGCCCCTTGGAAACCGGCCAAGATGGCCTGATAGTCCGCTTGGGAAGCATAGGCTACCTTGTCCATTACTTTTGGCTTGATTTTTTCAACTTTTCCGGAAGGGGTAACTATGGCGTTGACCATTTCCGGGGCGTATCTCGTTCCTCCGTTGGCAAAAGTGGCGTAAGCATTGGCAAGCTCAAGGGGTGTAATGAGTGTTTCTCCCTGGCCGAAGGCCATTTCCATGTTGTCACCTTCATAGTAGGTGTCTGGGTAGACGGCAGGAGCCAGTTTATGTAATATTTTCCGCAAAGCAGGAGAGTCTACCTGACCATTGTCCACATTTGGTAGGTCTATCCCGGAGGGTACTCCAAAACCATATTTTGCCGCCATATTCTGGATGGGTGTTACCCCATATGCGTTTTGCTGCTGCCAAAACATGGCACCGATATTATAAAAGAAGTCGTCACTGGAAAGGGCCAAGGCCTGGACTACGGTGATCAAGCCGGGATGATCGCCGGGGGCATCGTGTAAAGTCAGATTTCCCACGGTGTAATAACCAGGGTCGTTGAACTCATAGCCCGGACTGATCAGACCGTCGTCAAGTGCTGCCGTGGCCGTGGCGAGCTTGAAGTCGGATCCGGGAGGGTTGGGGCTCTGAATGGCGTAATTGTTTAGAGGATAGCCGTAAGTGTTGACTAGGTTTTGATAGGCGGCATTGGAAATGCCGCCCACCCATAAATTATTGTTATATCCGGGCACCGAAACCATAGCCAGCACATGCCCGTTGTGAATATTGATGACAACGCCCGCCCCCGAAGGAGCCGGGAAAGCCTGTCCGCCAAATTGCCCATTCCGCAAAGCTATAAGGTGCTGGGTCAAATCATTGGTAAGGGTTTTTTCCAGGCCGTAATCCATATTGAGCACTATAGAATCTCCGGCCTGAGGTGGAGTGATGCCTATATTTGCCACTGGATTACCTGCCGGATTTACTTCCTCTAGTTGATAACCGGGTTTTCCATAAAGGTACTTCTCGTACTCGGCTTCCAGACCAGTTTGACCGTAAGTGGGGTCGTTTTCACTGTAAATTCCGGTTTTGGCTACTTTATTATATTCGGACGCATTGATCTGTCCCACATAACCAACCACCTGAGAGGCCAATGAATTCTGCGGATAAGTACGGATGTATTGCTGCTCTACCGCTATGCCGGGGTATTCGTTAGGGTGTTCGTTGACCTGCAAAACATCCTGCTGGTTTACACCGTAGGCAATAGGGACCGGCTGGTAAGGGATATTTTGTACATTGTTGAGGTCTTTGTTGATCTGCGATTCTTTGATCCCCAAAAGTGCAGCCACATTGGCTTCTCCGGCTGGATCTAAAGCAACCCAGTTGTTCCCTGAAGGTCCTACCGCCGGCTTGATCGTCACCACTTCTTCCGAAACGTCGCCGGCTAACACCTGACCCGTTCTTGTCAGGATAAGCCCGCGCGGCGGGTCAATGGGTACTTTCCTTACCACGGTTTGATTGGCATTTTTCTTATAGGAAGACGCATTCAAAACCTGAATTGACCAGAGCCGTAGTGCCAAGAGTACGAACAGACCCAAAGACACCACAGCTACGGCACTTATCCGCCAAGAGACATGCACAACCGGCTCAGAGGGCTCTTTGCGCTTTTTACGTTTCCCCTTTTTACCAAAAGGACGCCACAGAGAAAAGCCCTTTTTACCAAAGCTATTCCTGCGATTCAAACAGCACTTCCTCCCTGGGGAACTTCGTAGCGATGCAAGCTTTCATTGTCGATTGACCACTTCAAAACGTGTATGGAGGGCCAAACCAATATCAGTCCGCCTACTCCCACTGCCACTAAGACTTTCAACAGCTGATAGGTGAGCATTCCGTGTTGACCTATCAACGTAGCAATCATGGCATAAAAAAGAGTAGATAGCAAGGCAGCCGACACACAGAGCAGTCCGGTGTTGACAACACCTGATTTATGCATGGGAATTTTTTGAAAGTAGCTGGCCGTAAAAGCAGATATTGAAAATGTCAGACAAGAGAGTCCAAAAGGCAGATTCACCAAAAGATCGGCACCCAAGCCCAACGCGAATGCAAACATAGAGCCATACACAGGGCCAAACACTACCCCGGCACACACCGCCAAAAGCACCAGTAGATCGGGGTGGGCGTTCATGACCGCAATTTGATTCAAAACAGCTTGTTGCACCAAAACCGCTAATACCGCGACAGCCAGCAACCTCAGGTAGTTTTTAGTACGCATTAGGCCGGTGGCTCCCACAATAAGACCCTTACGAACTGCAAGTTATCGACATTCACCAAAGGAGTTACTGTAACATTGTCCTGAAGCTGTCCGGAAGCCGGCGAAACTTTACTCACCACCCCAACCGGTAAACCAGCCGGATACAGTTCTCCATAAAGACCAGAGGTATAGACGATACTTCCTTTTTTGGGGGCCGGAAGATTGACAAGTGCGGTAAGCGGTCTTCCGTCGCCCTGTCCATTGAGCACCCCGAGCTCACTGCCACCCGATTTTTGGGTAAAGCGCACACCTATATGCGTACGTATGTCCTGCTCCAGTAATATCACTGCGGTAGATGAAGATGCCGAAAGCACGGATCCCACATACCCCCGGAGCCCCACTACCGGCATCCCCACACCGACGCCCTGCGAAGTACCGACGCCTATTTCAAGCGTGTATTCGAAATTGGAAGAAGGTTGAGAAATGACCGGAGCATCCACAGAAGCCAGATTGGATGCGAACTTGATATGGTCCAACGCCTGTACCTGACGAATTTGGTTTTCTTCTGCCCTTTGTTCGTAAAGTTGTCGGTCAGCCTTACCCAGCTCACGGGATAAGGCAGTATTTTGTGCCTCCAGAGAGCCGTAGTTGAAAGCTCCGGCAAAAAAATTCCCTACAGGATGTAAGGCGTCTGCGATACCGCGCTGAATAGGAGAAATGGCGCTTTGAAACCCATTTCTAATGTTGGTAATGGTTTTATTGGCTTCCCCGTGGTAGTCCAATGTCAATAGAGTAAGCGATACCAATATCAGCATAACCAACGTTATGCGCTGATTGGCACGCCTGTTGGCAGGCGACACCGCTACTAACCTATCAACGTGTCGAGGAAGAGGTCAAAACCTTTTCCAATGCTGAGAATTCCTCCAGACACATTCCCGATCCCATAGCAACACAATTCAGTGGATCTTTAGCCACTACTATAGGCATCGAAGTTTCGACATGGAGACGGACATCTAAACCATTCAGCAAAGCTCCCCCGCCGGTCAACACAATACCTTGCGTCATGATATCGGCCGAAAGTTCCGGAGGTGTTTTGTCCAGAGTAACTTTGACGGCGTCAATAATGGCGGCAACAGGCTCTTCGATAGCTCTTCTGATGTCACGTGTCGAGGTTACGACAGTTTTTGGCAAACCGGTTACCAGATCACGTCCCCTGATCTCGGCATGGACTTCTTCTTCCAAATCGTAGGCGGAACCCAAGGAGATTTTTATTTCTTCGGCTGTTCTTTCCCCGAGTGCAAGACTGTACTCTTTTTTCACATAGCTTATGATTGAGGCATCTAGCTCATCTCCGCCGATACGTATTGACTGACTGGTAACAATACCGCCCAACGAGATGACGGCTACTTCCGTAGTTCCTCCACCGATGTCAACCACCATATTTCCGGTCGGTTCATGGATGGGTAAACCGGCTCCTATCGCAGCTGCCATGGGTTCTTCAATAATGTAGGCTTTCTTTGCTCCGGCATACTCCGCTGCTTCTTGGACGGCTCTTTTTTCCACACCGGTAATACCGGAGGGCACACAAATAACCATCAGAGGCTTGGAAAACCTGCGCGGATGAACTTTACGGATGAAATAACGCAACATCATCTCACAAATTTCAAAGTCGGCAATCACGCCATCTTTAAGAGGTCTGATCGCCTGTATGTGGGCTGGGGTACGCCCTATCATACGCTTTGCCTCAACCCCCACTGCCAAAGGGTGGCCGTCTTTTGTATTGATAGCCACCACCGAAGGCTCATTTAAAACGATACCTTTCCCTCTGACGTATACCAACGTATTGGCAGTCCCAAGGTCTACCGCAATATCACGTCCCGTCAATCCAAAAGAATTCTCACCCATAAAGTCCTCTTATCAGCTACTAATTTGCATTACAAACAATAAATACTCGGTAAGAATAGCCGAGTTTTGATAACAAGAAACTATTGTAATCAAATTACATCCTTGAAATTTACCAAGCATCGGATATATAGACAGAAACTTTTCCAATCCTTGTTCACTTATGCTAGTCCAAAAGCAGCAGATGAAAAATCAATCACGTATTTTGATAATAAAATGTAATATAGCAGTTCACTCTTACCCTTTATCACGTTGTGTATTATGGTCACGTACGCAGGACGATAACGGCATTTTACGACCTCAAAAGTTGACGGCTTTATACAAAATGTCTATCCTGCCACGCACATCGTAAGAATTTGTAGATCCGCCAAGAAAGGATTGTTCTATTGATACGACCTATTCTACTTACTGATATAGCTGTTACCCCTCCCAGAGGATTGAACAAAGCTCTTTACCTTGATATAAATAATTTTGCCAAAGAGACCGCCTTTGCCCATAGCTTTATGCACGTGTACGCCCTTTGGCTTGGACTGGCACTACTTAGCGCTATTTTTGTTGCTCTATATATCAAGTATTGGTTTGACAAGATATCAGAAGTTACGATAGGCCTTTTTACGTGTGGTGCGCTTACTCTCGTTGCCCTTTTGGTCAATCAGTTTGTCGGAAAAGCGGTACGAGAAAAACGTCCCTATAACACTTTCCAACACGCACTTGTTTTGGTGGGGAAAACTTCGGACTATTCCTTTCCCTCCGATCATAGTGTGGTGGCAGGTGCGTTGCTTACCTCCATCTTAATAGCCTTATATGCCGGAAAAAAGACTCTCTCCTCTGCTACTTACACACAGACCAGCGGTACCCGGATTAAGCGATCTCTCATTACGACCCTAGCCGTATTCCTGGCACTGTTTTTGTGTTTTGCCAGGGTCTATGTTGGAGTACATTACCCGGGAGATGTAATTGCCGGTCTTTTGGAGGGAACTGCCATAGCCGGCTTACTCTCTTACTTGCGATATCCGCTTCATGCGATACTGAGCAAAAAAGCTCTGTCGTTTCTCAAAATATTCTTTGCTAAACCGACTGGCCATACACTCGCTGCATAGAAAAATATCTGTTTTAAGAATACAAAGCTATGACATTGTATTTTCTTTACAAGATCAATAAAATATTTTTTAGCACTCAACGACATGCCTACAATAGTGAAAACAAAATCAAAAGGAGTATCCATGCTCAGCGGTTTCAAGAAGTTCCTACTTCAGGGAAATGTTGTGGTTATATCGATAGGTTTGATCGTTGCTTTGGCTTTCGATACCCTGATTAAAGCCTTTACCTCCGATATCGTGGATCCAATCATCTCACGCCTACAGGGTAAGCACTCTATCGGTTTAGGTGTTCAGTTGGGATCACATGGCAACCAAAATACTTTCTTAAACATAGGCTCTTTCATCTCTGCTGCCATCTACTTCATCGTATTTATGCTGGTTGTCTATTTCCTCATAGTAGTGCCCTACAAAAAGATCTCCGCTAAAAGAGGTGTGGAGGTATTCGGTGATCCACCGAGCGTAAAGACCTGCCCTGCATGCCTGGCTGACGATATTCCGCTGGCCGCCTCAAAATGTAAGTACTGTGCCACGGAACAACCGCAAAACTCCTAACAGCTACAGCGTCAAAAATATCCTGGCTAAGTAAACGGTAAATGCTTACGGCATAAAGGATCCGTAACTCCCGTCAGTCAAACGGTCTGCTTCGTTCATAATAAACCCTGCGCGCCGGAATACTCGCGAGTTCGAGTTCGGGATAGCGCAAAGCCGTCAGCTTTCCCCCATAGACGCAGCCTGTATCTAAGCAGATGGTCTTATTCAGCCATTTCGGCTCCGAAACAGGGGTGTGTCCATAAACCACCATCGCCTGTCCTCGATAATCTTTAGCCCAATTCTCTCTTACCGGCAGACCAAACTCATCGACTCCACCGGTCGTCTTACCGTAAAGTGCAAATGATCTGGCAGAACGAGATTGTTTGCCGTGCATCGATTCCGGCAATCCGGCATGGGCTACCACGAGTTTGCCTCCATCCAGAAGGCAGTGGGCAGAAAGGGAATCCAGGAATCCCATAACCTCTGTTATAAATTGTTCCGACTCGCCTTTCAACTGTTCCATGCTCTCCCGGAGACCATGATCAATTATCACTTTTCTGCCCTTGAGTGCGCGCAGCAACTTCTCCTCGTGATTACCCAAAATACACAGCGCCATGCCGCTGGCGACCATATCCATGACAAGAGCCAAAACGGCCGGTGTCATGGGTCCCCGGTCAACGAGATCCCCAAGAAAGACCACTTTACGGCGGGAAGCAGCAGTACGACAAAGACCGTTCCCGTCGATCTCGTAGCCCAGAGCCTGTAGCAGATCTCTCAATTCTTCATAGCAACCGTGGATGTCTCCTATGACATCAAAGTATTCTTTCTCCTCACTCAAGTCGTTGCCTACAGGGTCATCAGAAAAAGCAACTCTGTCGTCTTGGCCTTTCATGTGGCATTCCTTATAAAATTTCGCATTACCGGCACTTATGGTCTCTTACCAAGAATAGCATATGCTCATTTAGCATCTTAATTGACCCACCAAAGCAGTTCACCGAATTGCAGACCTGTCACTTTCGAAAAGACCGGACGGCTATGACAGGCATCGACACACCCACCGGACAATCTCAAAATTCAAATACATACCCGCAGTCAATTGTCAGATGTCAAAAAAAGACATCTGCTGCTCATTGGGTAGGTGTGGCGGATAAAACACACCTACGATGATATAAGGATTAGAGGCCACGTAATGAAACTGTTTTGTAGTGCCGAGAAAAAAATAAAGATCCGCTTTAGTAAAGGCATCAAAATATTTTTCTCTGACTTTTCCAAGCGCAATTTCTTCACAATTATCAGCTTTTTTCAAACAATTAAAATACAACATACCAATTTCCCAGTCCTCGATCATTAAGGTAGCAGGGAGTCCAACGTCATCTTCAAATTTATAGGAGAACCTGTAAGGCACTTTTTTAACGACTTTAAACTCTTTAGCTATCTCTTCTGGTGTCTGAAAAAAATTTTGTTGTTGTGAGAGTCCTTTAAGAATGGTGAGTGTATCTTTGGGCCACTCCCGCTCGACTTTTTCACACTTAAAATCCAGGATCTTGGATGGCTTAAAAATCGCCAAAGACCTGTACTCACGTTGCGATCTGTCAGTCAGTTTTTCCAGACTCGTAAACACTCCCGTATTACCCAGAATAATTTTACGCCTGAGTGTCCAATCTGTCTTTTTCGGTTTAGGCTCAACTTTAATTGTGGAAATATCCGGTCGAAATGTTTCCGGTCTAAAGTCTCTTTTATTCCGCTCAACATCTACTGTCATCCAAGAATATTTGGGGTAGTGTTGCTCTACGTCAAGCTTTCTGAACGGAATGGGATAAAGACGGATCCACTCACCCGTCTCAAGAATCCCTGCCGTGCAGACAAGTTCTGCATACTCCTTAGAAATAGTAGGGTAAGTTTTGACAAGGATATAGATACGTTCTGTTTTATAAGTCAATAGTTTTTACCCCACATGATTCGACAATGCGATCACTCAGTACATGCCTGTGACAGGCCTGAGCCGTACTTTCGAAACACATAATGGCTATTTTGTGATTTTTATATAACAAATCCGCTATCTGTCTCACCGACAGGTCACTATGTGAAAGTCTGTTGGCATACTCCTCAAAGAGAGCTTCATAACCGGCCTCTTCCTTAATCAAGCGTCGCTTAGCAGATTCTATCCCCAACTCAGGAAAATGCAAATATATGATACCTACTTCTTTTAAGACGTGTTCGAGCTGAGTTTTGGAAAACATGAACTTGCGACTGATGGGGTTTCGCCGAATATCACAGAGTACGGCGACTTCGTTACGAATTAATACATTGGCAAATCCTTCAATGCTTCTGCCCTCGTAACCTATCGTATAAAGGACTTGCTCTGACGTTTTATGCGACGACTTGGCCCTGGTGAAATTTTCTTTTTCTGCCCCGCTAAAGAGTCTTTCGATAATCTCACTGTTTTTTGTGTAATAGGGATCGAGGCGATACACCTTACGAATAAGGTCATCACCGCGTTCTGAGGCAATGTTAAAAGATGACTCGCTTGATACGGCATTGACGACTCTTGCACGAACGGCAGTCTTAGAGCGTTCTATCGCCACGAAGCCATCACGAGCAAGTATGTCCAAATCCTCTTTGAGACGAAACGAGTAAGGGCCATACTTATACGGAACGAATTCATAATAATTTGAATCGGCGACTACGGCATGCAGGAATACCAATTTCTGTAGCTCAGTTGACGATATGTCTTCGTTGACCCGTGAAAGAAACTCCAGTAAAAAACGCTGTCGCTTATACACCGGTTGATTCTTGGTCATATCTCCCATTATCTTTGATGCCATAAATTAAAACCCAATCTATTCTATCGGATCAACATTTTTGGCACCATTCGAAAATATCAGCTTATTGAGGGGTGCCGGAATAAGCACAAATTCTTCACGGTTGGAAATGACTCATACCGATGCGCAATTTAACAAGGTTTCTTTACCGTCAGATTGAAACCGTTTCTGCGAAACAAGCTCATTGTCTCGCTAAGCAATCCACGTTGAAGCTTTGGTGACAAATGAGAGGTACGATGATCTTAAACTGGAGCGGACGACGGGATTCGAACCCGCGACCCTCACCTTGGCAAGGTGATGCTCTACCAACTGAGCCACGTCCGCACGTGAAAAACAACTTTAGTCCAATGACTAAGATAGCAAAAACTTTTTTGCGCAATTGCATACTAGCAAAACTTATGCTTTTGAGAATTGTAAAATGCCGTTTTATATCAAAACATTTCCACAGGATGCTTCTCCGGCATGATTTTCTACAGAATCTCTGCATCGCCCGTTGCCGGAGTGCTGCAGTTTACAGACGAAGACAACTCCCAATCCAAAAACCGGGTAGCTGTTCACGACATCACAGTGTTTTAATCTAAAAATCAGACCCCCGTATCTGTTTGACACAACCATCCTCTTGGAGTAGCGTAATGGAAATGAATATTGGGTTTCACACAGTAGATTTTTCATGGACCAAAGATGCCGGACAATACGGTCCGGCCTTAAAGGAAGCGGCCCTCATCGCCGAAGGATCCGGCGTGTCGCTTATGACCTTTATGGACCACTATTACCAGATGGAGTTTTTAGCCCCCCATACAGAACCGATGTTGGAGGGCTATACCTCGCTTAGTTATATAGCCGGGGTAACTTCAAAAATTAACCTGTCTATTTTGGTGACCGGCGTCACATATAGGCACCCCGCACTATTGGCCAAAATAGTGACCACACTGGATGTGCTGAGCGGAGGAAGAGCTTGGCTCGGACTGGGGGCCGCTTGGTACGAAAGAGAGCACCTGGGACTCGGCGTTCCTTTCCCGGCGTTGCCAGAGAGGTTCGAAAGACTAGAAGAGACACTACAGATATGCCTGCAAATGTGGAGTGACGACGACGGGGAATTCGTCTCCAAACATTACCGACTAAACGAAACAATATGTCATCCGACTCCTCTTTCAAAACCGCATCCAAAAATTTTAGTAGGCGGATCGGGAGAGAAAAAGACCCTTTCATTGGTGGCCAAATACGCAGATGCCTGCAACCTATTCGCAGGTAGCCCCGAAGAGGTGAACCGCAAACTCACTATTCTCAAATCTCATTGTGAGCGTCACCATAGGTCTTATGAAAGTATTGAGAAGACAATGACATTTATGGGAAATCCTCTTGATGCACCGGATAATTTCTTGTCACAAATGGAGACCTACAAAGCCATGGGCATAGACAGGGTCATGGTGAGATACGTAGGCAACCCGGCTCGGTTTGCCCAAGACTTTGCCGATACCCTCACCGAAAAAGTCCTTTCGATTTAATCACCAGATAAAACCGGGAAAGGCGCTTAGAAAATTGATAGCCGACGACGGTGAATTAAAGTGCACATATTGATATAAAAGCAATAGAATATATTTATTGACTGAAAGGAATCAAATGTCTCCGCTTACGGTTTCAGAAACAGCTTATCGTATCTTGAACTCAAAGAGCTTTGCTCATCTGGCCACGCTGGGCACAGACGGCACACTTCACAGTTCCCCGGTGTGGTTTGAATGGGACGGTCAGGAAATACTTATCAGCCAAACCACTTCCAGACAAAAGTATAAAAATGTCCTACAAAACGCTACCGTGGCCGTTTCTGTTCTGGATCCGGAAAACCCGTATAGCTACGTTGAAATACGCGGAAGCGTAACTGCCATTACGGAAGATCCCGACTTTTCATTCATCGACAAAATGGCCAAGAAGTACATTGACAAAGAACACTACCCTTGGCACCAGCCGGGAGATCAAAGAGTTGTTCTGCACATAACACCGGACAGAGTCCTCGGGCACTAAATTACGCTCTTTGTCTATCTTCCGGAGTGACCAAAACCCTGTTCGCCGCGCTCTGTGGCCTCCAGCTCATCCACGGGGAGCAGGGTGATTTGCGGCACTTCAATAATCACCAGCTGGGCCACCCTGTCTCCTCGTTTTACGAAAAATGACTGTTTTGGATCGGTGTTGACCAGAATACACTTGAGTTCACCGCGATAACCGGAATCGATAAGTCCCGGCGAGTTGAGACAAGTGATTCCGTGATTGAGTGCCAAGCCACTTCTTGGTAAAATAAGCCCGGCATATCCTGGCGGAATACCCACAGCAACGCCGGTAGGGATAAGTTTTCTATCGTTACCGGGCAAAATCTCGGCATCAACGGCAGAGGCGAGGTCGAGACCGGCATCACCGCTCTTAGCAAAACGCGGCGCGGGGAGGGACGCATCCAACATTTTAATTTTCAGATCCACTTATTCTCCGTTGTATTCAATGACAAAGTTCATTTTGCCCGAATAACGGGCAGTGACCATATTTAGTTTATAGAATGACAATAAGGTATGATAACCGCTATATAGACCGGAAATTATAGGTAGTATCAATAAATGCTAGCTTGGATAGACTTAGAAATGACGGGGCTCGACTTAGAACGTCATGTCATTGTAGAAATCGCTACTCTTATTACCGACGATAACTTAGACTTTATCTATGACGGACCGGATATAGTGATATCGGCCACCGACGAACAGTTGAGCGAAATGGATGACGTTGTCATCAAGATGCACTCCGAAAGCGGACTTTTAGAGGCCGTCAAGCAATCCACTACCACTTTGGAAGAAGCCACAGCACAGACTTTGGAGTTTTTACGCAAGCACGTTCAAGAAGGCACTAAAGTGCCGCTGTGCGGCAACTCTATCGGCATAGACAGGCGCTTCCTCAATAAGTATATACCGGAACTCGAAAACTTTTTCCACTACAGATCCATAGACGTCTCCACCATCAAAGAACTTTCCAAAAGGTGGTTTCCCAAGGTTTACTATCAGACCCCCAAGAAAAACTCGTCACATCGAGCCTTGGACGACATCAAAGAAAGTGTCGAAGAGCTTAAGTACTACAAAAACGTCCTATTCCACCCCATCGGTCACTAAACGAAACAAGCTGAATGCATAAGGATTTTTATCTCTGCCGCCTAGATAAAACAGCAGTATTTAAAAGATGGCGATTCTCCGACACTCCCTAAACACCTATTTGCTCCATGTTATTGTCATTGAAGAATGTGTTTTAGCGCTCGATACACAGTAGTTCCATAGTCAGACACCACTGCTCACCCGATCGGGTTAAAAGCTAAAGTCTTAAGCCGTCTTTGCCAAGTATGCGTCTTGTTCGTCTAAGAAAGACCACCAGGCTTTGGCAACTTCTTCAACAGCCGACAAAATAACCGATTCGTCTTCTTCCAACAGAGAAACTGCCCGGAGCGTCCAAGCAGCGTGGTCTTCTTCCAGGGTAGCGTGATGAGTCCAGAAAGAAGCTCCGAAGTTGCTTATGCCGTAATTTTCTTTCAGTCCTTTGGATTTACTTTTGGCGATCTCGGCACTTTGTATTTCGTAAGCCAAAAACCCGGCCAAAGCCGCCGTCGGATCTTTTTCCAACAACTTTTCGTGCGTGACAATCACATCAGCCATACTGTCACAAGTCGGAAGCGACTGCGCCCCGACTGCATTGGCAAAGCGCTCAAACAAGTCTATGTGAGCAACCGGATCGCCCTCTTCGTCAGCCAAGTTGGCCAACACGAGGTCTCTGGCTTCACCTTCCGGCAGACAAGCCGTAAGTCGCAGTAAAAAGCTCGGCAAATAACGTTCGAAAAGACGATACTGGGAGGCATAATAAGCCAACTCCTCCATCTGCAGCTCTCCGTTTTGCCACCTTGTATAAAAAGGGTGCTCCAATAAGCGATAAGGCTTGATCACGTCAAGTATTGATTCCGCCAAACGATTGTGCGATAATGACTCATCGTGAACGTTTTCAGATGCTGCTTCGGGAATGATATTGAGTGCCATACAGACATCATATAGCACCAAAACTGCTTTTATCAATTAGTGCTCAAACATCGTCACAAAAATCCTGTCTGGAGTTCTTGGAAGACCGACAACAGGAAGCTCCGTGCATAAAAGCCCGCCTCAAATCCTCACCAATTGAGAATCGTGCCAACTTGGAACTTATAGAGTTACTGGCCAAGCACTATCAAGTCCCCAAAGCCAACGTCGTGATCAAAAAAGGTCTGAAATCAAAAAACAAGATTGTTGAAATCCTCAACCCCCGTCACATATAACACTAAAGCCACTACCCTCATTTTTAGTTTTCCAGCAATACGAGGGGTGCTGCTTCCAATAAAAACTTTCTTTCCCTGCCGTCAGGAAAAGTGATAATAGCCACGCTATTGCGTCCTTGACCTTCTATTTCCTTAATCGTTCCGACCCCGTAACGGTCATGTCTCACCATAACACCCGGACGAATTTTGTCCAAAATGGTGTTGTGCTCAGGAGCAGCTGCTGATCTATCCGCTGCGTCCGACTCGGCGAATAAAAACTCCGGAGGTTTTTTGTCGATAAAAGACTCAGATCCAAAAGGGCGGGACTTGACAAAATTCCCCAACCCGAAAACCCTGCCTTCAGGTTCTTCGAAAAAATATGAGTCGCTTGCTGAATACGGCTGTCTTAGCGCATCACCGGCTGACATATCGCGGATATGTTCTTTTGGCATTTCTCTGAGAAAGCGACTTGGCAGGCTGTCAAGAGTTCTGCCAAAAATCGTCCTGCTATAGGTGTGCGTTAGGTAAAGCCGCTTTTTTGCCCTTGTTATACCCACATAGCACAATCTTCGTTCTTCCTCCAAAGCATCCGGATCAGAAAGAGAGCGTTCATGGGGGAATAGACCCTCTTCCATCCCCGTCAAGAAAACCGAGTCAAACTCCAACCCTTTGGCGCTATGCATGGTCATCAGGGTAACCGCTCCCTCTCCATCGCTTAGATCATCAGTGACAGCCACCAAAGTAACGGAAGACAAAAAGGATTCCAGGTCGTCATGTTCCATCGCTACCGAGACCAACTCATCTATTACTTCGAGACGCGAAAGAGCTTGATTTAGAACATACCCGCTTTGCTCGGCTTCTTGCAACAGGGCATCCCTATACGAGGTAAGCGTAAGTACCTCTTCTAAAATATCTTTGGGGGGTTGTTCTTTCACCCCGGAGAGAGCCTGTAAGAGTGCAAGGAAACTCTTGATACCGCTTTTTGCTGCTTTGGTAACAGAACACTCGTCGGCATGTAAAAGCGCCTCGTAAAAAGAAAAGTCGTTCTCCTGCGCATAGCGACTTATTTCGTCCAGAGTTTTGGCTCCTATTTTCCGCTTGGGGATATTGATGACACGTCTGATAGAAATCTCGTCTCTGGGATTGTCAGTGAGTTTCATATACGCCAGGATGTCTTTTACTTCTTTGCGGTCAAAAAACCTGACTCCCCCCAACATCACATAAGGAATCGAGCGGTCCATAAGGGCCTCTTCGATGGATCTGCTTTGAGCATTTGTCCGATAAAATACGGCAATATCCTGATAAGAAACCTCTTTTTGAGTTGTCATCCTGGATATTTCGTCGGCCACAAACCCGGCTTCATAATACTCGTTGGGAGCTTTGAAAATTCTGATCTTTTCGCCTTCTCCGAGAGCAGACCATAACTGTTTTTTTACTCTTGACTCATTGTTGTCTATCACGGCGTTAGCCGCATCCAAAATTGTCTGCGTTGATCTATAGTTCTGGTTCAACACGATTGTCACGGCTTCGGGGAAAAGCGATCTGAAGTTCAGCAGGTTACGAAAATCAGCCCCTCTAAAAGCATAGATACTCTGATCGGTGTCTCCCACGACGCATACGTTTCTGTTTTTCGCCCCTATCAGCGACACCAATTCATTCTGAGCGGCATTGGTATCTTGATACTCATCCACAAGCAAGTGTAAAAATCTCTCCCGATAACTCTCCGCCAAGTCTTCGTTTTCTTTTAACAGTTGCACCGTTTTAAAAAGCAGATCGTCAAAGTCAAAAGCATTGGCCTCACGAAGCCTCTTTTGGTATTCAAAAAAAATCCTAGCTACTCTTCTTTCGAATTCATTGGATGCCTGTTCATCGTAGTCTTCACAAGTCAGCATCTCGTTTTTAGCTGAACTTATAATTTGCGATATTGCCCTTGTAGAATGGCGTTTGGGATCAAGATTTAACTCTTCGATGATAAGATCGATGAGTCTCCTTGACTCCGTATCGTCGTAAATGCTAAAAGACTGCTCAAACCCCAAACGTGATGCAGAACGCCTCAGTATCCTGACACAGGCTGAATGAAAAGTAGAAATCCACATACCGGAGGATAGACCCCCCAAAAGCTCTTCCACCCTAGACTTCATCTCGCCGGCCGCTTTGTTGGTAAAAGTGATGGCCAAAATTTGTTCGGGATACACTCCTTCGGCAATAAGTAAGGCAATTCTTCTGGTCAGTACCCTTGTCTTTCCCGAGCCGGCACCGGCTAAAACTACCAATGGCCCGGATCTGTATAGCACCGCTTTTTGCTGTTCCGGATTCAAATCCGAAAGTAAATCATTTCCTTGAGAAGCGGACATGTAGTCATCTTAGCAAAACAGAGTTTGGATCAAGATGGATATTTCTCGAATTGAAACAGTAGATTGCCTATGTTATAACACACTAAGTATAAAAATACTATAACTGCATCAATCTCTCATCTTCTGCCGGCAGAAAAGCCGGGCAGAGAAGTTATACTTTACGCATACATTAAGTTTATAAATAAATGTATAGTTAGTAGATATAGTAATATATGCCACGAAAGAGGCGGAGGAGTGAAAACAGACACTCCGGTACAAGCAACTGCGAGGAGAAAAAATGGATTCTGAGAACAAAAAGGCAAAGCTTCCCCAGATCATACAGGGAGGCATGGGAATAGGTGTGTCCGGCTGGCGGTTAGCCAGCGAAGTCTCCGGACTGGGACAACTCGGAGTCGTTTCCGGTGTAGGGGTTGACTCCCTCTTGGCCAGGAGGTTGCAGGCGGGAGACCCGGATAAAACTCTCAGGTTTGCTTTGGAAAAATTTCCTTATCAGCAGGTCGTCAAACGTGCCCTTAAGAAATACTATAAGGCAACGGGTCTGAGTAACAACGCCCCTTACCGCTTAGTACCGCGCCCCAGTTTGGACTGCGACCCTTTACGTACCGAGTTTACGGTACTTGCCAATTTTGTCGAAGTCACGTTGGCCAGACACGGTCATGATGGCTTAATAGGAATAAACTACTTAGAAAAACTCCAGATGACCACCCCGGCCGCTGTTTACGGAGCCATGCTTGCCGGAGTAGATTTTATCCTCATGGGTGCTGGTATACCAAGTGAAATACCTCAGCTGATAAGAGACTTTTCAGATGGTAAAACGGGAAAGATTCCCGTAGGCATAGCGTCTATGTCAGATAACGAGCAGGCTCCAGCGGGAGAATCCGACGAGATTCATAAGTCGAGAGTATTTTTAGATCCTGGTCTGTCCTTTGGAGCAAATCCAAAACTCAAGAGACCAAAATTCTTGGCCATCATCTCCTCCAATTCGCTAGCGGGTTTTCTTTCAAGAAACCCTCTGACACGTCCGGACGGTTTTGTAGTAGAAAGTCATGTCGCCGGTGGTCATAGCGCCAGGCCAAGAGGAAGAATGAACCTAGACGACAACGGAGAACCCATCTATGGCGCTAGGGACGACACCGATGTCGCCTCGCTAAAAGACATTGGGCTACCTTTCTGGCTGGCTGGAGGATGCGCAAGCCATGAAAGCCTTCAGGATGCTCTGGCACAGGGTGCCTCTGGGATCCAAGTAGGCTCAGCATTTGCGCTCTGTAGAGAATCAGAAATTATGCCAGAGATCAAAAAAGGTATTATCAGCGGATATCTTTCCGGCAATCTGGAAGTGCTGGCTGATCCGGAGGCTTCCCCGACTGGATTTCCCATCAAAGTAGCTCAATTGCCAGAAACACTTGGAGACAAAATAGTATACGCAAAAAGGGAACGTATCTGCGACGTAGGATACTTGAGAACACCTTTTCTTGATAAAAAAGGAAAAATCCGTTATAGGTGTCCAGCCGAGCCGGTTGAAGATTATACAGAAAAAGGCGGAAAGGATACCGAGACCAAAAATAAAGTTTGCCTTTGTAACGGCTTGCTTGCCACCGTAGGTTGGGGACAAAGAAGGAGAAACGAGGGAAATGAAGAGCCGGTTGTAACAATCGGAAAAGATTTATCTTTCCTAAAAGATATCGTAGCTAAATACGGCCAAGAGTACTCTGCTAAAGATGTCGTAGCGTATCTATTGGCAAAAGAGAGTCACGTGACAGCAAGTAAATCTGAAGATATTTCAAAGACATTTTTGGGCATAAGTAAACCAGCCATGGCCAATATTATATAAGGATAAAAACTTTTCTATCAATGGTATTTGCAACCTCAATTAATTACCTAAAATAGCGTAAACAGATTAACTTATACATAAAATTAAATTTTATGTATGGCACAAAATATCTATTTGTTGGTACTTCTATTAACCAATAGCGCTTCCCTAAAAATAACTTTAGAATGATTTTCTACGCCAAGGATGCTTAGCCATAATTGGAGTAGTCCAAAATGGAGCATAAAGCATTACCCATAAGGAGTCCCGTTGTCGCTTACATCGCTACTATCCAAGCGAGATAACTCGGTACGTGAATTTTTTGAAAATAAGCTGCCAATAACAAAACCTTTTCAGGACGCTTGGCGTAAAACTTTCGCTGTCAATATTTATCCTGAGCATCCAGTCGCATGGAGTCTTGTCGGAGCTGCCATTGATTACAGAATACGTTACTTCCTTATCAACACCCCAGTGGAGTCATTGGTAGCTGCACGTGGCGCAACTAGGATATCCCAAATGGCACCTGCCTGGTATAATTTTTCGCAAGGCTTAACTTCATTCTTGGCACAAGTAAAACCGGTTGGACAAACTATAGATGATGCAACCGAACAGATTTTTGCTAAGTATTGTTATTGCCTAGCAATGTATGAAAGCCTTTTTCGTGCTCAAAACCCTACAAGTCCACTGCTCAATTTGCCATGTGGTGCATCTGTTGAAGAACACCTCAACCTTGTTCCCGATGAGGCTGTAAAAGATTTACTCTCCTTGACAAAAGCAGCAATTACTTCCTTTACGCCACATAGAGACAAAAACATTATTCCAAACCCATCATTTAAAGGCAGCAATGACGTTGGCGGTGCTGATGCCGACATTATCATTGATAATTGGTTGATAGATTTTAAGACTGTCAAGGAACCTTCCTTGAAACGCGACATGCTCTATCAACTCGTTGGATACGCAATTCTTGATTACGATGATAGATATAAAATCAGTCACGCTGGTTTTTATCTTTCTCGAGCTCCCGCTTTTTTGCAGTTTGAAATTAATCAAATGATTGACACTATGTCTCAAGGCAAAGAGACTCTCTTTGGTTTACGTTTCCAATTCCAACAACTCTTTTAAGTAAGTAAATCAGTCACTGATTTAACACTATTTATGTAAGTATTTTGCAAACTTAGAAAATAAAAATCTGTCATGCAAAGAGCATAACACCAAGAAAACTAATCTTAAATACCGCTATCGAGATAGAACAGTATTTTATTAGTTATCAAACTGTTGTACATTCTTAAACTTTTTTACCTCTTGTTAGCCAACTGCAAAATGACGTTCTTCGTACTCTTTGACAAGGCTGATTGGTCCTGTATGTTTACCTCTAGTGTCGCTTAGTTTTACCGTATCAGCCTCTAAGTTGCTGCCAGATATCTTGACATGCGTGGCTTTCATCACCACGTTCAATGCTCTAATACCCAGATCATTTGTAAGCGTCGTACCCCAGCCGAATAAGACATTGATTCTGCCTAAAAAATGCTCTGACAAAGCAACAATTGTTTCGATATCAAGTCCATCGCTAAAAATGACCGTTTTTGTTTGGGGGTCTATATTTCCGTCTTTATAAAACTGTATCAGCCGTTCACCAAAGCGGAAAGGGTCCCCGGAATCTTGCCTCACACCTCGCCACGCCATGGCTTGTTCTAGAGTCAAGTCAGAAAAGAAAAAATCTGTTCTGAAAGTATCCGTTAAGGCAATGGAATGGTCTTCACCATAGAGCGAAAACCAATCCTGCAAAAAAAAGCGATGCGATGCCCTGATATCTTCGCCACGTGCATCCGCCAGTGCAGCATAGACCATGGGCATCTCATGTGCGAATGTCCCAATGGGTTTGATTCCCAAGCTGGCAGCCAAAGCCACGTTAGAAGTTCCGACAACATTCTCCGGGCATTCTCCCAATAAACGTTCCAGCACATGCTTTTGCCAAAGAAAAGAGAAGTGTCGTCTTGTGCCAAATTCAGCCAATTTGATATCAGGATTTGCTTTTAGAACGGCAATCTTTTCACTCAACCTTTGATTGCCTTCATCGTAGACTCTCAGGAGGTTGAGCCCACGCTTTCTAACATAGCCTTCAAAGTAAACTTCATTCACAACGCTCATTACAATAGTTTCCCAAAAAGTGGAAATTGCCCACGGACCGGTTACCACAATTGCCAGATCATCGATTTTCTCGTCATATCTTACCTCGACTATAGGTAACTCGTGCGTTTGTAAATAATCGATATATGCAGGTTGAAAAACTGTTTGCCCATCCGTCATTTTGATGCTAGCTAAATATCTCAGTTCTCCTGGTGTCCATCCCTTGGTTTGCAAATTGGCAAAGTGCTGCCTCAGAATTTCTATGTCAACGTAATCCAGTAAGCGCTGCTCGCCCCTGTTGTGAAATGTAAACGTTACATGTACGTCCGGCTCTTTTTCGTAAGCCAATTGACTCATGGTTGGCTTATAGTAATCTAGGCCCGTGCTGATTCCACCGCCATCGATAGGCAAATCTTTATCAGTAAGATTCTGTATTTTTTTCTCATTGAACATTTTTTGATACCCCAAGCCATCCATCAGGTTTTCCTTCTAATCCTCGAGCCATGCCAAAACTTGATCCACGGTCATGGTTCGGATGCCATATTTGACAAATTTGTCAAGCATCGCGTGGACTGATTCGTCTGCAATCCCGCCAGTGGCATCGATAGCGACAATTACGTCTAAATCAAGTTTTGCTCTTAGATCCAGAGCTGTTTTACCGACACAATAATCTAAAGCAAGTCCACCTAAAACAACCGCTGTAACCTGTTTTTCTGTCAGAAACTCTCCAAGAGATTGGCCGTCTCCGCTAAAAGAGTTGTAACCGCTATAGCTTATATCGTCTTCCCCATTTATCAGCGGCTCCATCCCTTTTTTGAATTGTATTGCAAAGCTTGGAACTGTAATCTCTGGATGAAGTTCTGCTCCTGGCGTACCAGCCACACAATGGAGCGGCCAAGTGGTTGTGAAATTAGGATTAGAACTAAAATGCGCGGTATTGACCGGATGCCAATCTTGAGTTGTAAACGTTACATGTGAGCGTATAGCATAACTGGTAAGCAGTTGATTGACACCTGCCACTATTGACTCACTGTCATTGACCGGGAGTTCTCCAAACCCTTTGACCCCCAATCTTTCTCCCTCTCTTGCCGGCATAAAGCCTCTTTGAGCATCTATGATTCCAAGTGCTGGTCTCTCCATGGTAGACTCCCTTAATTATTGTATATAATACACTAATTAATATACCCGAATATTATTGTAATATCAACACTAATATGAGCATCTTTACAAAATTACTTATCAGCCAAATCCCTGCATCGGTGTATGGAGCTTTTGCTGTGAAAATCGATAGAGCAAAGCTGGCCTTTGTGCTCCATCTTTATAATATTGATCGGATGCTTGAATCAAATCCAAAGACAAGAACTTCTTACGAAAGTTGCGCTTGTCAAGTTTACGCTCCAAAATAGCTTCATAGGCTGTCTGCAGCTGAGTAAGCGTAAAGTACTCAGGCAGCAGTGCGAAAATAGCGTTTGTGTATGTAATTTTTGAACTTAGACGTTGATGTGCATATCTGACAATATCAGCATGATCATAGGCCAATTTGGGTAAATTATTGACAGAAAACAATTGTGGATTTTCAGTTGTAGCAGTAGTTTTCAATGTGAGATCTCTGGCCAAGCCCATATACGTTACGCTTACGGCATGACCTCTGGGATCACGGGCAACGGTATCAAAAGTGTAGAGTTGCTCAATCAGCAAAATATCTTTCATGCTCACTCCACACTTAGCTTCCAAAATTCTAGCCATTGCCTTACGTGTCGTCTCACCGGCTGCGTTATAGCCGCCTGGTAAAGCCCATTTACCTCTGAATGGCTCAGTGGTGCGCTTTATGAGAAGTACTGATAGTTCATTACTTATAAGTTGGAAAATGACACTATCGACTGTCAGAGTAGGCGGTTCGTAGGTACCATCTAGATGATTAGGGCAATTCATATGATCCATTTCACATTCCAAGACTTCTCAATCTGGAGACATTCGATATTTCATTATAGAGCACGAAAAAATTGCAGGTGCCAAAATATCGTGTCGTTAGCTTACGCTCATAAAGTCAAAGATATCTTCACCAACCAGAAATGAACCTCCCTGGGAATCATCTATGATCCTGTAAGAATGTCTTTTCTAGACTACCTTACGGCGTCTCATTTTTCACATTTTACAAAATCCTGTCTCTTCGATGAGTTCAAGACGACAAAGGCCGTGTGAAACATCCAAACCAGTACACTCACAAGAAAAATACGCTCACCTAGGCCTCCAGCTGAGTGGATTCTCGAAATCTGCTTCATAGCCAGCAAAGCTATGATACTAATTCCTGCCAGCACCATAGATACTCTCCCTGATCTCTGGAATTCTTCCGACCGCAAAAAAGCCAGAGCCACTAAAGTAGCACCGATAGGAGCCGCAATAAAGCCTAATATGGCCAACACAATATGTGCTTCACCGTGCCACGTATGATGCAACACCGGATACAGTTTGGGGTCATCTAAAATATCTGTATTAAAAAAAGCAAGCAGCCAAGAGGTAATCGCCCAGACGCTAAAAAAACCCAGCCCCCACTTAGCCTTATCTTTGGTACTGGTCTTTGACACAGCCCAGATCAGTACCAAAGAGATGAGTCCTCTTATAAAAAAATTTATTCGCATAATGTAGCCGTAAGGACCGACGGCTAAATCGCTTTCAGCTTGATGTATGGGACTGTAGTGAGGAGGAAGCATCTGGGCAACGATATCTAAAAAAATATAGACGACGATACCGATCATCACTACAGCACTCACCATAGACGTCTTTTCAGTAAGGTCAGTCGTGCTTTTCATTGGTCTCTCCTTTTAGATTCGATGCTTCTTCTGTAATCCACTCTTCTATGGCTTCCAGTTCGACTGAAAACAATCGATCTCGCAATTGGGCAGTCTTGGCAACCCAACCCTTTGCCGACCACGAAGCCACTCGCTCTTTTCTTTGCCGCAAAGCATGCTTTCTCATCTCCAAAATAGCTATCCGCTCTTCTGAAGACAGCAAAGCAAAGCACGCTGTTCGAACATACAATTCCCTGTCGCGAGCTAATAATGCGGGTGCCACGTTTGTCAACATTCCATGCAGGGCCTCTTCACCCCAAATAGTGATGGCATAGCGGTGCCTGTCGGGCTTTTTTTCTTGTGGCACCACTTCTCTCAGCACAAAACCGGCTTCCACCGGTTTTCCCATCAAAGTAGCCCAATTGCCCGGAACTCTTGGCAGCACTTCTACATACGAAAGAAGAGGGCGCATCTGTGACGTAGGATACTTGCGAACGCCTTTTCTTGATAAAAAAAGGAAAATCCGCTATCGGTGCCCTGCCGAACCGGTTGACGAGTACACGACAAAAGGCGGAAAGTACTCAGACACAGAAAACAAAATTTGTCTCTGCAACGGTCTGCTTGCCACTGTGGGCTGGGGACAAAGAAGAAGAGACGGAGAAGACGAAGAACCTGTTGTCACTATTGGGAAAGATCTGTCTTTCTTAAAAGATATCGTAGCCAAATACGGACGCGAGTATTCGGCAAAACATGTCATAGCCCACATATTGGCAGAGGAAACTCACGTAGTCACAAATAAATCTGAAAGCATAGAAAAGACGTTTTTAGATACGGACGAAAGGCCCATGGCTAAGATTGTATAAGGACTTTTTGAGCATTCCATAAATTTGGACAGGTTACTTATTATCAGGATTATCACAACGAACAGTCGAATGAGAACGGCGTTAGAAGATAAGAGCAGACGAAAATTTGACAAAGACATCAACTCTGTAAATGTTCTCAAATGAATAACCGTTGCTTCCTGGATTCGGTAAAACCAATCGCCAACAAACCCGAGCATGTCTGATAAAAATTTATTCAACCGGATTAGGAAATACCAGGTGCACAAAGAGAAACTTCCGACTCAGAAAGCACACTTTTTTAATGGGCAATTAGAGGTGTACGTATTCGAATTCAGAATCTGCGGACTGTCGTAATGATCGTAATATCACTTGAAAAGTCACAACCTGGCGTAGATGAGTTGATTCCAGGCAAGTCCGGAGCCTTTGCCACAGAAGCATAAGCGTCAAAGAGACCGGTCCTCTAATCACAAAGTTTATGCGCATATATAGCCGTAAGGGGCCATAGCCTTTCAGTTCAAAGCCGTATGGCACATACAAAGCCGTGTGGTTAAAGCTTTTGCAGTGCACTAAAAGTCGCGAAAAAGACATCCTTGTTACGATATCCTCTTTTGCTAAGGCAGTACAGCATACAGCCGGACAAGAAAGAGTCTCTGTTGACACTTGAGGTCTTTTACCAATTGCCGGACTGATTTTTTGACCCGTAAATCCCGCTACTCTGGGAGTATGATGATTTAGCACCGGACATTTCTCCGGGTTTGCACCACCAGCGATACGTGATATGTGTCGTATTTGATGCCATATCTCATCGTGGTTATTTTATGGGCACAGACAACTTAGTCTCGTTTGTATTAGATACCGGAGGCGGATTGAGTATGTTTATGCTTAAACAATCGATTACGCATGACTGTCTCTTGTAATAAATGCTTAATCAGTATCTGTATAACTTTTACTGTGCTTAGTTCCCTCAACCGGGGCAGTGAACAGCTCGAGATTTACTAAACCTCTTAGCATGCTTTTTAATATAATTACACTTTATAGTAATAATTTGGCACGTTTATAATAAATATCGCCAATAAGTCTTTCCTAATATGTCATACTGACACCCGAGACCACAGTCAACTTACACGACAAGAACACCTGATATTCAATCCTGCGTGCATTTTTAGAAATCGAGTGCCCTTCCTTCAAGAGAGCTTCTATCTGTTAAGAGATTCTCTTTCGTCCCTTTCTTTGCCGCCGCCATGAGTACGAAGGCCGTGTGGAGCATCCAGATCAGCACAGTCACAAGAAAAATACGCTCGCCTAATCCCCCGGACGCGTGTATCTTGGCAATAGGCTTCATCGCCAGTAACGCCATGAGACTAATGAGAGCCAGCACTAGTGATACTCGCCCGGCACTTTTAAATTCGCCGGACTCGAAGAACACCAAAGCAACGAGAATCGCACCGACGGGAGCCGCAATAAAGCCAATTGCAGCAAGCACGATATGTAACTCCCCGTGCCAAGTATGATGCAACACCGGAACTAGTTTAGGATCGTCCAAAATGTCTGTATTGAAAAAAGTCAGCAGTAGTGAAGTGACTGCCCATATGCCAAAAATACCCATTCCCCATCTTAGTTTTGCCTTACCTAGAGTCTTTGCCACAGCAAAAATAAGTGCCAAAGAGAGGAGTCCTCTAATCACAAAGTTTATGCGCATAATATAGCCATAAGGACCCACAGCTAAATCGCTTTCCGCCTGATGTATGGGACTGTAATGGGGCGGCAGTATTTGAGCAACGATATCCAGAATAACGTACACCACAACACCCGCTGCCACCGCAACGCTTCCCATGCGCACCTTGGATGCGGCGTCAGGCATGCTTTCCACCTATTTCTCCTTTGTCATATGAGGTTTCTTCTTGGATCCAGTCTTCTATGGTCGCCAACTCGGTAGAAAGCAGTAAGTCGCGGAGTCGAGCCGTCTTAGCTACCCAGCCTTTTGCCGACCACGAAGCCACGCGTTCTTTTCTCTGCAGTAAACCATTTTTTCTCATCGCCAAAATTGCCACGCGCTCTTCGGAACTTAGCAGAGAAAAACACGCAACCCTGGCGTAAAACTCACGATCACGAAACAGCAGTGCCGGAGTTACGTCTATCAACATTTCGCGCAAGCCACACTCCCCATGGGCAGTGATACTGTATAGGTGTCTATCAGGTTTTTTTTCTTGAGGCACCACCTCTTTTGAGACAAAACCGGCTTCTATAAAACGAGCCAGTGTCGGATAGAGCTGACTGTTGGTAACAGAATTAACGCCTGTGATTTTTTCTACGGAAAGTTTAATCTCGTATCCGTGCATAGGTTTTCTGTGCAAAAGCCCCAAAATAAGAATCTCAATATACATAAATTTCCTTTATAGGTTTTTTTGACTTATGTTTTAAAAACATAATACCACAAGAAGAAAATTTGTCAAATATTAAAATACTCTCAAGCCAAAGAGCACGGATATATTGCAGAGCATTTTGGTACAAAATTCGTTGTCACACCGGCATTTAAAGGAAAGGATTTATTTGGCAAAAGAAACGTACGGCAAGTTCCCTCAGCCCTGTTTTGCGGTATTACTTACGCCCGACAAACAAAAGACCACGGAAACCTCAAGTAAATATTTGCGATAACGGGCTTTGACAGAGTCAGGTTTCTATCAAATTCAGTATTTCTTTATCACTCAGGTTCTCACACACCAAGTCGGCACCCAGTCTTGAGAGTTCCTCAAAACCAAACCTTCCGGTTGCCACCAAAATACAACGCAAACCAGAAGCGGCGGCACATGCGAAGTCATTGGGAGAATCGCCGATAATCCAAGTACTTCTGGGGTCAGGGGCAATATCGTGTTTGGCCTCTACTCTTTCAAAAGCCACACCGACAAGTTCTTTTCTGTCAATATGATCGGAACCAAAAGCTCCACATTCAAAATCTATATATTTATCAAGTGCAAAAATATTTAGCTTCAATTTTGCATTTTCTACAATATTTCCGGTTAAAACAGATTGGATCACATCATCTGATCCGGAGAAATATTGCAGAATTTGCTCTGCGTTCTCTTTGGGAGATCCGATTTTGGCAACTTCTTCTTTTGCTACTGCCAACTCCAGACGAAGACATTCAAGCACTTCAGCTGTCATTGCTTCAAACTCGGAAGTATCAAAATTGAGCATTTCTAAGTACTCCGCCACGATCTGCGGGTCTGTTTTGCCGCTCATATTAACTCTCTGTGGCGGCTTTACGTCGAGCGCTCGCAGAAAAGCTCGATCGAATATTTCACCGCCCAAATAACTGATACTGATCAGAGTCCCGTCTATGTCCCACAAAAGAAGCTTTTTATCTGACACTTGTTTTATACCTTTGAATGCAAATATATCTATTTTGACTGAATTATCTTAAGTTTAACCTAATCGATATGACTTTATACCCTAAAAATTAAGTTTTATCTATGAGATCTTAATAACGGGATCAAAGGAGGTTAGTCACTCATGTCATCACATGCTATTCGGATTGTCCACGGCAAGAGGATCATTTCAGATCTGTCTCTGCACAGTGGTCCCTATGTAAAAAAAGACTACTCATGGATGGATCAGGCTGCCTGTAAAGGAATGGGAACGGAGCTATTTTTTCCCGCTTGCGGAGAACCCACACGAAAGGGGAAATCCATTTGCGCCGGTTGCAAAGTCAGGGAACAGTGTCGACAGGAAGCTCTTTCAGACCCCAGCATCAGAGGAATTTGGGGCGGCACTTCCGAAGAAGAAAGAAGACATACGCGTATCTGCTAGATTAAGTCGCTTTGGATGCACCAAGACTTCTTCTCCGGTAGAAGTCCTGTCCCAGATACGACAAAAGTAAAGCTATCAGTGCCACCAGAGCCAGATAATAGCCCAAATCAAGCGAGGAGGGATTATAGGTCAAAGTGACATGGTCTTGCCCGCTTGGCAAAAGGATCTGCATCAAATCTCCGGCCGACTTTTGCAACGCTACACTCTTACCGTTTATGACAGCATGCCAACCGGGTACGTTGGTTATTTTTATATACAGGACCCCCGCTTTCTTGGCTTGGACGTCGAGCGTATAGGTCGTGTCGTTAGGATGAGAACCTGAGTAAAAGGCAGTGGTCTGTTCGGTAACCATTCTGCTCTTCTTAGCCGATTTTCCGGGAATCTCTTTACGCACCGATTTGTCGTAGACAAATTCAAAACGGTTCGCCTCCGGTACTTCGGCTATCTTCAAAGAGACACCCCCGTTGGTAAGGGTGGCTACGTACTTCATGCCCCTTGGGATCGGGTTGGGGGGCTGAATGATGACGTAGCGAACTCCGTAAAGCATGGCCAAAGACTTAGAGTCTATAGAAGGAGCAAACAGGTTGGTTCCGCCTCCGTTCTGATCATTGTTGGGCACAGGGAAAGCATCAAAGTAAGACTTGGGGATAGTGGGGTCGTGCATGGCCAGTTCGGTAAGGGAATAGCCTAAGTTCATATCGGGGTAAAGACCTATGCCTTCCCACTGCCTGAGACCGCAAGGCGGTACCGGATTCGTACCGCAGTTGGCATTGTTGCCGTCTAAGCCAAAAAGGGAATTTTTGACTATACTCTCCAATTTGGCTATAGCCGGAGTTACCGGATAGGGAGTTTTGGCATAAGAGTTGATTCCCGTTCCGGCAAAAATTAGAAATCCTCCCTGAATGACGACAAGCAGACTGCCGACAATTGCCATGTGCCTAGCACTTTCTGCTTTGCTTTTATGCGCCATAAAGAGCCACATATCAAACAAAATAATCAGAGCCAGCGTGAAAGTAGGCCAAAGGAGCCCTCCTTGCCTTACGGCAGACGCCTGTACGGAAGTTATCGTAAAAGGAGTGCCCGTAACCGTGGCTGCCCCCACTCCGGCTTTGCTCCATAAGACGACCAACACCAAGGCGGGTACTCCCAGAGAAAACAACAATTTATATTGCATCTTGCCATGAAACGGCTTCTTCAAAAAAGCATCGAGACCCAACCCGGCCAAAACGGCAATGACGAAATCCAGAAGTGCAAGCGCTCTTTGCAGCGCCACTCCCCCCAGACCAAGATCAGAAATCAAGTGCTGCACGGGAGCGGATGCTCCCAACTCAAAGATGACAAGAAAGACCACTATACCTGAGAAAAAAAGACCGGTTACGATAGGGCGCTTATACAACGTCAGCACTGCCATAATCGCAAACACTATTGCCGCTATTCCCACATAGGAAGCTGTTTCAAAGTAGTCCAACGGCCCAAAATAACTGCTGTGAATCAGCGTAGAGGTGGTAGTGGGCAAACCGTAATAGCCTTGGGCAAAAAAGAGAGCCACAGCCCGCAGGGGAAGACCTATATCGGCTCCCGTCACGTTTCGAACGGAGGATTTGAGCACTGAGACGCCCGGAATTAAGAGAGGCGAGGAGAGGAAAAACCCACCGACAAGACCCAAACCTATCCTGAAAAGCCCCCGCAAGTCAGCACGGTGATACCTGACATAAAAAGCGATCCCGCCAAATAAAAAAAGCGGAATGATCGCAATGGCCATGAGTACATAGTCTTCCGGGAAACCGCCATAGATACAAAAGGCACACGCCAAAGCAAAAAGCCCGATCGATAAAGTCTGCTTAGTTGCTTTGGCGTTATAACAAAGTAAACCGCCGAGCACTATCCAACCCGCATAGACCAAAGGACCGCTTACTGACCAACCCAGCCATCCGGTGAGAGGACCGGACAACATAAAACTTAGCGCTCCGAACAGCGATGGCAAAATCCCGGCCCGCAGGTAGCGTAAAAGCAAATAGACACCGCTGCCGGCGATGAAGAGCTTCATGAGAACGGTTATCAAAAAAGAAACAGAGAGCGGAAAAAGATAGCCGATTAGGGTGGGAAGGGCAAAAGGTGCTGATTCAAAGTTCAAAAACTGCGGCAGACCCGTACCGGACTCCGAATTCCAGAGGGGAATCTGGCCGGAATGCACCAGCTTCCAGTCGAGAGCGTTCCAAGCCGCCCCTTGGGTGATGATGTCTCCGTTTACAACATCGTGCACAAGTGTTTTACCCGGTCCGGGTGTGGAGAGAACGGAAAGGGTTTGCCCCAGATCTGTGGGGCCGAAGCTATAGCCGTCCTTCAAAGACGGCGACAAATACAAAAGAGCGGCAACGAGCAGAATAAAGAGCGCCAAAAAATCTCTTTTTTTGGGGATGACATAATTTTGTAGCTTTTTGAAAAAGCCCATTTTTTGCGCAGTATTAGGCATTGCTACATCAGATACAGCTTCTTTCGTAGGAGATAAGGCGCTTTCTCCAGTCTCTGCCCCAAGCTCTTCCTGAGCAAATTCCCGTGCTGGCTGTTCTTCCATCTTGTAGCCGATATCCTTTGCAATATTACTTGTCGACGTATTGTTTGTTTGCAACCAATTCGGTCTTTTGTAATTCTTTTATGGTCTGTGCCCCACAGGTAGCCATGGTGCGCTTCAGCGCTCCCACCAAATTGGTATCACCGGCATTTCTCTTTACCGGTCCAAAGAGAATTTCTTGCATGGATAAGTCGTTTTTTGTTTCCAAGAGTATCCCGCGCGGAGAGTCATCGTGGTGAAAAGAGCTGCCAAAATACCAATTCTTCGCCGGGACTTCTTTGGCTTTGGCAAGGGGAAGCCCGACCATGACGGCATCTGCTCCGCAGGCTATGGCTTTTGCCATATCCCCGGCTGTTGTCATGCCGCCGTCGGCTATCACCTGGACGTAAAAACCCGTTTCTTCCAAATGTCTCGTTCTGGCGCCTACCACATCGGCTATAGCCGTGGCTTGCGGTACGCCGAGTCCGAAAAAGTCCTTACTTCTGGAACTACTGCCGGCACCCACTCCCACAAGCACTCCGGAAGCACCCGTACGCATCAGGTGCAACGCACTCTGATAAGATGCACAACCCCCTATCAGAACCGGAATATCCAAATCACGCACAAAACGACTGAGATCGAGTGGATCCGGGGAAGAAGAAATGTGCTCGGCAGAAACTACCAAGCCGTGAACCAGCAGTATATCGAGGCCCGCATTCACCGCCACAGATACCAGTGAGGCGGCATTTTTTGGACTGACCGACCCACAGGCGACTTGACCTGATTCAACTACTTTCGTGATAATCTCGGTAATCAGTTCTTTTTTTATCGGTTCCGAATAGAGATGTCGCAAATTGTCATTCATCTGCTCTGGCGTCATGGAAGACATTTTTTCAAGCAAGTCTGCAGCATTTTCGTGCCTTACCCACAGACCTTCCAGGTCTATTACAGAGAGTCCGCCCAACTCGCCGTAGTGCACAGCACTTTCCGGACTCATTACACTGTCCATAGGGCTTGCCACAATGGGAAAAGTAAAGTTATAGCCTTCCAGCTGCCAGGATACGTCAACGTCTGCTATATCTCTGGTGCGCCTCGACGGTATGATGGAAAGTTCGCGCAATTCATATCCTATTCTTGCCCGCTTCCCTATGCCTATTTCTATCTCTTCCATTACCTTTCCAGTCTTAAATTCAAAACCTGCCGGAGCACTCTGTCAAAAGATTTTTACATCAGTGCAACCGGATACAAAGTCACGTTACTACCTAAACGACGTGCCTGACGGGACATCGTCAAATTATCAGATCGTCTCATCTGCCAGTAATCCCCGTATCGTTGCCGTTCCCAACAGCACAAACACACACGACAGCAAAAAGAACAGACCTACAAGGCTAGCGTTGCCCAATGGGGCGTCCCATGGGGAGGAATGCAGAAAAGAAAATACGGGGCCCCCGGTCCCCGCTGCATAGCGACGTATGGCCTCATAAAACGCCAAAAATTGACCCAGAGCTATCATCACAAGAAACATGACCGATAGCCGTCTCCAAAACGCAGGAGTCGGAGTACTCCTGCGAACCATGGCACCGGACACTGCTTCTTCTCCGTCCACAGGCACCTCTGACAAAAGAGTATCCGGAGAGGCTGTATCAGAATCCGCTGCGACAGTAGCCGACCTAAAAAAATGTCGAAATAATACTTCTGCGGAGAGCACCGGCAGCCCTACGGCAAAGGGTAAAGTGTCTTTGCCGTTCCACGTATAGCCATAGAGATGTGCCTGCGAAGAAGAAATGGCCACCGGGATACAGATGATGAGTAACAGGAGTGCCGCAAGTAGGAACTTATCCTTTTTGTCGCCAACCACAAAGGCCAAAATGAACATGACTGCGATCATGGCATAATACAACAGGTAAACCAAGGCCGGAGCGTACGTATCAAACGTGCCAAACACGCCGATCATGGTGGGTATATAGTAGACGTTGTGATGGAATGACTCTTCCAAAATATTGATCAGCGATACGCTGGCAGGCACCCTGGATGTGGAGAGAACATCTGTGGCGTGTTCTTTTAGGATCCAAATTGTTGCCAGCAAAGCAAAAAAGAAAATTACCCCCGCTACGATCTGAAAGTCACGTCTTTTCATGAGAGAAATGACCGTGTCTTTTGCACCGGCCAAGATCACAAATACTGCTATAAGGGCCAGCCAAAATGGAGAAATGGGACGTGAAAGCGCCATAATTGATGCCGAAATCCCAAGAGAGATCAAAAGAGTTCGTCTATTTTTACACCGGCGATCCGTTGCTAAAATAATGCCCGTTGTCCAAGTGGCTAACCCGGTAGATATCTCCAAAGAAGCCGGATTTACGATACCTCCAAGATAAATCACCATGGGCGTCATAGCCACAACTACGCCCAGCACTATCAAGGGACGTGAGGAGTAGCAAAGCGCACAAGTTATCGCCAGAGCCAAAAAGGCGGCCTCGATTAGCGCAGAAAGGGCTCTCATCAGGTATAAAACCGCTTTTCCGGGAGGAAGAAAACTGACGATACCGATAATCAAGTAATACAGCGGCGGATATCTGGCATTATAAATAAACGCTACACCGCAGGGTGGCGCAGTACTGCCAACCGGATGGTAACAAGTAGTACTGGGGGGCGGAGCACAAGATGCAGGCACGGCACTGTGGTGATCGAAACACTTTGGGATCGCCCTGTCCACCGAGTAGAAACCCGGCACGTTTACCAGAGCAAATTCCTGTTGACCCGGTTGGGTATCCAGTTGTCCGAGTAATTGGCCGTGATCCACAGCATAGGATTTGATGACCTGTACGGGTTCATCCGGGCCGGCAAACAGCGGTGTGGCCAGGGACCAGAGCTCGATAAAGCAAAAGATCAGACAAACTGCGCTCAAGTATACTTTTGACGGCTTGAAGGTAATTTTTACATTTTTGCGCAAAAGATCAACCCGCTTTGATATGTGGACAAGCTGCGTATTTCATTTCACATGATAATACCTTTATCCGGGGCAATCTTAGACTTTCCGTCGATTTTGGTGCCCTAACAGTATCTTAAAATACAGTCCTGCACTTTTTGTCAAGACAGAGAACAGGACAAAAGTAGCTGCTATACCTCCAGACAGTCGACCAAAACGGCTAGCAACTCGGTTACGATTCTGGCTGTCAGACCCCAAATTAGATCCCGCCCGAGGACCTTTGGTTCTGAAAAAAAATGGATTTCTGACTTGCTTCCATCCGGCCAAGACCAGATTTCATCCCAAGCCAGGTCTTCTTCCAGCAAATCGGCCAGCGGCAACAAAAAGATTTTCTCTACTTCACTCAGGTTCGGTTTAAAATCGGGGAGACATTTCAACAACGTCATAAAAGCCGCTATCGTTTGCTTGCCGTGTACGGATAAGCGGGAATTGTCTTCGATAAATGCCGTGTCAGGAGTACGTTTGGAGGTGCTACCGGACGGATTCCTTTGTGCCTCAGAAAGAGGGCGCTCAAAAACACCGAGAAAAGCCGTTCTCTCTATGTCTTTTCTATCTAAACCGATCTCTTCGTATGTTTCACGCAGTGCCGCAGCAAGAAAATTTTCCCCTGATTCCAGTTTTCCACCGGGGAAAGCCACGTGTCCCGGATCGGCTTCCATGTGCCCGGCCCGTTTGGTAAGTACTATAAAGATTTCTTCATCAATCAGTACCAGCGGCACGACTACGGCATAAGAGTTGTCGTCAACTAAAATGGTGTTACCCTCGTCTTGGGCTCTCCAAGAAGCGGACTTCACATCGGAAGTCAGTTTGTCCGACACTCTCAACAGCATATCTGTGTCAAGATGTTTCTTTAGTTCATATAGATGCCCTGTCCATTTGGGAACTACCCGCACGTAGTGATCTTTGGGCCTCGGTATGGATTGATTATAGAGCGCATCGGCTGCCATACACCAAGGCTAGCGCAAATAAAGGCTTATCCGGCGGATGAAAACTTTGTTTTGCAGTACCCGCGTAGGGATTTAAACTTGGATGCATAAGAAATTTTTAGTTAAGCTAAAATAGTTCACAAAGACGATTACGGGAGTTGTGATGGCAAGAGGAATGGCCAACATGGGAGGCCTTGGTGGCGTAGGGGGCATGGGCGGAGGCGGCGGGCAGCTGGGCGCCTGGCAAATGATGCGTACTTTTCGTCGCGATGACTCGGTAAAAAACAGTCAGGTTCCCAAAGGAACGGTAAAGCGTATCGTCAACTTCGGTAAACCCTATACAAAAATACTCTCCCTCTATCTATTCCTGATTATTCTGAGCGCTGTTGCCAGTGCCGCCAGTCCTTTGATCTATCGGGCGATCATCGACGACGGCATCGCCCGTCATGACTCCCGTGTCATCATCGGATGGGCAATAGTAGCCGGTGTTCTGGCAATAGTGAGTGCGGGACTGACCCTATGGCAGAGATACGTCTCCGCTGTAGTCGGGGAAGGACTGATCTACGATATGCGCAGTAAAGTCTTTGCCCATATCCAGAGAATGCCTTTAGCGTTTTTTACCCGTACACAGACAGGGGCGTTGGTGTCGAGACTGAACAACGACATCCTGGATGCACAATCCGCATTTACCAATTTGTTTTCCTCCGTGATAGGCAACTTCGTCACAGTGATCATCATTCTGGCAGCCATGTTTACTTTGTCCTGGGAAATTACCCTGGTAGCCGTTGCCTTACTCCCCCTCTTTATCATACCGGCCAGATGGATAGGAAAAAAAATACAGATCATCACCAGAGAGTCATACAATCTGAACGCCAAAATGACCAACACCATGACCGAGCGTTTCAACGTATCCGGAGCACTTTTGATGATGCTCTTCGGCAACCCCTCCAAAGAGTCCCATCTTTTTAACGGAAGAGCCGGTCGGGTAAGAGACATCGGCGTAAGCCAGGCCATGTATACGGCCTCATTTTTGGTTGCCCTTCTCACGGTGGCCTCTCTTGCCACCGCCATAGTTTACGGTTGGGGGGGCGTATTGGCAGTACACAGTATCTTGGAGATAGGTACCGTCGTGGCGTTGGGCACTTATCTCACAAGGCTTTACGCCCCTCTTACCTCTCTTTCCAACGTACAGATTGACCTGATGACAGCCCTTGTCTCCTTTGACAGAATTTTTGAAGTCTTGGACTTGGAACCCATGGTAAAAGACAAGCCGGGTGCCGTGGACATTTTGCCCGGACCGGCAAAAGTCGAGTTCTCCCACGTAGACTTTCACTACCCGCGAGCAGACGAAGTCTCGCTTGCTTCACTTGAATCCGTGGCAACTTTAGATCAGACTCCCAACAATCAGGTGCTCAACGACGTCTCTTTCGTTGCCGAACCCGGTCAGATGGTGGCTTTGGTGGGACCGTCCGGAGCAGGTAAGACAACCATATCCCATCTGATTCCCCGCCTCTATGACCCGGATTCCGGAAGCGTCACAATATCAGGCACAGACTTAAAAGACGCCACTCTGTCTTCGGTTCGCCAAAGAGTGGGCGTGGTCACCCAAGACGCCCACCTCTTTCACGAAACCATCCGGGAAAACCTTGCTTACGCCAAAGAAGACGCCACAGACGAAGAAATGTTGAAAGCCTTAGAGGCTGCCCAGATTATCAATCTCGTGCAAAGCCTACCTGAGGGCCTCGACACCGTGGTCGGAGACAGAGGGTATCGCCTTTCGGGAGGCGAAAAGCAGAGAATAGCCCTTGCCAGATTGCTGCTAAAAGCACCGGATGTGGTGGTACTCGATGAAGCAACGGCACACTTGGATTCAGAATCCGAGTTGGCAGTACAAAAAGCTCTCTCAAAAGCACTGGAACACAGAACGTCTATAGTGATAGCCCACAGGCTTTCCACCATCAAGCAAGCCGACAAGATCATAGTCGTCAACGGGGGAAGGGTTGTGGAAACAGGACGTCACGAAGAGTTGTTGAAACTGGGCGGGCTGTATGCAGAACTGTATATGACACAGTTTGCTACCCAAGAAGAAGCTTCCATAAGTCAGGAGCCTACCTTGGAGCAGCTCTAAAATTCCAGATTAGATAAAGTTTTATTCTTTGTCTTTGGAAAAGTTTTCAAAATAACGACTGGGGGTGGGCCCTACCTGGTTTTGGTATTTGGAACCGAGAACACCGGCTCCATAAGCAGTATCAGCCGGAGTGGTCATCATCAAAAAACTGATCTGGCCTATTTTCATACCGGGATAAAGCTTAATCGGGAGGTTGGCCACGTTGGAGAGTTCAAGAGTAATGTGTCCGTCAAAACCGGGGTCGACAAAACCGGCCGTGGAGTGAATCAAAAGCCCGAGTCTTCCCAAACTGGATTTTCCCTCCAGTCTGCCCACAATATTGTCAGGTAATGCCACCCGCTCTGAAGTTGCACCCAACACAAACTCCCCCGGGTGCAGCACCAAAGCGACATCTTCTGGCATCGTCACCAACTCGGTCAACTCTTCCTGATTTTCCTTGACATCAATAACCTCCAGAGTATGATTTCGAAAGATCCTAAAGTGGTTGCCTATATGCAAGTCCACGGAAGAGGGCTGCACACAGGAGTCGTCAAAAGGCTCGATGACAATTGCTCCGGAAGCAACAAGTTCCCTGATGGATTTATCGGAACAAATCATGGCTCTCCATAAATAAATATTTTTAGTCCGTTTGTTTTGAAGTCAAAATAAACTATAGTATGTATTGCTCCAAAAGGATTAAAATTTGCGGGTGTAGTTCAGAGGCAGAACATCAGCTTCCCAAGCTGAGAACGCGAGTTCGATTCTCGTCACCCGCTCCAAATATTTCTATTACATACATCAACTCCTCAACGGATCCGGTTTGTCGTAAGAGATTCAAGAAGTTAACGTTTTTCCTATCTCTCTCTTTCCTCTGATTCCTTTCGGCCAGATGAAACAGGTTTCGGCAAAAGTCATATTGGACTGCGTGGTTAGAGACTGCTGTCCATAGAGAAGCAATTTGAGTCTCTAGCACATTTATGCCGACATATCCGAAACAGCACTTTTTATACCCCTAAAAATTCTAAGGAGGCATAAAACTCATCTCTAATCTCAATAAATTAAAATCTTCAATAATATTAAGATATAATAAACATTATGGATAGCGCTAAACGAGAGATCCGGCCTGTATATATTGCTAAAGCCAATCTATTCAAGGTATTGGGACACCCGGCACGAGTGAGAATTCTGGAAATCTTACGAGAAGACGAACGAGCGGTTGGAGCCGTTCAAGAAGAATTGGGTCTTGATTCCGGGGGAACGTCGCAACATTTATCGGCGCTTAGAAAAGTTGGACTTGTCGAATCCAGAAGAGATGGAACTACAATTTACTATCACATTACAAGCGATAAAGTATTCAGTCTTTTGGAGGCCGGAAGGGCGATCGTAGAAGCTCAACTGATCAGTCAGCAGTCGATTCTACGTGAACTTCGTTCAACATGATCTTTGATATTCTGCTATTGAGCCTTGCTGTAATTTTTATAGGCGGAGGTCTTGTATTAGTAAAGCAACTCTTCAAGCTTGCCTTTTTCGTACAAAGTTTTGGGTCATTACTGCTCACCATTGTCGGAATCTTTGTAGTTGCCTCCAGAGAAGATAGCGGAGCTCAATTTACAGATAAATTTCATCCACAGTTCGGCATAGATCCTCTTAGTGGTTTATTTTTAATAGTACTTGGAATTGTAGCCATACCGGTACTTGTATTCTCCGGCAGCTATCTGGATTCAGATTCAAAGCGGGATCGAGTTATAGCCTGTCTGTCTGCTGCATTTATAATTATATTGGCCGGAACTGTATGTGCACGAGATCCCATAACGCTACTGGGCGGTTGGGAACTGATGACAATAATTCCTGCCTCCATTATCCTTATTGCGCATGGTAATGATAAATCAGTAAGGCGTTCCGGTTTTATTTACGTGGCTATCACGCATATTGGAGGCGTTGGCACTTGGATTGCAGTCATTCTGCTTGCTAAATATGGTGTCATGGGAGGAGGAACTCACTTACATGAGGGTTCTCCGATTCAAATTGCCATAGTCCTCTCTTCACTGATTGGAATGGGAACTAAAGCCGGACTTATGCCCATGCATGTTTGGCTGCCCAGAGCACATCCCGCAGCTCCCGCTCCGGTGTCGGCACTGATGAGTGGGGTCATGATCAATATACCGATCTACTTACTGATTCGGGTACTCGTCTACTGGTGTAGGCCATTACCGGTCTGGGTAGGAATCGTCGTCCTGACCTTGGGTGCTGTATCGGCAGTAGGGGGAGTTGTTTATGCACTTTTTGAACGCCAGTTAAAAAAACTCTTGGCACTGAGCTCCATTGAGAATATGGGCATTATTACTCTTGGACTTGGAGCAAGTTTGGCATTGACCGCACACGGAAAAAATGATTGGGCAGCGATAGCACTGGCTGCAGCACTACTACATATAATAAATCACTCAATTTTTAAATCACTCTTATTCCTATCGGCTGGGACATTTGAAAAGACCGCGAAACAATTGCATATTGACCGGCTCAGCGGCTTGGTTCATTCACTACCGGTCGTTGGGGTATCGTTTTTCATCGGAGTCATGGCAATTTCTGGTTTACCGCCTTTGAACGGCTTTATATCCGAATGGTTGACGATTCAGTCATTAATTCATGTATCAACATATGGGAATTTTGCCGACGGCACGATTGGAGCTATTTCACTGGTGGCAATGGCTGCTACGGTCACCCTAGCACTTTTTTGTTTTACAAAAGTTATTGGTTTAGTACTTCTCGGAAAGGAACAGTTCCCTCGCAAAAAAGAGAGTTCAGACAGCCTTCTCATGGGAATAAGTACCTTATTTCTTGCTTTACTATGTATTATTTTAGGGTTAATTCCGGCATTATATTTTGGTCGACTAATGCAAATAGCACCGTGGTCTTCGAATAAAGTTTCGCTACTTGTATTAAATCTTCCTGGCACAGGCTCCCTCTCCCCTCTTTGCCTTGGTGCAATATTGATTTCTGGGACCTTTGTACTATTCCTTTTAAGGTCAAACAGGTCGGCAAAAGCCGCACCCACCTGGTTGTGTGGGCAAAAATTGACAAGCAAACTCTACTGGTCGGGCTCAGGTTTTACAAAACCTGCGAGAATGATCCTGGAACCGATTATAAGGCCGACCAGAAAAATTACCCGGGTTGAAGAACTTGGCATCACACAGAGTATCGAATACGAAGGAGAGGTGCCTCATTTAATCGAATCAAAATTGTATTCACCTATCAGTACTTGGTTTATGAAAGTCGCCACCATCATTAGAAGAGTGCAGAGCGGAAGCCTTGGTTCTTATGCCGCTTATCTTATAGGGTTGATATTTGTACTGCTAATAGCTTTTAGGTTGGGGATTTTATAATGCACTTTACCTCGATTACTGCAGGTCTCGTACAGCTCTTTGGTGGTTTGGTTGCTTCTATGCTGATTCCCGGGTTTATTCAAAGCCTCAAAGCAAAGCTTCAGGGAAGAGTCGGGCCTGGTTCACTTCAGCCATATAGAGATTTAAGACGCTTATGGAATAAGTCGACTGTATCAGTTTCAAATAGCACCCTTACTTACCGCATCGCCCCGTCGGTCGTTGCGACAAGCATGGGGCTGGCCGTATTGGTCGTTCCGGTTAGTTCTTTAGGACCCAATTGGGGTGTGGGGCATGACGCATTCGTTCTTGGAGGAGTTCTTGCTTTATCACGCCTGGCGCTGGTGCTTGCTGCATGGGATACGCGTAATGGCTTTTCTTTGATGGCGGCAAGCCGAGATTTGACAATTTCGATATTTACAGAAACTGCCATGCTCATCTCATTGTCCGTGGCTGCACTCGTTGCCGGATCTACCGATATGCAAGTAATGATATCTCGCATTTCACTTTTTCACGTTTGGTCATCACCCGCCCCTTCATTAGCACTGGCAGCATTTTCTTTAGTAGTCATCGCCGAAACCGGGCACCAGCCCGTAGACAACCCTGATACCCACTTAGAGCTGACAATGATCCACGAGGGGATGACATTGGAATACGCCGGACGTGACTTAGCCATGCTGCAATGGTCCGGCGGAGTCAAGCATTGGATAATGCTTGTGATGCTATCTGAAATATTTTTGCCACACTTTCAAAATGCTTATTTGCAGCTGCTCTGCTTACCGTTGACAGTAATAGCAATTTGCATAATATTAGCAATTGTTGAGTCAACGATAGTCAAGATGAGGCTTCTTAATGTTCCGCGTTTTCTGGGTTTGGGAACGATCCTGGCTTTTATGGGAATTTTAGCTCTGAAGGTGCCGAGTTGAACGGTTTTGTGATCTGGCTTATGATTTTACTGGGACTGGCTGAAGTCATGGTGAAGAGAAGAACCGTAGCCGTTGGCTTAGTTACTGCTCAGGCATTAATACTTGTTGGTTTCGCCATAAGCGAAGCCAACTCAATCGATAGATTAATCATTGCAGGAGCTCTTGCTCTCAGAGCCTTTGGGCTTGCTTTCCTGTACATATATTTAATTAGGCGTACTCATGAAGTTACCCCGGTCATAGCAAGTATCGGACCTCTGAGTCGTGCGGGAATTGCAATTTCATTGAGTTTGGCTTTGATCTGGTTATTTGGCAGTACTACCCTAGTAACGCCTGATACGAGTAAAGCGGTACTGGTATTAGTGGTCTTTGGGGTCGTTACTGTAATAACTCGGCGAGCTACACTTTTGCAAGTGCTGGGCATAGTTCTTATAGAGAATGGTTTGGCTTTATCGGCTTTGGTGATACCGGGAGGCTCCTCCTTATTTATTGAAATCGGAGTCACCTTAGATTTAATACTCATGTCTTTAGTGGCAAGTGCTTTTCATTTTCGCATATTTTCTGAATTTGGCACTGCTAATGCCGGAGCACTGAGGAGTCTGCGTGACTGATGTCCGCTCTATAGAAATTCTGGCTGCAGCGACTGTTGGTTGCCCTATACTGTGCGCATTGTTAATTTGCTTTCTCTCAGAACAAAAAATACTCATCTTTTCTAAAATTGCGGGAATAGGTACCGGCTGTTTTGGAATCTTATTGTCATCACTCCTTATATTAGACAGACGCTTACAATTCGATAACAAGTGGATTATTCTTGACTATCGAAGTGCAATCACTATTGCAGTTATCTCCATCATAGGTGCTTTGAGTGTTGGTGCATCTTTTCAATATATGAAAACTCAAAAGGATTCGATAGTTGGGGAACATCGAAGAATACGCGCTTACTATATAGGAATTTTTCTTTTTTGGGCAATAACTTTTGCGGTTCCAATGGCTGCAAATATAGGGTTTGCATGGCTGTTAATTGAGGCTACGACTGCAATGTCTGCATTGCTGGTCGGATTTAGCGGCAAAAAACGTGCTCTTGAAGCAGGCTGGAAGTATTTAATACTTACATCAATGGGCCTTGGCGTGGCGCTTTTAGGTATAAGTCTTTTAGCATCAAAGATTCCCGTACTTGGTTTAAACGGTATGACTTGGAGTGCGATGCACGATTTTTCCGGTTCGCATCAGGAGGCGATGATTATCTACATCATCATTGCTTCCGGATTGGCAACAAAAATCGGTTGGGCTCCGGTGCACAATTGGTTGCCTGATGCGCATTCAGAAGCCCCGCCGCCGGTATCCGGAATGTTGTCGGCGGCTTTACTTCCTACGGTATTAATCGTAGCTTGGCGATTCGAAATCGGCTTTGGAGCAATCATAGGCAGGCAAAGTGCCCAAAGAATATTTATTCTTTTTGGAATTTTATCCATTGCCATAGCCATTCCGTTTCTATGGCAATCCCTTCCTTGGAAAAGAATGCTGGCGTATTCCAGTCTGGAAAATATGGGGATACTGGCACTTGGTATCGGATTCGGTAATCCGATTGCTATCGCTGGAGTCGTTATTCACATTTTAGGACACGCTATTGCAAAATCATATGGGTTTTATACATCTACACCACTGTTTCGCCATGAGCCAAATGCCTATAGACACACTGCATCCGGAATTGCCAGAAGCTCACCTGCCTTGGGAGTTGCCATGGGAACCGCACTTGGTACATTGGCAGCTATTCCGCCTTCGCCACTATTCATTAGTGAAGTTTTTATTGTCTTTGGGGGAATTGAATCCGGTCATGCAGTTGCAGCTGTCATTGCGGTATTGCTGTTGGCTCTGGTATTTTTGGGAATTTCTCACTCGTTGATAGAACTTTTGGCCGGAAAAAGTTTTGCTCACAGGGTTAACGTAAGATTCACAAGAATAGAATACCTATCCTTCTTTTTTGTCGTCATTGCATTATTGGGACTGACAGTTGTTGCGTTTTGGTTGCCTTCAAGTCATTTTATAAAGGCTTTGGTATGACCGACACATTTCGAAATCAGGTAGCCGAACTACTAAACAACGACTATACCTTTGGGGGATTGTATGCCACTAAACTATCCGGAAGCGTAAAAGCTGTTTTTATCAGTCCAAATGGGGCCTTGAAAATATTAGAGTGCCAAGTTCAATCGGGGGAAGCACCCTCTATCGCAGATCTGGTACCTTCAAATTGGGATGAGCGAGAAGCCCATGATCTGTATCAAATAAGCTTCAATGGGCATAGCCCGCTTCGCCCATTGGTTGAGCACGACCCAATATCGGACCATTGGACGGTAGCGGTCAAGGGATCCGACGTCTACCAGATTGCCGTTGGCCCCATCCACGCTGGGATAATTGAATCGGGACATTTTCGTTTCCATGTTATAGGAGATAGAATTCTTTTTCTCGACACTCAACTGTTCTATAAATACAGAGGTCTTGAAATTGCCGCAGAAAACAAAACTTTACACGAGGGGAAACGATACGTAGAGAGAATGTGCATGGGGTGCTCAGTCGCTAACGCTTTGGCATATGTTCAGGCTTGTGAAGAGATAATCGGATACATTCCTTCCGCAAAACTACGCATATTGCGAACCGTTCTGCTCGAACTCGAACGGCTCTGGAACCATCTCAATGATATTGCGGCCATCTGTGCCGGCGTTGGCATGTCGTTAGGTAACCAAATCTTTCTTGTGCTGAGTGAACGTATTCGCAGATTAAACTTTTCCCTAACCGGGCATAGGTATTTATCCGGGACAATTGATATAGGTGAAATAAAACCGGTACTTACCGCTGACAATATTGAAAATATACGCTCTGAACTTGAATCTGTTCGACTCCGAGCAAAAGAAGCATGGCGAGAGTTAATTTTTAACTCTTCCTTTGCGGCGCGGCTTGAAGGCGTCGGAGTTGTGGATACTGCACAAATCAGGCGTCTGGGGGCGGTAGGACCCGCAGCACGAGCCGCCGGACTAAAAGAAGACTTTCGTGCCCATTCGACAAAGCTTGACTACGAGAACTTCGAAGCAGTTATTCCGGAAAACCCCAAGGGAGATGTCAGGTCAAGATTGGAGCAGCGCTATTTGGAATTCTTACAATCCACTGAAATAATTTTTAGACTTATTCGTAAAACCGATATTTTGACGGATGAAGAAACGGCTTGCGAACCCAAACCATTGGGAATCGGGATTACAGAAAGCGCACGCGGTCGTACCTTGTGCATCGTGGAAGCAAGTGAGGGACGGATAGAAAGGTTACACATGCGTACAGGGTCATACGCAAATTGGTCTGCTGTCGCGTATGCAGCGGTTGGCAATTTACTTCCCGACTTCCCTCTTATAAATAAGAGTTTCGAGCTCTGTTATGCCTGCAGTGATCGCTGATGATTGTCTTAATTCGCAGGCTTCAAAATTTCAGGAAAGAACATCGCACAGAAGGACCGGGTAACAGACAAAGTCTCGCCATCCGGCATTGTGATGCGGGATCGTGCAACGGGTGTGAACACGAGCTCAACCTGCTTTCGTCTCCGTATCATGACATCCAACGGTTTGGTCTTTCTCTGGTATCCTCTCCGCGGCACGCCGATATTCTGCTTGTCAGCGGATCAGTCACGAGCGGAATGCGTGAGCCGTTACTGGCAGCTCATTCGGCGATGCCGGAACCAAAAAAGGTCATTGCACTTGGAAATTGCGCAATCGGAGAAGGATTGCTTGGTAATTCTGAGTTAACAGGCTTGGGAGTCAGTCAATTATTACCGGTAGACGCCGCTATACCCGGCTGTCCGCCAACGCCGGAGAAGATAGTCAGCGCCATTCTCTCTCTTGCAAAAAAGTCATGAAAAGATAGCTGACGATTACTGATGCCGCAATGCAGGTATCGTATAGCTGTTTCTTTATATGTAATCTTTGATAAGCCATTACATACCTGGTCGATTCAATCAAAACTTATGCTCACAAATCGGCGATGTAAGCATCTTCTACTACACAATTTCTGCTGACGCTCTACACAGTGACTCCAGCCCGTATGATACAGATTCTTCCAATCTTTTTTTCATATGCCTTGTTAGAAGTTTAGGTAAAATACCGCTCCAGTGAACTGTAGATTCTACGAGCGTTGCATAATTGGCTTCTTTTAATTGATACGTGTGAATAGCCTTGATACCGATGGCTTTTCCTGACCAACTGAGTTTTTTACACGGAACGACAGATTGCAAAACAGATTTAATTTTTACATGATCGATTTTCCATCTGATGACAGTTCCGGGGCAGTTCTCTCCGTAAACTTTAATTTTGGTTACTTTCGAATTCCAATCAGGCCATTTCGCAAAATTAATAAGCAACCCCCAAATAGCTTCTGGCGAGGAGGCAACTTGTACTTGCCGGCTCACGGTGATAACGGCATTTGTTTCTATTTCAATTTGACCACTTGAAGGTGCTGTTACTCGCCCTAAATAAAAATCGTTGGCTTCACTCATTACAGGAGTGCTCCTTCGTTATTACGCTTACCAAAGCCAAAAATCCAATCTAAGCCTATATGTGATAGCCATCCGAGTGAGACTCCCATTGCAATATTTGAATTCCCCAAAGAAGCCAGTATCATGACCAGAGGGAGAAGCGGAGAATGCACGGTGTTATAAATTGGAACGGCTTTTTTACGAATCACACCGTTTTCGAGGTTATGGCTATACCCTATGACCAATGAGAGGTCGGGAGCCAGGATACCCAACCAATAAGGCCAGCTTTTTTCATCTCGTAATGCCATCGCTACCCCCAGTGGAACCAGCAGTAAAACTGCTCCTAAAAATCGCTTTATCATAGCCGGTTTTCTCCTTTTTGTTCTGAAATTTATATAGATTAAAATTATTTTTTACATGCAGTTATTAATTTATCAATGCATTCTCTCTGCTTATAATAAGCAGTGCTTTAATCGCCTGTGTAATGATTGATGGCTCCTGAAGAAGATCAAAATGACCGCCTATATATTTAGTTAGCATGAATAAGGAATCTGTCGCTCTATGCCAGCCAGCCATAACCTCAGGAGGCGAGTGTGTATCCTGCAAGCCGGCTATTGCGTATATTGGAAAATGTAAAGGACTTATATCCCTGATAGCACTTCGGCAAACACTTATATCATTACGAAACCTCTCCAGTAGAATATCAAGCAAGACTTTTTCATGCATCAATCGTTCAGGAATAGGGGCAAAGCTGCACATAAAATCTAATAAGCCCGAGACGTTGCCTTCAAGGTCTATGTCAAACGAGAGTTTGGTGTATAGGTCATCCGGGGGACAGACAGCGCTTACGACAAGTCCCAGCGGTGAGTAACCGGCATCACAGATAAGTTCAGCTACCCTATGCGCTACCAATCCACCCATTGAATGACCAAATAATATATAGCGGCCGGACAGCCCGTGCCTGTTCCGTATACAGCCCAAGGCATCCTGAGCAGCCTCGTCTATATGTGTGGGAGCCGGATCGCCGATACGTGCCTCGCGCCCGGGTTGTTGCATTAAAACGACTTCTGCCACCTGCAAAAGATCCCGGCCCAACAGGGCAAGCGAGCTTGCTGCTCCACCGGCATGATGAAAACAAAAAATTGTTAAATCTTTTTCCATGTCAAAACCCCTGTCTTCGGAAAGTTAAAACACTTTTTGCATCAAATAATTTTTGGAGCAAAGTTGACATAATATGAATACGTCTGCTTTTTGTGGCTGAAGACAGATTCTTCATAACCCAAAATTGTGTGGCTTTTACATTATTGGGAGCTCCGTGAACATCCTCTGTGTGACGCCCATAAAAATACCTGCATGCTTCTAGGGCAATGTCGTAATCACTTGAGGGAATAATTTCGTCGGATCCACATCTCATGTAATTGATCCTTGCGTTTACGGAAAATAAATCCATATCCGATATCGCAAATAACTTTAATATTTCAACAAGTTTCTCATCTTGGGCCCCTATCAAGTGAGACAGGATATCGCGCGTCAGATCGGGACAAGAATGCACTCCGGTCAAAAAGAAATCTCGTATGGGGGCACCTACCGTCGTAATTGATTTTATGCGATGGTCATTTGTGGCATACCGAAGTGCCGAATGCCCCCCAAAGCTCATCGCTATAACATGCACATTGGTATCACTTTCTATATTTAAGGCATCTATCAGTGAGGCAAACATTTTGTAGCTGTCGGGAGCATACTGAATATAGTTTTCTCCGACTCCCGGCATTTCAACGACAGCCATTTGTGTGTTAAGGATTTTGGAAAATCCAAGAAATTGTCCCCACTGCTCTTTTGGCGAGACGATCCCGCCAATAGCCAAGATCAGATTCTTACCGGGATCGACTCCTTTTAGAGAAGTTTTTTTATTCCATATAGAATCCGTAACATAGGCAGTAAAATTGCCTTGAGGGCTTTTGACGATTAAATCTTGAAAGTTTCCGTATTCCCCGCGTAGTGACTTAAAGATTTGACGCGAAAATTGATCGCAGCGATATCTCTCTGCATCACATGGATACGGGAAACGCCCCATAATGGCACAGCGCAATGCTTCTTTGTGATTACCGGATAAAAATAAGCTTTGTGCTTCTTGGTGCCACTCGAAACCCCATGTAGACTTACCTATACCAAAAGGTTCGGATATACGACCAAGAACAGTTTTGCAATAGCTTCTGCTTAAGCCCTGAGCTCTGGCATGTAAGACCGAAAATTGTTTTAATTCTTCCAGCGAAGCATTCATTCCGGGGTCTACTCCTCTGCAAATAAAGGCGGTTCGGCTGGTACCGGATAGCACTCAGTCTCGATATAGTGTTTGATCAGTCCATTTCGTTGTTCGGCATAGTACAAATTACCCCATATTTTCCTTTTGGCCGCAGTCGACATATTCATTCCTCTATAGAGCAGACGCCTTCCCAGCGTGGGAAATAATCCTTTTGCTTTAAAAAGAGATTCCTGCCGCAATTGCAATTTGCGTGCTCTTTCTATAGAAAGTTCGCGTTCCTTTTGAAAGTCGGATAAAACTTGTTGTACTTCTTCTGAGCTCTGATCGATGTTATCTTTTATGAGGAATGCCAGCAGGGCGGCGTCACAGATGGCATGGCTAATGCCCTGCCCTAAAACGGGCGACAGGGTGTGAGCGGCGTCGCCGATAAGTATCATGCCCGGCATATACCATTTTTTGACATAAGTGGTAAAAATATCGAGTACCCGGGTATCGGACCAAGACCGTATTTCCTCCCTTACCGTAGGCAGCAACTCCGGAATCAAATTGCCAACAACGTCATGGAGGACAGTAATATCATTGGAACGCATGCTTTTTAAAGAGCCTTTGGGGATATTGATGCCCACTCTCACTAAATTTGGCACCGTGGGTATTGCTACTGCTTGTTGATTGCCCTTTAGATTGACTCTATAGAATAAAGGACCTGCTTTCCATGCTTCCGGATAGGTCATCTTAAACCATAAGAAATCGCGCTCCAATGCCAATTCCTGAGATTGGATTCCGGAAAGTTTGCGCATAGTACTATACCTGCCGTCTGCACCTATGGTAAGACGGGCATAAAACTTTTCTTTGTTTCTGTCTTGATCGGAAGCGAAAACTCCCGTGACGGTTCCGTCTTGACTTCTCAGTAATTGCACGGCCCGCGTATTTCTATAGACCAAGCAGTTGCTTTTCTCTGTTACCAATGTCTCCAGAGCGGATAATAAAAGCTGCTGTGGAATTTCTGCCGGGTTTGCCTCAGGATAGGGGAACTCGGCAAAATCTATACCGAGCACTTGCTTGCCCCCGTCGGACAAACGCAATCCCACAATATCCAATGTCTCAGAAGGCGCTATTTTATCCAGAATCCCCAAATATCTCAAAACCCATACGGCGTCAGGGGCTATTGACTCACCACGAAATTCGCTATGAGCAGATGAGCGGGCGTCTATAACCACACAGCTTAACCCCATGCGTGCTGCAAATGCCGCCAGCGTCATGCCGGCCGGCCCACCGCCTACAATACATAAGTCATATTTATTTTCTGACATTACGGACCTTCCCGATATTACAAAAACTACCCAAATCTCGATTTGCTCCGACAGACTGCCTTATGCCATATGCTTTGTCATGTGATATCCTGACAGAAGAGACTATAAAGCCGGGGATGATGTCAGACCAGGTGACGATATCATCCAATTCTTCGTCTCCGAAGGCGTCACTTGCTAAACCAATATGACCGGACGGACGGCCTGGCTTCACAATTATCTTCCGAAAGGGCAAATTCAGACCAAGACCTATAGCCTTAGCGTACGCCTCTTTGGCTGTCCATAACCAGACTATAGACGCCGTACGCTGCTTTGGGTCAATTGTTGCAATCCAGGCACGTTCCTCATCCCTGCTCCAGGCATGGAATGATTTTTCCGGCAAGCAACGGCCACGGGGTTCTATATCGATACCGACGGAATGATGTGGTGCCGCGATGAGAACTACTTTCCCTGAAGAATGTGATAAATTTATGTCCCCCACGTTGGTTCTGGGTCGTCCATAATCGTCCCGAAATAGCGACGGCTCCACATGCATGTTGAGCGTTTTACAGGCAATATCGTGCAGGTAACCGACGGATCTATGTAAAAGAAATGAAGAGAGCTGTCGTTCGGCAATGACAAGCTGATCGTCAAGAGGCAAATAGTCAGCCCAATCCTCAATTTCGGCGCATATAATTCCCAAATCGCTGTTCAGCTCATTAGCGAATTGCTCCCAGCCGTCACCGTTCGGGTACACACAGACAGGTATGACATCAGAGAGCATGATACGCCTCAGGCAGAGTTATAATTGACGCTATAGCGTCGTGCATATCCTCTAAAATTGCTGCCGCTTCTGCCCCATCGACAATTCTATGATCAACAGTCAAACTCAAAGGAAGCATATAGCTGCCGCCGTCTACGGCAAATTCATCGCTTATTTTATAAGCTTGCCCTATACCGAAAGTCAATGCTGTGCCACCGTAGCCAAAAAAACTTTTTATTGGAGAGCGCCCAAGGGTACTGATAGCCACCGTTCCGAGTATATTTTGACGGCGCTTTATATTTCTTATGGCAAGCGAAAAGGCCAACTTTCCTATGAAAAACGGTGCTTTCTGTAAGCGTATAGCACCGCCAAATTCAGGCACATCAGCAACATCATCATTTTTAACCCGATATAGGAACTCTTCTATCTCTTTCACGCTCATTCTCTCCGCCTTCGGCAGTACGGCAGACAGTACGACTCTTACGTTATTGACTGTCCGATCAACCGTAAACTTAATTGCAACATCTTGATACTTGATAATGTATTTTGAGAACTTACCTGCAAAAGAAGCATTTGCACCGGGGTGCTCTTTGAGCACTTTGGCTACCCCGGAAGCCACAATGGCTGTCCAGGGAATTCTTGGCTGATACGACTCCGAAAATGGTATCTTTACCTCTGTGCTCAGATAAAATAGAGGCACATTATTCATATGCGAAAGAAAGTGCAGTGTATGCCGCCGTTCTTTTGGAAACAATAATTTTTCCATTACGCCTCATCCATGACGGCAAGTAAGTCGCCCACGGTAAGCGCCGTGAGGAGTTTGTATAAATTTATACTCTTCCCTGTTTCCTCTTCGGTGACCGAAGACAGTCTCAGCAGGGTAACCGAGTCCCATCCGTCAAGAAGGTATAAATCTTCGTCTCTCGGTAACGACAGTAAGTCGATGCCGCATTCTTCTTTGATGATATTGATCAACAGTTCTTTTATCATATTTCCACTTTTACATCCAGATACTCAAAGAAAGATTGTTCTAAGGGATCGGACAGCAAGAAAAGAGAGGCAGAAGATTTACTCTCTTGAAAGTTATGTGCGATAAAAAGCTCTTTCACACGTGCATTTCTGGCTGTTTCTACGAATATAGCCTCAATGCACGCGTAGTCGTGCCGGAGTGCATAATTGATAGCAGCAGATAGCATGGCTTCTTCAAGACCCCGAGAAAAAACTCTGCAGCTGAGAATCATGTTAGATATCCGAAAGCAGTCTTTTCGTTCTTCAAGCATCATCATTCCGACCATGCCATAGCTACCGAAGCGGTCATCGGCCTCAACACCTATTAATTTTCTTTTTCCTTGGGCTAACCACTCGGCCAGCTCTGTTGCATCCATTCGCAACATTGCAGAGTGAAACTGGTTAGTTCTAAGAGATAACTGCGACAACCTTGCTATATCTGATTGTATTGCATCACGAATAAAGACTTTGATTGCCAAAGATGAAAGAAATTCTTTTTTATCATACATAGAATTGGCAACGGCATGGCGCTCGGATTCTGCCCTATACATAGACGTGCGCTTTATGTCTTCGGATGTAATCGACACTGTGGCAAAAGGGTCATGCAAAATTACATGATCGGCAAATGTAGCCGGATCGCCGGATAAGTCCGGAACCGCAACTCCCGGATAGCGTTCACACATCGAACCGCGCTCGGCAACATGATCATCCAAAAAAACAAAGGCTTCCGCCGCAATATTGAGAGAACCCGCTACCTTTTCCAAAGACCATTCTTTGGGGTCCCAGCTTGCTTCGATGGCAACAAAATCTTTTTCCGTCAAAACCATTCCCGGAGCATATTTAATACCGGATATGGCATTATCCAAATCATTTTTCGTCAAGACAGCTAATACAATTCCTTGAGTTTCAAATTGCTTCAGAAGCGACTGTACCCGGGAGTGTCCCGCTCCCCGTAAGCTGATTCCTGCGTCCAGAGACTCCGCTCCGCCCTCACCCACAATGCCGGACCACAGAGTCCCGTCCAAGTCGACTCCTAACGCCTTATGTGAGGCTCCCATATTGGCCGATACCATAGTTGCTGATTCAAAAGCTATTTCTACAAGTTGGGCATCGCTAAGCGGCATTCTGGCATATGTAAAGCGTTCTGACTCTTGAATAACCTCCGTCCGTCGCAAAGCAGGCGGAATAATGACGTTTATATTATCCATCCCCGATATGAATTTATATACATCTGCATACAATTGATATAAAGCAGCGTTGGCTTTTCCGCGATCTGTCGTGGAAATCAGTTGCTTTGTAAAACGCAAATCCTCGGGCGGAAGAGAGATGACAAGCAGGGACTTTAAATGAGAGTTGTGTCTCTCTATCATTGATACGATATCTTCAAAAAGTACTTCCAAGCAAGACAGTACGTCTTGCAAGACAAACGGACTCGGCAAACGTGAGAAGATTGCATCTATACCCAGGATGCAAATTAGCGCCGTCGTTTCATTTTGATATATAGTGCTTCCCGGATTGCCCACATCAAATAGATACTGACCATAATCGCCGGCAGACAGCAGAGGGTTCATACCGCGGGCACTGAATGCTCCGACAAATGCGTCAATGGCCAGTTTGGGATTAAAAGAAGCCGTAAGTGCGATTTGCACGCTTTTTGCTTTTTCCGATCCCGTGACAGCCTCTAAACCCTTTGAACGCAGCAGACGTCCTACACGTACCAGGTCTGTTTCGTCAAGGCTCAGAAGCCAATTTTGCAGTTCTGCCCAATTTGATTTAGACTCCAACAAAGCGATAGGGTCCGTAAGCATCAATCCACCTCCAAAGCAAATACAGCTTGAATCCACTTACTGGATTCGATCGCTACACCAATCCCGCGAGATCCGTCCGTCATCGATTCCAGCGCCCTGTGAACCTGCAAAAACGGAAGAGCATTACCGCAATTGCCCGTATCGGCAACACAGCTAACGTCTATGGCAGCACCCAATTCAAAAGAGGTCAGGATGCGTTGTGTCATGAGACCTGATAATTGCGGAGGAAAAATATGGCTTATCTCTTGAGAATCCCATGACAGACAGTCCAACCCATACAAAAGGGCTTCTTTAGCCAAGATGGGGACATTTTTTTCGATAGCTTTATAATCTTCTTTTAGAGCAACTCTGTCTTCCAGGCGATCTCCCAGCCCAAACCAGTCGATCAGCTGCCCCGGAGGGCGTCCTAAACCCACAAAGCGATGCGAAAGAAGCGGAATGCGACATCCCGGCGCATCGTCGTCCGTCAAGACAAGAGCTCCGGCTCCGTCGCCGAATAATACGTAATTGACCAACTCGCTTTGCGAAACAGACGAAAAATCTCTGTTATGTATATAGTGCTTTGTGCACACATCGGCACCGACGACCAAAACAGAGGATGCTCTTTTAGCCAGAAGCATATCACTGGCGATTTGTAAAGCCTGAATCGATCCGGCACATCCTGATTGGACTTGCAGAATGGGAATTCCCACAATTCCCAAAGCATCGGCTAACTCGGTTGCCACTGTTGGCATAAGATATTTGGGAGTTGCTGTTGAAAGAACTATTGCCTCTATTCCATACGGCTCCATTTGTGCGTTTACAAGAGCCGAATTGGCTGCTTCTATGGATATACTGAGAATATCTTCAATCACTTTTCCGGTGGATATATCCATGCAAAAATGACGTGTTTTGGTGCCGACAAAGTGTTCTGTCCATTCGGCGGGCAACCCCCAGCACTGTTCCAATTCCATATTTGTAACAGGTAATCCGGGAAGGTATTCTCCCGTTCCGGCTATGCGAGGTTTAAACATCGGCTACTCCTCTCAACGACAGGCTTTCATTATTTTTCCTAAGCCGTTCCGCAAGGTAATTGGCGCACTCTCCCACCGTTGTCAAATGGGGCAATAATTCCACAAATACAATGTCGCCCAATTCCGGTATGCGCTCCGCAAGCAACTCCTTTAGGTACATAAGAGCAACGGAATCGAGACCCAACTCCTCAGATATCAGAACATTGCTGCCTATATTCTCCATCGGGATCGGCGAACTGGACTTCAAGCACGATACAAGTATCTCCGATACCTCCGCAGCGGAGTACTCTGCCTTATCTATCGCCACACTTTCGGTTTCAAAATCTTTTCTTTCATCAGTTATAACTGGCATACTATTTGCAAAAAAGGTTTCTGCCTTCTCTTGTTGTCCGACTTCGCCTTGACATTGATTACCGCGGTTCGTATCAACTAAAGCCTCGGCATGAGTCACAAAGCGTTGCAAAGGATAGTGTTGAAGCGGTAAAAAATCAGATCTGGTGCCGTGAAGACGAACCGCACGTCGCCCGCGAGCAAACAATTCCCAATTGGGCATCACACCCATTTCATACAAGCGAGCTATCCCTGATTGCAGGCTGTCCATGCTTATCTTTCCCTGTTCACTGAAATTTACGGTTGTTGCCGAAGGATCTATTTTTTTTACAAGCGTACTCAGCGTAGAGCGTGGCCCTATCTCAAGAAAGTGTGTTATTGACATGTCCGATGCTAACTTTACGACATCCTTGAACACTACCGGTTTGACTAACTGGTCAGACCAATGCGAAAGTGGAAGTTTTCCCGTAACTGCCATACCGTTCACGGTTGAGAGTAATATCGAGGAAAAATCCGATGATACTTGTTCTTCTTTGGTATCTATGTCACTCAGACTTTCCAACAAATCCGATGCCGCTTGCGTCATATGAAGACTGTGAAATGCCCTGTGTGTTCTCAAAAGAGTACTTCTTATGCCTGCAGTTTTAAGACGATTTTCAATATCGCATACAGCTTCGCGGTCTCCGGATAAAACTACCTGAGACAAAGCATTGTAAGCGGCAAAAGAGACGCCCTGTATATCTTCCAAATATGCAGATACCGCATCGTATGAAGCGTGAACTGCCAGCATGGCACCATCTGCGGGAGCTCTGTCCATATAAACAGATCGTTTAGCGACTATAGAGGCAGCGACATCTAAATCTATGAGTTTTGCCAACACTGCGGCTGCTATTTCTCCTAAGCTATGTCCGAAGAAAAGGGCGGGTATGATCCCCGCATCCATCAGACTTGAGCCTAAGGCGTACTCCAAAGCAAACAGAGATGATTGCGTAGGCCATGTACTGTCCGGGTCCGTCAATTCCATCCCTTGGGATGCTTTATCCAAAGCTTGCAATGCCATACGATGGTGCTCTGCAAATATAGGCCATTCATCACAAAGCTGCGCCGCCATACCCTCGTACTCATCGCCTTGGCCGGGCAGCATAAAAGCGATATTGGAACTTTGAAGATTACCGACCTTTATAGAGCCGGGGTCATTTGCTCTGTCCGTGAGCTTTCCGGCTATTTCTCGGTTTGTCTTACCCGCAACAGCGCATCTGTATTGCCACCCGGCATCCGTACATTGACTTGTCCATCCGAGATCCGAGGTTCCGGATGAAGAACGCGCCAGGAGAGAAGCCTCTTTCGCTATTGTTTCCCTGAGCCCAGCCTCGCTGGGAGCAGAAATCACATATATTTCCGTACGCGGAATTGGCCGACTTGACTTGATTCCAAAGTCATTATACCCGGCAACCACGATATGAACGTTGCTCCCGCCAAGGCCAAAACTGCTGACAGAACCTATTACTTTATCCTCTGAAAATTTCTTTGGATACTTTGGTATCTCTAAAAATGATTTAGTGGCTCCAAGAGAAAAAATTTCGTCTTCTGCGCAAGGTACAGGCGGCAATACGCGATTGGATACGGTAAGCGCTGCTTTTATAAAACCTGCTATGCCGGCTGCTCCTTCAGCGTGACCGAAATTACCCTTAACGGAGCTGATTGGCAGCGAGTGACTTCGCGTCTTCTCATTATGCACATCTGAGAGTGCATTCAGTTCTATGAGATCGCCTAACCGTGTACCGGTCCCGTGCGCCTCCAAAAAAGCAACGTCACCGGGATCTATCCCGGCCATTTTATAGGCGTCCTCCATGACTCTTACTTGCGCCCATCTATTGGGAGCCGTGATACCGTTTGACCTTCCGTTATGGTTGACGGCACTTCCCAATATCCGGCAGTAAATTGGGTCATTTTCGGCCAGTGCATCGTCGAAGCGTCGCAAAAAGACGGTAGCAACGCCTTCGCTGCGCGAAATGCCGTCAGCTTCGCTGCTGAAAGGTCGACACATGCCTTTAGCCGAAGACAGCCCGGCAGCATGATAAAAAGCGCCGAGTCCTTCCCCAAGCAAAAGGTTCACTCCGCCGACCAATGCATAATCACATTCACCGGCTTGTAAATCACGATATGCATAATGCAAGGCCGTCAGAGACGAAGAGCATGCCGTATCTATGGCAAGACTCGGGCCGGTGAAATTAAGGCAATAAGAAACGCGATTGGCCACCATGCAAAAACCGCTTCCTGAGCCGGAGAGAGTAGACACAAATTCCGGATGACACGTATGCCAAGCGGTCCACTCACTGCTCATGAGCCCTACGTATACTCCCGTACGGGTGCCGGACATTCGACGCGGACTGTGGGAAGAGTCTTCAATGGCTCTCCATGCAGACATCAATATCAACCGCTGTTGCGGATCCATCAAAGCGGCTTCATTGGATGAAATCCCGAAATATTCCGGATTAAACAGATCGGCATCATCCAAAGTTGCCTCACCGTGCTTACATCTTTCATGCTCTTTGGATGAGTCGACACTGCTACGAGAAACGAAATTATGCACTCTCCCTTCGAGGAGCATGCGCCAATATTGCCTTGGACCGGATACTCCGGGGAAACAGCAATCTATTCCTATAACGGCTATAGCTTGCTTCATATATCTCCTAGCGACTCGACAACCGGCTAGCTATAAAAGATGCTATAGCATTGGGGGTTGGATAATCCCATGCCAGGGTTGGGTCTACATAGAAGCCAAATTTATCTTCGATATCACCGCAAAGACTCAAAGCATGTACAGAATCTATCCCATAATTGGCAAGCGGCTGGAGTGCGTCAATCTCGGAAATTGGGATATCAAGATAGGATGCTATTGTCTCTACTATCCATGTAGATATAATTTCTTCTGTCAATTTATATCTCCTAAATAATTTTATACTCTAATTTTATTATTGATATTACTATATATAGGTAACATACTAGTTGCAAGAGAGTCAAAAGTAGTGTTCAACGATAGCCTACTTAGTAGCTCTTCGTATATTTCTCCATAGCAAATTGGATTTAGTTGCTCAACTAAATCGGTATGCAAAAATCTTTTATACCCCAAAATTCCATATAATGCTATTTTCAACCAAGCATCGGATGAAATCAGACCGCTGCCGGGATCCTGGGTTCCGCTCCTGCATACATTACTGCGATTAATGCATGCAGATGCAGCTAAAAGACGTGCGTATACTTTAGTGGCTTTACTTGACAACGCCGATCCGTTGAGGCCACGCTCTCTCGGTGACATTTGCATAACAGTACTTCTCAACCAAATGGATAGGTCTAATAGCTCGTCAAAAATAGCTCTTAACTCTCTGTCAACAGACGTATGATTTTCGATACCGGTATATAAAGCCGTAAAAAGGGCCGACTTGCCGGATGCGCCCAATTGGAGCGCTGTCCAATCAAATGGTCCTAAAGGAACATTCCAATCAAATATGGCTCTTTGTAATTCTTCATCCGGCTTATCCTCTATTCTTACCCCCACGGGCAATTGTGCCCTAAGCGTAGCTTCACAGACATCCTGAGCGGCATGTCCTATTACCAACGCCGGAAAATCCCTCATAATTTTCTGGAAAATCGAATGTTTCCCGTTGCGCAAGTAAAACCGCGCGCCCAATACATCTGCCAAGATATTAATATCTTCACGCAGAATTTCCGGCACCAAAAACTTAACCGCAGCGGAATAGAGACTCCCCTGATTTGGTTCAATATGCAATAACCTTGCCGCAGTAGAAGAAAAAATATCGGATGCAACCAAATCGGCAAATACTCCCGCTAAAGACTGTTGCACATACGGCAACTCCGCGACACTGAAGCCATACAGACGTCGGTCCACGGCAAATTCAGCAGTAGTCCGCAAAGCCGTATCTACTGCCCCTATGGCCATGGATGGTAAACAGGCCCTGGTAACCTGAAATGCACGCAAAGCAACGGAATTGCCCATACCCAAAGGACCTATCAATGCCGAGCCTGTTACCGCTGTATCTTCCAAGGATATATTTGACAAGCGACATCCGTGCACACCGACGGTATTGCAGTAATCGGAGGGCGGCAGACTCAGCTTGGTGCGGTCCAAGAGAAAAAGAGAGTGACCTACAGGAGTTTCCGACGTCCTGGCGTGTATGACTATAAGTTCGGCACGATCTGCATTGTTGATAAATGCTTTATTTCCGGTAAGGCGAAAACCGGATTCACTCGACAGGGCCCTTACTTCATTTGCGCCAAAATCATTGCCGTGTGATAATTCATGAAACGCCACAGCTATCTGACCCCCATCGATTAAAAGTTTGGCAGCCCTTTCTTTTTGCTCTGTCGTACCGGCGGTCCATATCGTGGCCGCGGCCATTAGTGATGTTACGCCAAAGCCCAACCCCAAGGCAGGATCGCGACGAAACACGGCTCTCACCAAAGAACCCAGGTGGTCGAGTTGAAAAAGCGAGCCGTTCAATTCAAAGGGTACAAAAGCTTCTCCTGCCCCAATCTCTTTTAAAATTGCTTCTGCATCATGAGGTCGCTCTCCCGACTCGTCATTACGACAGAGTTGCTCCCACGAACACGCGTTGGACGGGGAATAGGGATCGCCAAGCCGGGCATCCATTGCTTCCACTGCCAAGCGGGCATCAATCACACTCATAGCGAATCTACGATCGCGCTTTGATCCAAAGAGAAAAGTCTCTTGCCATCCAGACAATCTATGAGTTGGGGTACTAAGTCGATCTCCAAAGAATCAATAGAATTCCGATGAAAATTACACAACAAATCTATGGCGGCAATAGCCCAGCCGGAACCGCCCCAGGCATCCAGTGATGCCGGCATATTCAAAATGGCCTGGACAAGAGAAGCGGCACTGTAGGCTAAGCAATAGCGCCATGCGACACTAAAGGATTTGACACCGGAAGGTATGTGAGCATAAGCGGGATCTTTCATATCCCGGTGTAGCGCTTCTGTAAATGCCCGAAGCCGCACGAGCGCTTCACATATATCCGACGGAAGCCGAGACAGTGAGCTTGCAGCATAAATGCTCCAAATCGGATCCGGCGTTTTTGTGCCGGGCATCAAACGCAGAGCATCCAAAGCGTAATCGATACTTGGGTTTTCGGAGAAGAGCTCGAACTCGGTATACGGTTTATCAAAGCCGATGGCAAGAGATCTGAATTGAACTATCAGCGATTGTAAATTGACGGTTGTACTTCCGTCAAAAAGAGCAACTAATCTATGATCCCTATTGATTTTTTGGAAAGGAGCAGTGATATCTGAACTGATAATGTAACTTCTTGACCCGAGAACATACTCACATTCATCGATAGCACGCTGTATCAAGAAGGGAACCATCACTTTAGCCACAGGTGATGCCGTAACCAACCGCTCAGGACTGCAATCGGCAACTTTAAATGCCCAATTTGACAGTGCATCGGCAATTAACACCATCAATATAGCGCGACTGAGTCTTCGGCGAACCATAGTGATATCTATAGCAAAGCGGTTATAAATATATCTATTTCTGATGTATGACAAGGCAATGCGAACTGCATGATCACCGGCGCCGAGAGATAAGGCACAACAAGAAACTCTTGTAAGCTGTAAGGACTTGATTATCAGTTCAAAGCCTCCGCCCATTTCACCCAGCAGTGAATCTTTCCCTACCATGGCGTTTGTCAAATTGAATCCGCTGATATCGGCTGCCCGAATTCCAAGAGTGCGCTCCTTGGGAAGGCTTTTACAATTGCCGTCTATCATGTCTTTGGAGAAATGGAACAAAGAGAGCGAGCGAGGTCCCGATTTTTCTATATCTCTTGCTAATACCGTAATTCTTCCCGCACGGGAAGCGTTATTTATAAGCCACTTTTCACCGGATATAATATAGTTTGCACCGCTCATTGTGACGTTGGTATCAATATTTAAAAGATCCGCTCCGTGTTCGCGTTCAGTCAAAGCAAGACAAACCGAGCCTCCGCCTATTACAAAGTCAGCCAAAGATACTTGTGTGGTGGGGGTCCCTGAAAACCATACCGGCACAGCCCCGAGGTACGTTTTCCCATAAGCAATTGCCAGAGTCAGGTCTCTGCGGGATATAGCGCGCATGACATGGGCAGAATCGGCCATAGAAACCAATTCCCCCCCTAATCTTTTGGGAACAAACCACTTAGCAACTCCCCAATCATTCAAAACATCAACCGAACTTTGCGGGAATTCTTCTTCCGTATCGGAGAGGAGAAGCGACTCTATCGAAATACGACTTTTGGCATCCCGAGGATCGCCTAGATACTTTTCCAATATATGCGCAGCCGATAAGTTAATTTGCAGCTCTGCCATCGTGGCCCGATCTATGCAGCGATCTAAATCTGTAAAGAATCTCACAGTTATTAGAAATAATATTTTGCGCTAATTTATTACGCTGGATTTTACCGCTTGTTGTTTTCGGTATGGCACCCAGTGGCACTAGTATCACTTCATCCAGGTGTAAGCCTAAGTCACGTGAGGCAATATTTTTGATATTACAAGCTATATTTACAAACTCTGTATTACTTAAACTTTTTGATATCTCATGGACGACAACGACTCGATCGTTATCCGCATGCAATTGTATGGCGGCGGTAGCCCTGCTGTCGACATAACTGACAGATGTCAAAATAAGCTCTTCTACGTCAGAAGGATATATATTTCTACCGTGTTGAATGATGACTTCGCCGGAACGGCCGATAACGTAGATCTCACCTTCTGACACTACACCCATGTCGCCGGTCCGCAAATACGGCGTATCGCTTGAATCAAGACGGCAGTAGAAATCTTCATTTCGGGCCTCACTTCTGTTCCAATACCCGGCGGCAACGCTTTCTGACTGAATCCAAATTTCTCCGATCATTTTATCCGGCAGGATTACCTTTTGTACCGGATCAACAATTACTATACTGTCGTCTTTTACCCTTCCGCTGCTGACAACATCTCTTACTCTTATAAGATTTTCTTCGCCGGAAGGCAGAAAAATATTGCTCTCAAGAGCATCCGCATCCAAATGCGCAACGACCGGCGCTACCCCTACCACAGAAGAAGAGACCATAAGTGTTGCCTCCGCCAGTCCATAACACGGCGTAAAGGATTCTCGGGAGAAGTTGACTTTGGCAAACATTTTCGAAAACTTATCCAATGTAGCTTTTTTCACCGGTTCTGCCCCGTTGAAAGCCACCTTCCAAGATGACAAATCCAGATCATCTAAATGCCCTGCTTGAACACGCTTGACACACAAGTCATAAGCAAAATTCGGGCCGCCGCTCACATTGGCCCTATAGTCGCTAATGGCCTGTAGCCATTTCCACGGACGAAGAACAAAAGATTCCGGAGACATCATCACGGCGGTTCCGCCACACCATAATGTACCGAAAATGGATCCCACCAGCCCCATGTCATGGAAAAACGGCAACCAACTGACATGAACCGTTTCTTCAGAAAGGTTGAATGCTTTTTCTATCAGAGACAGGTTCGCAGTAAGGTTACTCTCGGTAACGACTACCCCTTTGGGATTCCCCGTTGACCCGGATGTATACTGGATAAAAGCCACGGGATCCCTCGAAGTGATGTCTTTATAGGTATATTTTGGCTGCTCCGAAGAGATTATAAAAGGTTGATCCCTCATCCAATCGGTTACCAGGATTGGTACACTATAATTGTTTGAGACATTGCTGATTGTTTCGTAAGCACTTTCTGACGTAAGAATGATTTCGGCACCGGAATCGCTAATGATGGCATCCATACGCTTCGATTGATCACGCCTCAACGGTATAGAAGATGGCACAGGGATAATGTTTGCCATTTGACACGCTAACAAACTTATGATGAATTCCGGACTCCACGGATATAAAAGTAACGCCAAAGGCTGCTCGGACAGTTGCAGATTCTCTCTATAGTAAACGGCTGCTTGCTCAGCCAAAAGCCAGAGCTCACCATATGTAAGCGGCACTTCCTTTTCCGAAATAAGAAATATAAACGCAGACTTGTCGGGTTGTGTTTTCCGCCAGTGATCAAACCTTGTAAGTAAATTCACATGCTCACTCGCAGCCATATCGACCAGTAACGTTGCTGCCTTATGAGATGCGTACGGATAGCGATTACCCGATTCCTCAGAAGTCATAATTTCCGGTCCCGTGAGACGGTAAACCAGCCCCGGATAGATACAGATCCCTTTCGTCGGTCTCGACGTAGGGCATACCTCCCTCTAAGTCAGGCGGGATTAATGAAACCTCACTATACATGTCTTTTCGGCGTATCAGAAAAGCCGCAAGTACGGCTGCCAGTACAGACAATGCGGCACAGATCAGCATGACAAAATGCATTCCGTCCAGATATGCCAAGCGGCTTGCCTGAGTCAATGACACTCTATTGATTCCCTGTCCGATGGCCGCAACCGACAACTTGCTGTTGTTCACCCCGGTACTGCCCGCCGTAAGGGATTTTTCGATTGCGCTGAGCGCCGATGGGGACAGATGTTTAGCTATCGGTAACGAGGCAAAAGAAGAAGAGACCCTTGAGATAAATATCGCTCCCATCCCAGCCACACCCACAGCAGGACCCAATTGCTGAAAAGTCTCATTGATGGCAGACGAAGTACCGGCAAGCCCCGGTTCGGTAATGGCTATGGCCGTGGCGGCACGGACGGGATTAACCATACCTATCCCGATCCCCGTAACGATCATGCTCGGTATCAGAGCTGTCCAGTCAGAGGCCTGGTTTAGGAGAGTCACCAAGTAGAGTCCAATACCCGTCATCAACATAGACAGGACAAAAAGAGGTCTTACGGAAATTTTTCCTATCAAACCTCCCGTGACGGCAGCGGCGATAAAAAGAGACAAGGTAAGCGGTAAAAACCTTACCCCGGCTTGAAATGCATTCAGGTGAAGAGAACTTTCCACATAAAGTGCTTCGAGTAGGATCATCGGGATGATGACCGCATTGGCAATAAAAGCCACGATAGAAATACCGTTGAATGCTCTGTTTTTAAACAGCCACAGCGGGAAAGCCGCTCTTTCTTTTCTCCGCCACTCCACAGAAAGAAAAATTAGAAATGCTGCAAAGCTGCCAACCAATTCCGCCAGAACGTTTCTTGCCAGCCAACTATTAGAGCTCCCCTCCACAAGCCCGATCACGAGCAAAGCAGCTGTCAGGGCAAAGAAGAAAACGCCGATCAGATCAAGTTTTGAAATGTCGTTCTGAGACACAGAATCGTCAATACCGGAAGCAATCTGTGATGGATTAAGCGACATATACCGACGTGAATCCGGCAAAAACTGCAGTCCCAAAGTCAAAGCAACCACACCGATCGGAATATTTACAAAAAATATCCAGCGCCATCCAAAAGAATTGGTCAAAAAACCACCTATCAAAGGTCCGAGAGCAATGGCCAATCCCCCCATACCGCCAAAAACGCTGAAAGCCATGGCCCGATCTTTACCGCGAAATTCATGACCCAACAATGCCGGACCTACTGCAAAAAGTGCCGCGGCGGCAACTCCTTCTACTCCTCTTGAAAGGATGAGTTCCAGTGATGTTTTAGACAATCCACATGCCAACGATGAGATGGTGAAGAAGCCTAAAGCCGTAAGGAAGACTTTTTTTCTGCCTTTCAGGTCCGCTAAAGATCCCCAAAGCAGTAAAAAAGCCGCCAACGCAACCGCATAGGCATCTATGACCCATTGAAGATCAGAAAAACTCGCATGTAAATCCAGTTTGATCTGCGGTAATGCCACATTTACGACCGTGAGATCCAGCATAAGCATAAAAACGGCTACCGATGCGAGTAGCATAGTCGACCACTTATGAGCTTTGCTCTTGGCATTATTTTTCATAATTTGTCCACCTAACAAGAATATATTATCTTTTAACAGAATTATATTCTATAAAAGAACAGATGTCTACAAAAATAATATTTATTTTCTTATTATCTTAAGCAAGCATATTTTCTATAAAAGAACAATTGTTCTCATAAGTAATTGCGTACTGACCGACGAAGGCGATATTAGTCGCTAAGATGTGAAAGATGAGCACTGCCGAAGAGGGGGCATCTGCGCCAAAGCGGCCTACCTATAGAGATAAGCGAACACAAGAAACCAGAAGAGCGATCATGTCCGGGGCGAAAAAGCGTCTGGAGGAGACTTCCTTTCTTACCCTTTCCCTGCGATCTGTCGCCGACGTACTGGGGATGGCGCCTTCTGCCATATATAGGTATTTCCCAAGCAGAGAAGCCCTTATTACCGCACTGTGTATAGATTCCTACAATGAACTGGCCGACTACGTCGAAGAATCATTGCACGAAGTAGAAGCCACTGCCGGTGATATGATGAGCATATCGACACAATGGAAAATATTATGTCACAGTTACAGATCCTGGGGACTAGAGCATCCCGGCGAATTCGCCCTGCTTTTTGGCCCGTCTCAATTGGACGAAGTCACAGATATTGATACAAGCATAGCCGCTGCACGAAGATTTGGCGATCTGGGATTGCAGCTCTTTGTGAGGGGATTGGAAACCGGCGCCATTGTCCCGCCACAGGATACGACAAAGTACCTTGTGGCGCTGAAACCGGCATTTGCAAACTCGATCCTATCCGTCACACAAAGAAAGCCGGCCGATTTTCCTATAGGACTTCTTTTGAGCGGATGGGTCAATATCCATGGAGTGATATGTCTGGAGATATTCGGCTTTCTTGCCACGATGGTTACGGATACAAAAAGTTTTTTTGAAGATCACCTGGAACGCACCATGCTGTGGATGGGTTTCAGGCAGGATATCTGAACTTCAAAAGATCGACTTGGTAACATATCTGCGCAGATCACAAATACCGTGCTCTATATACGGATACAAAACCTGTATGCGAAGATATTAGATTGAGGCAACACCCTCAAAACTCTCTCAACCGTCCGTTACTTTGGCCGTTCACCGCATGCAGCCGGCCAAAAGTAAAGCTCACACGATAAACTCCAAAATACAACCTGCATGATGGCTTCTTTTTAAGGAATCCGCACCGCATAATCTCTGACAAACGGATATCAATTGATCTCCCGTTTTTGACTTCTGTGCAAAACACTTTTATGGTTATAAGAAAATGACACAACAAGATAAATGTGACCGTCTATTTAAACTCTGTCAAACGCTATCTTTACAGGAAACCATTTCGTCGTAGCGATACCTTGCAGGCAGGACTCATCACAAACTCCTTTGGAAGTGAGTCCTTTCATTTGACAACGGAAACGGTATACTTAAAGTCGTTATCGGCAATCTAAGGTCAAAAATGCAAAATAATACTTACTCGCCAAAGTGCTCTTACATGAGAGTCGCTACTGCCTGCCCTGAAATAGGTTTGGCCGACGTAGCTTTTAACGCAGGCCGCATAGCCGATTTATACACCGAAGCGCTCCAAAAAGACGCCATAGTTGTGGTTTTTCCGGAGATGTCGCTCACCGGTTACACCATAGGTGACTTAGTACAACAAAGTGCTTTGCTCGACCGGACAGAAGAGGCTCTCTTGTCACTGGCCAAGCTCACTAAAGACAAATCCTGTGCCATGGTGGTAGGGTTCCCGATGCGAGCAGGCAACGGCCTTTACGACTGCGCGGCACTTTGTGCCAACGGAAAAATACAGGGCATTGTCCCCAAATCCAACCTGCCTACTTACAGCGAATTCTACGAAGACAGGTGGTATCAAACCTTTGAAGAAAAAGACTGTCTGCTGCAACTTGGCGGAGAATCTGTTCCGTTTGGAACGAATCTGCTATTTGACTTCTCCGGTACTTTGTGTGCCATAGAAATATGTGAAGACCTCTGGGTTCACAAACCTCCCAGCGGTGATCTGGCCGAATACGGAGCCACGATTATCCTCAACCCCTCAGCCTCTCCCGAACAAATAGGTAAATCCGACTACAGGCGTCAACTTGTCAATCTGCAATCAGGTCGACTCATTGCCGGTTATCTCTACGCCGGCTGTGACGTCAGTGAATCCACTTCGGAAATAGTCATGGGCGGACATCAGATGATAGCGGCAAACGGTCATATGTTGGCAGAAAGGCTGCCTTTTTCAACCGAACGCTTACTTATTGCAGACGTTGACATCGAACATCTGGGTTTCGACAGACGAAAGCACCACATGAAAACCAAAACATCCGGCAAAACCGTTCTGCCAATACCACTCGCTCCGCAACAAAAAGACCTCATTGCCATCCCCGGCAAAAACCCCTTTCTCCCGGAGGAAGGTGACAACCAAAGAAGTGACAGACTAAAAACCGCCCTCGCCATTCAGGCACAGGGGTTGGCCGCGCGTATGAAAGCCACCAAGCAGAGTCGGATTGTACTTGGTCTAAGCGGCGGACTGGATTCTACACTTGCCCTATTGGTAGCCAACGAAGCAAGCTGTATCCTTGGCATACCTGCGGCGAAGATGATTCACACCCTCACCATGCCCGGACCGGCCAGTACGGAGCGCACGCAAACCAACGCTAAAAACTTAGCAGCAGCGCTCGGTGTTACCCATCAAATGATTCCCATTGACAAGTTAGTGGCCGCAGAACTGGAAGCTCTGGATCATGACGCGTATACACAAGACGTAACCTATGAAAACATCCAAGCCAGAGTTCGTACAAATCTGCTTTTCAACTATGCCAATATGCACGGCTGCATAGTGCTCGGTACGGGGGACCTGAGTGAAATTGCTCTGGGTTGGTGCACCTATAACGCCGACCAACAGAGCCACTACAATGTCAACGCTTCCGTCCCCAAGACCATGGTCCGCCATCTCATAGCCCACTTGGCCCAAGAATCAAAATATTCCTCTGTTGCCCGGCTGCTAAAAGAAATACTGAATACCCCTATCTCTCCGGAACTGACCAAAGGTGATGGAGACGTGATATCCCAAGCCACCGAAGACATTATCGGTCCTTATGAATTACACGACTTTTTCCTATACCACCTCATCCGCTGGGGTGATACAGCCGAAAAAATTCTCTTCCTGACAAAAAAAGCTTTTCATGACCTCTACACACCGGATGTCATAGAGCGTTGGTTTAATGTTTTTGTCACCAGATTCACTTACAATCAATTTAAACGTGAGACTCTTCCTAACGGACCCAAGGTAGGAAGTGTATCTCTGAGTCCGCGCGGCGACTGGCGCATGCCTCCCGATATTTCAGGAACCGGACTGTGGCAAACCGGTAATACACAATAAGCTACTTACCAAAAGCATTAGTAGGACTTGGCGTCGTGCAGCCGGACCCGCTGCATCCTGTCTGGCTGCGGACTCTAAAATTTACTAACTTACTTTTCGCAACTCCACTGCTACCGAGGACTCCTCTACTTCCGGTCCGAAGTAAACACCGCGTATAGGCGGAACGTCAAAGTAGTCTCGCCCGCGTGCCAGAATAATGTAGCGTTCATCTACCAATACGGCATTGGTGGGATCAAAAGGATACCAATCTCCAAGCCATACTTCCAGCCAAGCATGGCTGTTGCCGATCGTCTTCGTCTTTTCGCTATCCGCCAGGTGGAAAAAGTATCCCGAGACATATCTGGCCGGAATACCTATACTTCTCAAAAGGGAAATACCCAGATGGGCAAAGTCTTGGCATACTCCATATCCTTGGCGCCAAGCTTCGATCGACGAAGTGGAAATAGCCGTGCTTCCGGACTGATAAGACATCTCACGCCTTATCCAATTCATGATCGCCATCACTGCTTCCGTAGGGGGGAGGTCCTTGGTAAGTTCAAAACAAATTTCACTGAGCCTTGCGTCAAAAGGAGCAACAGCCGTGGGCAAGATATATTCCACCAAGTTGGCATACCTTTTGTCGTTGAGCAGGCCCCGCCACGTTACTTTTGTCGGCAGTTCTCTTTTGTCCTCCGTAACGACGTGAGAATTAATTTCTATCTCCAAGCTTTTATGGGGTTTGGTAAGGTTAAAAAATATCACGTTGCTTCCGAAATAATCCCGATAGCTGTGCATATATGGAAACGGTTTTATGGAGGCAGAAACTCTGGAGACACTTTGTCGCTTGGTCTCCATGGGGATCATTCTCAGTTCGTTATAAGATCTGTCGACCAGATCTTTATAGGTGTAACGGGTTTTATGGGAAATGCTGATAGTCCAACTCATCGCGGCCAAATCCTTGGGGTAAAAGTTTTTATTAATATATCGCTCTGCTCTTTTTCATCCATGCGGTAACGGTGCGAGGCGGCAGGGGAAGTGGGATAAGAACCGGAAAACGCTTTCCTCGCTGTTCTTTCTCGATCGGTAAGCATCATCGTTTGCGTGGAACTCCGGAAAATTTCATGGGTGATATAGATGATGATTTCTAAAGAGGACTTATAAATTCCGAGAGCCACTGAGCGTAAGTCCTCCGTAGAAAAAGCTTTCTTTTCAAAAAAAATAGCCCTGTACAAAGCGAGCAAAGCCAGACCGTCGGCAAAAATTTGATCTACGTGATACACCTTGTCACCTTCGTTGACATATTCTTCGTCTGCTATAGAGTCAAAGTAAGCTTTGGCTAGGCGCAGAGAAAAATCTATACTTCCCGGAAAGTTTCTATCAAATACCAAGAGCTCAGCAATGTGCTTGATGTCAGCCGGTAAAGAGTACTTTTTCACATACAAATCCGCCGAAGATAACAGGTCGAGAAGCGCCTTCCACGTATACTGCAGTTCCCCGTCGTCGAGCAAAGTACTATATAGCAGATAACTCACATAGCGTATTCTTTCCATGTGACGACTCAGCAAAATCAACTTTTTAGCAGTATCGGAGTAAGTGAGTGTATCCAAAATACCCCACCCCATAAGAATTTTCCCCTCTATTTCGGATATATTTTCTAATGAGTGAAAATATATCTGAGGCTCTAAATCGGGGAAAAGCAGGGTTGGACTCCAGCATAAGCTGTTCAAACACTCAAAGAACTCTTTGCTCAAGTAGGAACGCGAGGTCTTCAGAGAAAAAGAAACCTCTTTCATGTACTTACTCAAGGTAGCCAAGTGCCTTGAACGCAGATCGTTTTGCGAATCGTCATAACTGAGCAACTCGTGATACTCAAATACTTTTTCAAATATTTTCTGAGAATGCAGTTGCTTATTCTCCAAGTCGACTTCGTAAAACAGAGCGGCGTTGTAAAACTTTTCCAGCTGGGATCCCATGTCAAACAGGGAGCGCTCCACACTTTTTTTCATACGCACCTCCGTATCTACCGATCCGCCTGTCAATGACATCGATGAATACTCTTTCTCTCTATATCTTCTCCAAATAACCTGTCACGCCATCAGAACAGTTGTTCTCAAGGCAATATCTGCCTTCGTCTGTTACCCACGTATCTTTTGAACCTCCGCCTTGACTTGAGTTGACAATGAGGTTTTTACTTGCGGACGATACCCTCGTGAGCCCGCCGCGCAATATAAAAACACCCTCACCGTCATTTATCGCAAAGGGTCTAAAATCGATATGTCTGGCCTTTAGTTCCCCGCCTTCTACCACGGGGGCAGAAGAAAGATTGACAACCTCTTGAGCTATATAGTCTCTGGGGTGTGCCCAAATGTCCGCTCGGAGTTCTTCCAGCTCTTTTTCATCAGCTTGGGGGCCTATCACGATTCCGTGCCCTCCGGAACCATTGGCGGGCTTTATAACCAGCTTTTCCATATTTTCCAGGACATAGTGGAGTTCGTCGCGCTCTTCCAATCTGTAAGTAGGTACGTTGGATAGGATCGGTTCTTCACCCAGGTAGTACCGAATGAAATCGGGAACGTAGGTATAGACCAATTTGTCGTCAGCCACTCCGTTCCCTACGGCGTTCACGATACTCAAGTTACCGGCAATGGCTGCGTTGATAAGACCGGGACACCCGAGGAGCGAATCATGACGAAAGTGAACGGGGTCCAAAAAGTCGTCATCTATCCTTTTGTAGATGACGTCAACTCTTTCCAAACCCTTGCCGGTCTTTAAGTAGCAAACGTTGTCCATGCAGACAAGATCGTTTCCTTCGACCAGCTCTATTCCCAACCTGATAGCCAAATAAGAATGTTCGAAATAAGCCGAGTTATACACTCCCGGTGTGAGTAAGACGACTTTGCAGTTTTTCCCGGCGCCCGGAGGCTTGGCAGCCAATAGAGCTTTGCTGAGATGAGGAACGTAGTCGTTTAACTTTTCTACGTCGTATTCTTTTAGTAACTCCGGGAAAACGGTCTCCATCGTCTTTCTGTTTTCGAGTACGTAGGCGACACCGGAAGGAACTCTGATATTATCCTCCATGACATAGAAATGTCCGTCGGTATTTCGCACTACATCTATACCCGCCACCACAATACGGTTTTTTTTCGAAAAAGCTATATTGCATGCTTCTCTGTAGTATTGGCCGGAAGACATGATTATTTTTTTCGGTATGACCCCGTCCTGAAACACCTCTCCGGATCCATAAATATCATCCAAGAAAGCTTCTAACGCCAATACGCGTTGGCGAACACCGGCTTCGATAAGTGAAAACTCGCGTCGATTGAGAATTCTGGGTATGACATCCAGCGGAAAAGGCCTTTCCGATCCCGAGACGGAAAAGGTTACCCCTCTCTGCTTTCTGTAATCTTCACTGTCTTTGATTCTGCGTTCTATCCCGTCTCTTCCCAAAGCAGACATAGCCTTATGCAAAGATTTTTGGATATCGCGTATTTTGGCATCGGAATCTATATACTCGTCATAGCCCGAAAATGCCAGGCTCTCTTCGTCCGCAAGGTACTCCATATATAAGTGATACAGAGTTAATGTTTCCCCATTATTTCCAATAAAAACACTTTTTGTTACAAAGAGGAATTCACACCGACATTCCGGACTTGCCTGCACCGGCTGTCTTGCAGAGGCGAATCCGCCTTTTAGATCAGAAGGCAACCGCCGGAAATAAAGCCGCCGGTTGCCTTAAGGTACCAATACTTATTTGGCGGACAAAAACCCGGCCAGCTTTTCGAGGTGCTGTCCGAAACCGTATTTCATACCGGCCACGGCCATCTTGGCGTCCGGACCAAAGCCGTTGACTGTGACTCTTATTTTGAGTCTGGTTTTATCATCTTCCGGATCTAAATAGACCTCTGTTATCTGATGAATCTCAGTGGTTTCTCTGGAACCTTCCGTCCAGGCTACTCCCGAATAGGCAAGCTCTGAGTTCGGCTCCAAACGTATATACTCCCCTTCCATCGGCCATCTGGTACCTTGATACGGTCCCATAGCCTGACCTGCCTCCATGACGATATAAATCCTCCCACCGATCCGAAGGTCAATTTCGCATTCTGGAATGGTTACGTTATCCGGTCCCCACCACTGCCTGATACGTTCGGGGTCCGTCCAAGCCTGCCAAAGCTCTTCCGGTGAAGCTTCATATACTCTTTCAAATTCCGCTTCTGCTGTCATCTCTTTCCTTTCCCTCTCTCAAATCTTCGCCGAGACGATCCAGTCGCTTCTCCCAAAGCATGCCAAATGATCCAATCCAATCTTCCAGTTGACAAAAAGCCTCCGGGTTCAGGGAATAGATATGCTTCTGCGCAACCGTTTTGACACTCACCAGACCTGCATCACTTAGGACCCTTAAGTGCTTGGAAGCCTGAGGTTGTCTGATTTCTAAGTACTCCGCACATTCGTTGACGGAGTAGGGTCGCTCTTTTAACAATTCGACAATATAAAATCTTGTCGGTTCTGAAAGTGCTTTTAGTGTTTCGGTAAGCATAGGTATAATATATCATATTAGGAATATGCTTATAAAAGAATATTCCTAATATGATATACGTTACAAGAATCCGGACAACAAACCGCTTATAGCAAACGGTACACTTGCCGCAAAGTGCAACCTATAAAAAGTCGCTTGGGAACCGCAGGGGAGCATAAAATAAAAATGTCCGGGCGAGTAAAAAACCCGCCCGGACATTACATCCGTCATATGGATGAGCGACTTACATCATGCCGCCCATGCCACCCATACCGCCCATTCCTGCGGCGGCTGCGGCTGCGGCATCTCCACTCTTGTCCGGCTTGTCAGCCACCAGTACTTCTGTGGTGAGAAGCAATGCGGCTATGGAGGCAGCATTTTGTAAAGCCGACCTTGTGACTTTGGCGGGGTCGATAACGCCTGATTTGATCAGGTCTTCGACAACACCCGTGGCGGCGTTCAGTCCGTAAGAGCCTTCCTGAGATTCGACTTCTTGGACCTGAACGGAACCCTCCAAACCGGCGTTGATGGCTATCCACTTAAGTGGTGCCTCCAAGGACTTGGAAACGATTCTGGCCCCTGTTGCCTCATCGCCTGAAAGTTCAGAAGCCAGTTTCAGGACTGCTTTTCTGCTACGCAGAAGTGCCGTTCCTCCGCCTGCCACGATACCTTCATCAATGGCGGCTCTGGTAGCGGAAAGTGCATCTTCGATACGGTGCTTCTTTTCCTTCAGCTCAACTTCGGTAGCAGCTCCCACTTTGACAACGGCTATGCCGCCGGCCAACTTAGCAAGGCGCTCCTGAAGCTTCTCCCGGTCCCAATCGGAGTCGGTTTCTTCTATTTCCCGTCTGATCTGAGCAACCCTGCCCTTGACGTCGTCTGTGTCACCGGCACCATCGATAATGGTGGTGTTGTCCTTGGTGATGACCACACGTCTTGCTTGGCCGAGAAGGTCCAAGGTGGCTGACTCGAGTTTGAGACCAACTTCTTCCGATATGACCTGGGCACCTGTCAGCACGGCTATGTCGCCGAGCATGGCCTTGCGACGCTCTCCAAAGCCAGGGGCCTTCACGGCCACGGAAGAAAAAGTACCGCGAATCTTGTTTACCACGAGAGTAGCCAAGGCTTCGCCTTCTACATCCTCAGCGATAATGAGGAGAGGGTGACCGGTCTGCATGACTTTTTCCAAGAGGGGAAGCAGATCATGCACGGCTGAGATCTTGGAGTTGGTGATAAGGATCTGCGGATTGTCCAAAACGGCTTCTTGTCTCTCAGGATCCGTTACAAAGTGCGGGGAGAGGTAGCCCTTGTCGAATTGCATACCTTCCGTGAACTCAAGTTCCAAACCAAATGTATTGGACTCTTCCACCGTTACCGTGCCGTCTTTTCCGACTTTGTCAATGGCATCGGCCAAAACTTCGCCGACATTGGTGTCTGCTGCCGAAATAGCCGCTATCTGTGCTATCTCGTGACGACCTTCTATCTCTTTGGCCTGTGACCTAATGGACTCGACAGCCGTAGCAACAGCTTTTTCGATGCCTTTCTTCAGGGCAAGCGGGTTAGCCCCGGCAACGACGTTGCGGAGTCCTTCTTTGACCAGTGCCTGAGCCAACACCGTGGCAGTCGTGGTACCGTCACCGGCTACGTCATTGGTTTTGGTTGCCACTTCTTTTACCAACTGGGCACCCATGTTCTCATATGGGTCTTCCAGTTCAATTTCTTTGGCTATGGTAACGCCGTCGTTAGTAATGGTTGGAGCGCCAAATTTTTTGTCCAGGACGACGTTACGTCCTTTTGGTCCCAGTGTTACCTTGACGGTGTCGGCGAGTTTGTTGACACCCGCCTCCAGCCCGCGACGGGCTTCTTCGTTGAAATGTAATACTTTAGGCATATTTATTTAACCACCTTGGCTAATACATCGCGACTGGAGAGAATAAGCAATTCCTCTCCGTCGACTGTGATCTCTGTTCCTCCATACTTGGAGTAAACCACTTTGTCGCCCACTTTTACGTCCAGCGGTATGATCTCTCCGGTGTTGTCTGCCCTGCGACCCGGTCCAACAGCGATAACTTCACCCTGCTGTGGCTTTTCTTTAGCAGTGTCGGGAATGACAAGCCCGGAGGCTGTTTTCTCTTCTGCCTCGCTTGGGCGTACTACGATACGGTCATCAAGTGGATACAAGCTCATTGTTGGCCTCCTATTTTCTTTTATCTCATTGCCAGTTGCCGTTTCCGCTTGGGAATACCGACATTACAATTTTTGGCACTCTATACTATCGAGTGCCAGTATATGTCTTTTTTCAGACTTTGGCAACCCATATCGGAAATATGAGAAAAAAATTTATCCTCACAAGCTTGTTTTAAATGAAACGCCTCAGAATACTCCCAGTAATTCGCCTGCGTCTATAATCAGGTAGTCAGTACTGTCAAGCCTGGTCTCTGTGCCCGAATATTTGGGGAACAAAACTTTATCTCCTACTTTGACTTTGATGTCCTCATCGTCTCCCAAAGCTACCACTTCACCCTGCTGTGGCTTTTCTTTAGCGGTGTCGGGAATGACAAGCCCGGAAGAAGTCATGCTTTCCTCTTCTAGTAGCTTGAGTAGAACCCGACCTCCCAGAGGCCTGATCGGTGCAGCCATTTTTCATCAACATCCTTTCTTTTGTCTTTTGCTAATAAAAACTAACCTGCCTGTTTCAACCCCAACAATTGGGATACTTTTCTTTGGTCAAATCCTATGACGATCTGATTATCAATCTCTATTACCGGTACACCCATCTGTCCGGATCTTCTGACGAGGTCCGCTGCTGCCCTGTGATCCTTAGAAACGTCGATTTCCCTGTAGGGGACTTGCTTTTCACGCAGAAATGCTTTGGCCCTGTTGCACCAAGGACAGGTCGGCGTCGTAAATACCAATACCCGATGTCGCTTTGCCGTCGTTTCATTTTCCATGCTTTCCTCCCAGGTTGGGTAATATACCTATTGGGGTATATGGAAATTATAGCGCGTCTTTTCTCCTAAATATTTCAACCAAAGTAACTTGTGACAAACGCCCCTGACGCGACAAAACCCGGCGTGACATGCACGGCCGGGAATCGGAATAAAAAACTCTAGCTCTTACCGGCCCAGTCTTTGTCTTCTTCTTCGGGAGCCAGATCGGGAAAGAAGAGGGTTATTTCTCTGGCTGCCGCTTCCGGACTGTCCGAACCGTGTACTAAATTCTCCGATGCATGCACACCAAAATCACCACGGATGGTTCCGGGTCTCGCTTCTGCCGGATTGGTTTCCCCGATCATGGCTCTCGCTGCCAACCATGCCCCCGGAAGGCGGGATTCGAGTACCATGACAAACGATGGGGACCTGGTGATAAAGTCCATCAGATCAGGATAGAAGGAACGTCCTTCATGTTCGGCGTAGTGTTCTTTTGCCAACTCGCGGTCGATATGACGTAACTCGGCGGCGACAAGCCTTAGGCCTTTCTTCTCGAAACGACCGATTATCTCCCCCAACAAACCCCGCTCTACGGCATCAGGTTTACATATGATAAGTGTTCTGCTCATTAAGTCACTAGGATAGCGTATTTAAAACAGCTGTCGCGAAGATCCGACAACATATAATGAACCGGTAACTAAAATTATGTCGTCTTCTCCGGCCGCAGACATGGCCCATTCCGCCGCAGAAGGTACGTCACCGGCATCAAAAGCAACCAGCCCCAGTTCTTCTGCGGCTTTACTTACCAAACTGCCGGGCAGGGCTCTGAGGGACGGCGGGGTACAGCCAACCACGGTAACGGAAGTCCTAAAACTTTTCCCTTCACTGTCTGTAAATTGCCTATCGGCAAGCTTAGCTAAATCCAGAGCCGTCAACATCTTGATGGGATCTCTTCCCCTAAGGCAACCCAAGATGACAAAAAGGTTTTTAAAAGTCGGAAAATCTTCTTCCAGAGCACTGCGCAAAACAGCGATACCGGCCTCATTATGTGCCCCGTCTAAAAGCACCAGAGGATTTCGTCTCAGGACTTCCAAGCGTCCCGGTATTCTTACTTTTGTCAGTGCTTGCTCCAAGATATCCCGATCGATTCCTCGCCCAAGGAGTGCTTCTGTAGCAGCAACGGAAATGGCCGTATTCTCCCCTTGGTGATAACCGTGTAGCGGCACAAAGAGGTCTTCGTAAGTAGAAAACGGGGTAAAGATACTCACGAGACGTCCGCCGTGAGCCACTTTGTTGACGATACAGTCAAAATCTCTGCCCCTGGCTAAAACCTCAGCTGCCCCTTGTTCAAGTGCCTGTGTTTCCAAAAGCTCGGCCAACTCGGGGTCTCTCTCTCCCTGTATAAAAACAGACCCGGGTTTTACTATGCCAACTTTTTCCATGGCGATGTGGCGCTTAGTCGGACCGAGTATTTCCACGTGATCCAAATCCACATTGGTGAGAACGGCCACCAATGCATCCCCTGCGTTGGTGGCATCATAGCGCCCACCCATTCCTACTTCCACCACCGCAGCGTCAACCGCAATATCACTGAAGAAAATAAAAGCAGCGGCCGTCATGAGTTCAAACCACGTAGGTGGCGTGTCCAGTTGGCCGGATGACAGTAAAAACGACTCTAACTGGTGCAAAAGAGAGAGCAGAGAAGCCAACTCTTCGTCTGTAACAGAGATATTGTCGGTCATGATCCGTTCGTTGAGCATTTCCAAATGGGGACTGGTGTAAGTCCCCACCCCCAGACCAAGTTCAGACAAAATATAGGTGGAAATCCTGCTTACCGACCCCTTACCGTTAGTGCCGGTAATCTGTAAAATCGGATAATTGGCATCGGGACGTGCCAGCATATCCAGTATGGCATTGATGCGCTCCAGAGTAGGTTCTGCGGCTCTGCCGGCTGCACCTCGCTCTATTGCTTCCAAGTTGACATGGGAATCCAAATAGGAGAGAGCATCCCCCACCGAAAGAGATTTGATTCGACCGGGGTTTATTTTGGAATAATGCCCATCGTGTCCGTTATCAGGAAGCTTCACGTCTCGGCTGATCCGTCTTGTTACTCGGGTTCCGCGGCATCAGTGTCGGAGCTACGTGCTCCATGACTACATGCCTGTCGACTATGCATTTGCCTACATCACTGCGACTTGGTAAGTCGTACATGACGTCCAGCAAAACTTCTTCCAAGATAGCACGCAAACCTCTCGCTCCGGTACCCCGCATGAGAGCCTGTTCGGCGATAGCCAGTAGGGCATCCTCGGTGATGTCCAAGTCGACGTTATCTAACTGGAAAACTTTCTTAAACTGCTTGGTGAGAGCGTTCTTTGGCTCCACCAGAATTCGCACCAAAGCGTCCTTGTCGAGATTCGATACGGCTCCGATGACAGGCAGTCTGCCCACAAATTCCGGGATAAGACCGAACTTCAATAGGTCCTCGGGTAGGACTTCCAAATAGATCTGGTTGTCATCATAGCGCTTAGCTTTTCTAACATCGGCCCTGAAACCTATACCGGACTTACCGATCCTGCTTTCGATGATTTTGTCAAGACCGGCAAAAGCACCGCCACAGATAAAAAGAATATTGGTGGTGTCTATCTGAATAAATTCCTGATGGGGATGCTTTCTACCGCCTTGCGGTGGTACGGAAGCAACCGTTCCTTCCAAGATCTTCAAAAGCGCCTGCTGCACGCCTTCTCCCGAAACGTCACGGGTGATGGAGGGGTTTTCGCTCTTTTTGGCGATTTTGTCTATTTCATCGATATAGATAATGCCTGTTTCTGCTTTTTTGACATCATAGTCGGCTGCTTGAATCAGCTTCAGGAGGATATTTTCCACGTCTTCACCGACGTAACCGGCTTCGGTAAGAGCCGTGGCATCAGCTATGGCAAACGGTACATTCAGCATTCGAGCCAGAGTTTGAGCAAGTAAGGTTTTACCACAACCGGTCGGACCCAGCAGCAATATGTTGGATTTGGCCAATTCCACGTCGCCATCTACGTGTATCGCTCCGACCTGCATCCGCTTGTAGTGGTTATACACCGCCACGGAAAGAATTTTCTTGGCTGTCTCTTGTCCAATGACGTAGTCGTTCAGAAAGTCGTTGATTTCACGCGGCTTGGGCAGCTCGTCAAAATTTACTTCCGTAGAATCGGAGAGCTCTTCTTCTATGATGTCGTTGCAGAGTTCTATGCATTCATCACAGATATATACCCCAGGTCCGGCAATTAGTTTCTTGACCTGCTTCTGCGATTTACCGCAGAAACTGCATTTAACCAATTCGCCGCCGTCACCGAATTTTGCCACACTTCCCTCCAGTAATCAGATCGCCTGTGCGACTGCGATCGAGCCTAAGTTTTCTCTGTTGGTAATAACTTCGTCAATCAAGCCATAGTCACAGGCTTCCTGAGCACTCATAATAAAGTCTCTGTCGGTATCCTTTTGAATTCTCTCCACGGGTTGCCCGGTATCGGCAGCCAGCATGTTGTTGAGCAGGTCTCTCATTCTGAGTATTTCTTTGGCCTGCAACTCTATGTCGGTTGCCTGCCCCGCTGCACCGCCATAAGGCTGATGAAGCAGGATCCTGGAGTGTGGCAAAGCATAGCGCTTCCCTTTAGTGCCGGCTCCGAGCAACACGGCTGCCGCTGAAGCGGCCTGTCCAAAACAAAAAGTGGACTTGTCAGGACGCACGTATTTCATGGTGTCATAGATGGCAAAAAGAGCCGTGATATCCCCACCGGGCGAGTTGATGTAGATGTTGATGTCCTTGTCTTGGTCTTCTGATTCCAAGAAAAGCATTTGTGCACATACCAGATTGGCTACCGTATCATCTATGGGAGTGCCGATAAAAATGATCCGCTCTTTTAGCAACCGGGAATAGAGGTCATAGGAACGCTCGCCTCTCGCGTCCTTTTCCACCACAACCGGTACAAGGTAATTGGTTGCCCTCATTCCTCTATACCCCCAACGTCTGAGTCTTCTTCATCACTTTGTAAAGTGTCTTCACTATCCAGATTACCGCTATTAGAGGTTATTTCCTCTTTTTTGGAGTCATTTAATGCAGAAGTTTGCTTATCTTCTTCATTATCATTTGCCTGAAAAATTGATTTGTCCAGCTTATGGCCTTCTATATCGGTCAACTCCACTGTGCCAAGCAACCATTCAAAAGTCTTGTCGATCTTTTTTTGCATCTTCAGGTCATTCATTCTGCCCTGTTGGTCAAAAATTTCTCTTACTTTTGTTATGGGAACATTCATCTGCTCCGACATCTTGACGAGTTCATTGTCCAACTCAAGCTCATCTACGATTATTTTTTCTTTTTCGGCTACCGCCAAAAGAGCTAAATCCCTCAAAACCTCTTTTTTGGCAACCTCTTCAGCTTCGGCAATAAATTCATCTTCGCTTTGACCCATGATCTCGAGATACTTGTTCATCTTGATCCCCATTTGACCAATTTGGCTAATTGCCGTCTGTAGTTTCTTGGCAGTAGCCTCTTTTACCATCACCTCCGGGGCTTCGATGGGCAAAAGAGCTATTAATTGCTCTAGTGTCTTTTCCCTAAAAGACGTTTCTGCAAATTGCAGTTTTTGCTTGCCGATATGTTCTATCAGATCGTCACGCAGTTCCTGTAAGGTGTCAAACTCGGAAACATCTTTGGCAAACTCGTCATCTGCCTCGGGTAAGACCTTTTCGCGGACAGCTTTGATGTGAAAGAAAATGGTGGCTTCTCCGCCGGGAGCTTCTTTTGCATCGTATTCGATATCGTCGCCGGTTCTCACTCCCACCAATATTTCATCGGCGTCTTCCATGAGCCCGCCTTTGCCGAGCTCATAAACGAAATCTTCCACGCTCAAATCGTCGATCTGTTTTCCGTCACGTACCCCTTTCATGTCCAGGGTAATAACGTCTCCGACTTCGCTTTCCCGATCCACTTCGGCAAGCGTTGCCAGTTGCTCACGCAGGTGATCTATTTGATGTTCGATATCTTCGTCTGTGGCACTTGGAGATGGTATCTCAACTTTGATATTTTCATAACCTTCAATATCGGCTATCGGTCTTATGGCAACCGTAGCCTCATAAACCAAGCGTCCGGTTTCTTCCCCTTCTTTGATGTCTATCTCCGGAGAATCGATGGCTTCTATATTCTCGATTTCGATAGCCTCGTTATAGGTCTTGGGTATCAACTCCCGCAAGGCTTCACTTCGAATAGCCTTATGGCCTAAACGTTGTACCAAAACACGGGGCGGAACTTTACCGGGACGAAAACCCGGTACCCGCACTTCTCGTACGAGTTGCCTGATGGCTGCCTCTTCTGCTGTCTTTAGTTCCTCTTCGTCTACTTCGACGACGAGCTTTATCTTATAATCTTCTAATGTTGTGCTTGATGTCTGCATACTTATTTGAGCTTACCTATAATTCTGCGACACCTTTTGCAATTTTAGACTAAAGAAAAAATAAATCGCTAAAAGATAGTTTAGGACCGTTTGTTTGTCTACTATAGAATCAGTTACATCAAACGGGGTGTGGCGCAGTTTGGTAGCGCGCGTGCTTTGGGAGCATGAGGTCCTCGGTTCAAATCCGGGCACCCCGACAGGGCTACGAGATTTGTTTTGCATAAAGTCATATCCATAATTATTCTGCTGGGAAATATCCATTTCTTCCTGTGGTATGCTGAAGGTAGATACAAAACTCCTGGTAAACGCCAGGAGTTTTGTATAATCCTAAATTCCCGTGCTTTTGGGCACTATGTAATTACTTGCAGGCTAAATAGGCTTATTAAATGGCTATTATGCGTAAATTCACCATGATTAGGCTACTTAAAGAGGTTCGCATAATAGGGTGACACTTTTGTTAAAGTTTTAGACCACAGTGTCGGAGAAAAGCAAATGATAGTTCAGCGTCTGATCCGATTCGATTGAGTCCGTCAGTAGCATATTGACTTGCTTCATCAATCGTGTCTGGACAT
>JAKBPI010000008.1 GCA_021829645.1 Actinomycetes bacterium | reverse complement strand
AATATCAACAAATATCGCCAATAAATGTCGCTATAAATTAACCAATTTCAAATGCAATCTTGCATGCACTAAATTTCCATGAAATATCCCGAATGAATTGGCCCTTACTTCAGCAGCCATCTAGTATTTCAACTTGGCTTGGACTGAGCCTTCAGAACGTAACGTAGGCGGTTGCGTCATGCCTGTTCTGAGAAGCCCCTGCCTTTAGGCATGGGGAGTGGTCACCGTCAAAGTCACAATGACAGGGTTCTGAGGAAAAACTACGGTGGGTTCGTGTTGATAAAGAAGTTACCATCTTCGATCATGGAAGCCGTCGGCCAAAACCCAGTTTCACCGATCTGTAATTTAAGTGGAATCCAGCGGATATTACAATACAGCCCTTACCACAGGATCGAAAACACCCTGATCGCTTGTAGCAGTCAAGCAATGCGGTAGTAAAACGAACCGGTTGCTTTTATACACCTCAGGTATCCGTCAAATCGATAGTAATCAAACTCGTCCATACGGAATATGGTCACGTTTGAGTAAAAGTCTACGCAACGACGATTTACACCTGAAGTCTTGACGATCCTATAGAGGCATGTGGTAAATCATTTTTGTTACTGATCAGCAGGTCTTTAAAAAGCATTACCCGGAAGAGAAATCCTACAGATTTACCCTACAAAAGTAAATAATTCTAAAAAAAATTATCTTTAGGTCTAAAGTAATCACTTTTGAGACCTTAAATCCAACTAAAGTACAAGATGTGCGAATTGGAGTTTTAACAGGCGGAGGCGACTGTCCCGGTCTCAACGCGGCCATCAGAGCCGTGGTGAGACGCGCTACGGTCACCTATCAAGATGAAGTAATAGGATTTTTAGCGGGATGGCAGGGAGTTATAGAAAACGACTTCATACCGCTTGACATAGCAAGATGCCGGGGCATTCTGCCGCGCGGGGGAACGATTCTACGAACCAGTAGGGTCAATCCGTACAAAGTCCCTGGAGGCGTTGAAAAAGTCAAAGAGGTGATAGCCAGCCATAATATAGACGCCATGGTCGTCATAGGAGGCGAAGGTACACTCGGTGCTTCAAGAGAACTCGCTGAAGCTGGAGTTCCGTTAGTCGGAATACCTAAAACAATCGATAACGATGTATTTGGCACTGATTACACCATAGGTTTTGATACAGCCGTTCAGATAGCTGTCGATGCCATTGACAGACTGCACACCACAGCGGAGGCACACGACAGGGTCATGGTGTGCGAGGTAATGGGCAGGCATGTGGGATGGATCGCCACCTATGCTGGTTTAGCCGCTGGAGCAGCAGTAGTATTGGTGCCAGAAGAACCATTTGACATCGCTCAAGCCGCTGCCAGACTGAAGAGGCGTCATGCCCTCGGCAGATTTGCTTCCGTAGTGGTAGTAGCAGAAGGAGCAAAACCTGTAGAAGGCACCCTTGAGTTGCCTCCCGTGGAATATGATGCTTACGACCATGAACGCTTGGGTGGCATAGGAAGTTTGGTTGCCCAAGAACTTGAACGCCTTACCGGTCTAGAAGCAAGAGTTACCATGTTGGGACATGTGTTGCGCGGAGGATCACCAAGTGCTTTTGATCGGATGCTAGCAACCAGATTCGGTGTAGCAGCCATTGATAGTGTGCATCAAGAAGATTACGGAAAAATGATAGGAATTCAGGGACATGACATAGTAACTGTTCCTCTTTCTGAAGCGGTTGGTGATTTAAAGAAAGTCAACCCGGCTCTGATGGAGCTCATCGCAAGAGTTTTTCTCGAATAAGAGCACCCATACTATAAGATGTAGTAACCGTTTTTTGTTAGTGTTGGACAAATGTGATTTATATAAGGTGGTAAAATGGCTGTTCAGCACTCTGAATTAGCTTCTGCTGTGACAGCTACTCGCGTCTCTATACATGTATTGGCAGCTACTGTATGGGTAGGGGGACAGCTAAGTATTGCTGGTCTCCTCAAAACCGTTAGATCCCTAGGTCCAGATGCACCGAAAAAAATAGCGAGGGCGTTTGCCAAAATAGAGTGGCCGATATTCTTTATTTTAATTGCCACAGGAATTTGGAATGCCATAGCAGATAACCCTTCTACTGCAACATCTGCGTGGCGCTATGTTATGACAGCAGAAGTACTTGTAGCTTTACTTGCCGGTCTGACAGCGTGGATGCATCAAAGAGCAAAGACCAAAAAGGGTCTTGCTATATTTGGTGCCTTATCTGGGATGCTGTCAATCACAGCAGTTATACTCGGTGTTTTACTCGCTGGATGATCACACTTTGTGGCCAAATCTGAATGGTCTTTTCGACACAGGAAAGACGATGAACTGTTGCGCTCCGTTTACAAAAGCTTTGTGCACGAGTAACCAGCATAAAAGGTAGTACCTGATGCCATGAAAATACACAAGAGACATCTTATAATCTAGGCGTCGCTCAAAATGCGTAGTTAGGCAAGCATTGCCTAAAAGTATATCAAAGTCGTACACTACCCTCTCTATTCTCCAGAATCACCCCAAACAACATGCCCAGAAGGTAAAACATTCGCTATTACCTCACAGTCGCTTCATTCCCAATAATTTAAGCAGTTGACAAGTCGTTAGTCACTTGCCAATATAACTACATCCCTTTAATATTGCTAAATGCCGGGGCACGTGAGAACTCAAAATCCATAGTCCTCATCTTCTGAGGAAGATGAGGAAGATAACGTAGCTTTTGCATGCTCATTTCAACCCCACAGACCCAAGATTATTATTCCGGTATTGAATCAACGAGAATTCGTCATATAAGTTCTACACAATAAACGCATATTTTAAAGAGCATGTCATTTTAGTGATCTAAATGTATACTCTATGGCCTTCTACTAATGACTATCTCACTCTCACTATAACCACAATTCTCTTACCTTGAGACGTGATGACTTGAACGCGAGTCTGTCCTGGGGACACCCCATAAAGCCCTAGGGCTACGAGAGAGCCGTTAGTTGCCGGCGCAGACGAAACCACTTTCACTATTCCAACAGGCGAGAAGGTAAGGTCCCTTACTCCATTTGTACAGCTTGAACTGAAGCGGAGATAGATTCCATTCCCGTTCTTCTGGTGAGACGGCAGATAATCAGAAGGTTTATATATCCCCGGCGAGTAATAGGACCAAACAACCGGTGCGGCTGGGGTGGCATCCTCCAAAGTATGTCCACAGACAACCGTTGGTGGTCCCTCTGAAGAAGTATTTACGGCCTTGGTACCACAAGCAGTCAGAGCGCTTCCAAATAAAAGGAGTAAGATAGCGTAGAGATAGTGTCGACGAGAACTACTCACGAAGCAAAAACTGAAGTGAGTGCTGGGCTTCTTGGGTGCTCCCATAGCCATAGTAGCGAGTACATTCCTCCTTCTGCTAACACGAAATATGTATGTTGTAATTCTCATAGGCTTTCCACTTCAACAGTTTGTACTTAGTCGGGCACTGAATCTAGTTGCAAGCATGCTGGGTCACTGAAAATGAAGACCCGCCATACAGAGCACTTGGTATTGCTAGCGTTGTATTTCCATCGGTCATCGTGATGGCGCTATGACCATAAGTGCCGATAGAATTGCCATTTGTCTCAGCAGAGATAAAGTCAATAGTACCAAAGTTACTGAGGTTGTCAATAGTTCCATTTGTCGTGGGCCGCTCTGCAATATATTCGGCAGTCGATCCGTCACAACCATACGCATTCACTACAAAGCTCGTAGCTTGTCCTGTGGCGAAGTTGTACATGTAGAACGAAAAATTATTATTACCTTCATACGTTACACTCGAGACAAACTGTGCTCCCGGAGTTGTATACAGGTTGGCTGCTACCATACTGCTCTGGGTTGGAAGAACTTCAGACCACGCCTGGTGTTCACCGAAGCCTGGGACATTGAGGGCTGTCCCGTCTTGGGCAAGTTGCTTACTATTAAATCTCCCTAGCCCAGCCCAGAAAGTGGCTGAGTTCTGGCTACACCTACTTGCCTGCAAAGTCGGTTCAGTCCAATACGCTTGAGCGGTATTATAGATTTGCTCATTTGAGGTGTTGATGTACCCAGACCAATTAGAGCTTGTGATGTTCGACTCTAAATTGACACTTACAAGTGTAGTAGGTGGTATAACAAAATGAAGACTACTCACCATTTTCGACCATTGCTGGTATGCTGCACTCCCCTGTGAGGAGGACTAGGGATCCCGTATTGAGCAAGAGTTGCAGCAGAAGCTGACTGAGGATTGAAATTTGTTGGAGGTACTGTATAAATTGTCTTAAGACCCATCACATCATAAGTATATTGAATCGCACCACTAGAAAGAACAGTTGTAGCGGTACGGTTGAAGACATGCTCCCCACATGCTACAGCGAGAGAAAGATTACCTGATGCATACGGATTAAACGGCGAAGCACAACTTAGCGGTATGGACGAACTCACAACTTGTGTGCTAGCTAATGTACTGGGTCTTGAATCGCCTTGAGAGAGAGCGACCAGCGCCAAACTAGCAGCGACTACGCCCCCCGAGTCATTCTAGAAATATTCATTTTTTTGTTTCCTCCTGATCAGTTCTCTATAACTATCAGAGCAATAACTTTTGATTCTACCAGATCTATCGAAAGTTGTCGTCACATAGATACTATATTAATTCAAAAGGGTGATGAAGAGTGTCTGCATTGCTTTCCTTACTTTAAGAAAACCACAAAATCATACATAAACCTATCAAATAAATCAAGTAAGTAATAAGGGTGACGTCACTGACAAAAATAGATTCTAAGATACCTATAAATTCTAACTTCCCAGAAACATTTAGTTATGCGCTACACCAACTCATGATCCATCACGTAATAGGTTTGCCAAATTTTCCAGCAGTGTAATCTTCAAAAGCACTTTTGATTTCGTCCATGGTGTTCATGACAAACGGCCCATATTTGACAACTGCTTCACCTATTGGCTCTCCACCCAGTAGTACAACTTCCATAGTCTTTTCTTCTGAACCATCAACTCCTGTTGCCCTCAATTCCAGATAACCTCCCTCGCCCATTACGGCTAGCTGACCTGCACCTATCGGAGTGAGATTGGAAGAAATAAACCCTTTACCTGACAGTACATATGCCAAACAGTTAAAGCCGGGGGTCCAAGGAAGCAGAAGTCTTTCCCCTACGTGAATACTGACATGAAGAAAAGTCATCGGGGTTTTGGTTGAACCTGGTCCTTTTTCACCTACTACTTCGCCTGCTATCACTCTAACCAGTGCTCCTTCTTCACGAGAAGAAAGCACTTTAACATTCCCTGCTTTGATATCTTGGTATTTTGGTGCCATAAACTTATCTTTAGCAGGCAAGTTGACCCAAAGCTGCAGACCGTGAAACAGGCCGCCTGTCAACACTTCAGACAATGGGGGTGTTTCAATATGTAAAATACCCGAACCGGCCGTCATCCACTGCGTATCACCGTTAGTAATAAGACCTCCCTTACCTGTCGAATCGTGGTGCTCGAATACGCCGTCAATCATGTAGGTAACGGTCTCAAAACCACGATGGGGATGCCAAGGCGTACCTTTGGCCTGCCCCGGCTCATAAAATACAGACCCCATCTGATCCATATGTACGAAAGGATCCAGGTAATGATTTGACACACCAGCAAAAGCCCGTTTTACAGGGAAACCTTCACCTTCCAACGCCGAAGGTGCGGTAGTGATCATAATCGGCAATTTTTCCGCTTGCGAAAAAAAATTACTCTCGTCTATATGTGGTAAATCGCTTAGATTTGAGGGGAAAACTGCACCCATGTAAATACCTCCACTAATGACTTTCTGCTTTCATACCCAAAAGGTTTTATACACTTACATTATCCTGCAAATATTTTTAGATTTTTAGTATTAATATGATCAACGCTTTTTATCAGGTATTTATTCCGTTAAAATATCCCTTAGGGAACAGAGACAACGAAGCTATTCATAACATATGCTATATCACATCAAGATATGCCTATACTCTTGCATAGATAGAGCTGTTTTTATGCACGATTTTGGCAGGACAGAAAAGCTTTAGAAGAATTTCTAAAAATAAAACATATATTTTAGCGCAATTGCCCACACAACCATTCGATTTCCTACTACCCTTACACCTTGTGGATTCAAAAAATAACCCTAAATCAAAAAATAACAAACTGACCAAGGATAAAAAAATTGCCATTGGAGCCGCTGCTTTGGTTCTCGTGGTCATCATTGTCCTTCTGGTAACGATAGGCGGAAGCACTGGCAAAAAGACAGCTGCCGGTTCACATCACAGCACTACCACTGTTCCGATCCCAACGGTAAGTAAGCACCTTTGTCCCCTGACGGACGAACCTGCTCCCGGTGGAATCGTCCCAGCTAGGCCAGCCCTTGGAGTCAAGATCGGTAACGAGCCTCCTCCCGGTGATGCCCGTCCCCAGAGCGGACTCAACGAAGCAGACATAGTGTACGATACTCCCGCCGAGGGCTTTATCATGCGCTATATAGCCGTCTACCAGTGTAATAACGCTTCAGAGATAGGTCCGACCCGCTCTATTAGATGGGTCGACCAGAGAATTATGCGCCAATTCGTTCACCCTATTCTGGTATCTGCTGGCGGCATCATCCCTAACATTACTACTGCTGAAAACTCAAAATGGCTTTCCTATGCCAACCTGCTCACCACGGCACAAAACGCCGGTGTTAGAATAAGTAGCAGGGTTCCGCCAGACAATCTCTATACCAGCACATCTGCCTTATATGGTTTGTTTCCCAAGCAAACCACCCCACCTAAGCCGGTATTCCAATACACCAGTTCCCTCCCTTCGTCTGCTCAACCGGCAGCCGATATAGGAATAAACTTCTCATACGGCACCGACGTGATATGGAAATGGAACCCACAGCTGGGTCAATATATCCATACCTATAGCGGTCAAACAGACATAGACGCCCTCACCGGAAAACCGGTATCCACTACCAACATAGTTATCCAGATAGTTACCTACAAGTTCGGTCCTTATGCCGAGAGCCCCGGTTCAACCGGTGATGTGGAAAGCAAAACAATCGGAAGCGGTCAGGGTTGGATCGTGCGAAACGGAAAAGAAATCCCAGTAACCTGGCATCGCCCCCAGCTCCTTGACGGCACCACTTTCACGGACAAGCAAGGTCAAGAAGTTGGTCTTGCACCAGGAAGAACATGGGTGGAACTCGTACCCAATACCACTGCTACAGTCAAAGGTGACATCACGTTTACCAAGTAAAAGAGCTCCTTTTCTCCCACAAAGACCGACTGTTGCAACAGTCGGTCTTTGTGATTTAAGCGAAAAACAATAATGTGGCTTTGCGTGAACCCGGCAGATACACCTCACCCGATATAAATCACACCCAGCGTCGGTATAAAAAAAGTAACTTGATTGATTAGCTTTGTCTTTCAAATAGCAACAGGGGGAGGCAATGCCGGATTTATACTTTACAAGTCATCTCATCAGTGTGGGGCTTTGGGAAAAGGACGCCCGTCAATATAAGCAGCCGCAAGATGTATACGATCTCAGATCTATCTACGTGGAAACTTTTTGGCTTCCCATTCTAGGTCCATCTGCAATTTTATTCTTGAGATTTTTAGCAAGAAGATTTAGTACGACTAGGGCAAAATTGTCCCTTGATCTAAAAGAAACAGCCCGCTGTATAGGGCTTTCTGATCGCATCGCCCCCAATGCACCTATCATCAGAACAATTACCAGATGCATGGATTTCAGCGTTGCCAGGATTGGCGGATCCGATGAACTCTTAGTACGCAATTCTTTACCGTTACTCAGTCAAAGGCATCAAAATCATCTACCCGTTTCCCTTCTGGAGTTACACATGGCGCTGAATACCGGGACCTGTCATAAAGCAAATTCTACTTTTGCCTCTGGCCAAAAAACGGCTTTACGTCTACTCAAAACGGGCCTGAATGAAACAGAATGTGAAAAGTACTTACTTCGAGAAGGATTTCATCCCTCATTGGTCAATGATGTCGTCTCCAAAGCAAAAGGACAACTACAAAATCTCCAACTAGTCACCAATTAATCAAGAGTTGACATACTTCATTCTTCAAATGATTATTATCGGCAATAGCAGCCTGTGCGGTTGTCCTGATCTTAGCCAATGCTAAAATATAGCTTAAAGACTCATAACTTTTTTTTCCTAACCTGTCCTAACAAGATTAAAGTTGCAAAGAAAAAATAGCTTTTACCATGTTTTGTAAGAGTTAAAACCAATGGGGAATAAATTTGTCAAAAATCAATATTGACGAAAATGAAGCCATACGTCAAAAGCTGATCGGTGCTCTTCTAAGAACAAGCAAAGTACTGGTCGCCATTGCCACCAAATCTTTGGCTGAGACGAGCAACGAAGTCACGCTAGCTCAATACAGATCCATGGTAGTGCTTTCGGAATGCGGGAGTGCCACCGTAGTAAAGTTGTCAGATGCTGTAGGCGTCACACCGCCTACAGCCACCCGGATGTGTGACAGACTATTAAAAAAGGGGCTGATCTCCAGAGAAGTATCCAAAGACGACAGGCGGGAAATGAATCTGCAACTCACCGATCAAGGCAAAGAATTGATTGATAGAGTCACAGAAGGGCGGCGTGCCGCCATGAACGAACTGCTGGCAAAACTGCCGGCTTCTGATTACGAAGACTTAGCTGAAGTATTTTCACGCTTTGCCGACTCCATCGGGAATGCGCCCGAACAGGACTGGACGACCGGTTGGAAAGTATAGTAACCTTTTAGCTACCCAAAACCTCTGTTTCCCCTCCAAAAAGCTTCTTTACCTCATACACGGCAGAAGGTCTGCACATGATACTCACGATATCTCCATGATGAAAAACTGTTTCTTCCGACACCAGTATTAACTCATGATTGCGCTTCAACGAAAATAAAACCACACCGGGCGGGAGTGTTATCTCCCCGACTTTTTTATCTCTTGCGAGTGATTCCTCTTGTATAGTGACCTCCAAAATCTCCGAAGAAGGAATCATTTTCGACAATTTAGTGATATCTGCGGCTAGCGAGGATCTATATGCTCTGAGTAACCCCCCTACAGTTAAAATTCCAACCACCAACCTATTTCCATCAGTAACTGTTAAAAATCTTCCCGAAGCCTGATAAATGCTTTCCAAGCCTTCCGCCAGAGAAGCCGTCACTTGACAACTGGGAGCAGTGGCATCCATCAGTTGAACTATTTTTGCAGTGGAGCTATCCCCGGCGAAAGCCAGGATATCAGATGTGTAAATTACCCCAAGAAATGTTCCCATTTCATCCACGACAGGAGCTCCGGGTAAATGCTTTTCCTCCAACATTGCACAAGCCGAAGCAATATCAGTATCCATCTCAAGCACCAACTCGGGCTCCTTCATTGCCTGCGATACTTTTTCAAGCAAAGTAATATCGCCTTTGTGTAAAAGACTGTTGACGACATGACTGTCTCTGTTACGTAACTGCGACTTATAGATGCTTTTATCGGCTCTGAAAACAATAAATGACGCTATTGCCACAGCTATCATAGCCGGACCCAATAGCTCGTTTGTCCCCACCATCTCGGCAACCATAATCATCACTGCCAGTGGAGCCCTGGATATGGAACCAAAGGTCGCCATCATGGCAACTACGATAAACGGCACGGGACTGTGTCCGACCCCCGGCGCAAATGGCAGAAGAATGCGCCAAAGAGCCAAACCCAGAAAAGCTCCTATCACCATTCCGGGTCCGAAAACCCCACCTGAACCTCCCGTCCCTATAGATAAGGATGTGGCGAGTATGCGAAGAAGAGGCAGGGCGATAAGGACAATGAGCGACACTTTATCCAACTGGCCATTCAAACCTTTTTGGATCCATCCATACCCGGTTCCCAGCACTTCCGGAAACTCCAAAGCGATAAGCCCCACACATAAACCGCCTATGGCGGGCTTTATCTTACGGGATATCGCAAACTTATGCGTAAGGGAGATTGTCGAATAAAAAGTTCCCGCATACAACAGACCGACAATGCCGGCCAAAATGCCCAGCAACACAAAATAGATAAGCTGCAGTGGCTGATGAAAAGTGTAGCCTCCATGGATACGGAACAGTGAACTGAAGGAAAAAAAACTGCCGAATACCGAATAGGAAATAATGGAAGCAAATATACCGGGCATGAGAGCGGAAAAATCAAAATCATCCCGGTAGACTATGTCCGCAGCTAACACCGCGCCTCCGAGCGGCGCACCGAAAATAGCCCCTATACCGGAACCTACCCCGACAGAAACCGCTATTCGTCCGTCTTCCAAAGAAAGGTCAAACACCCTTGCCAAAAGCGAGCCAAAACCTGCACTGATCTGTGCCGTCGGCCCTTCCCTGCCGCCGGAGCCACCCGAACCTATGGTCAGAGCGGAGGCAATAATTTTCACCAACACCGCCCGCACCCTAATAGATCTAGGCTGATGATGTACCGCGCTTATGGCTGCATCCGTGCCGTGCCCTTCTGCCTCGGGAGCAAAAGTAAATACGAGCCATCCCGCCAGCAATCCACCCAGGGTGGTAACGAGGGGAATCGCCCAAGGCCTGGCATAAGAAGCAGATCCCGCTTTCCCTCCCTCGCCGGCGGGTGTGGGAACATGATAACCGGCCAGAAAAACTAAAAAGAAATGGGTAGTCAATCTCAGAGTTTCATAAAAGATAACGGCACCCAAACCCGCCACTAAACCTATCAGAGTCGACAGTACCACCCATTTAGGTAAGTAGGACATGGCATTGATACGTCTTCCGATAAACATCAGAAGACGCCTGAAACCGCTCAGAGTAAAGACGCTTTTGGCGGATCTGGCAGCAGCTAAAGAATTCATTGCAGCGGTATCTCTTTTATTTTATTTAGCATATCTATTTATTAATATAGCTAAAGATTTTTGAAACCAAAAAGGTTTTGCTCTTTAACAATAAAATCCTTAAAAAACTTTTTCCTAGGTAAACTAGTAGCATGGCAAGTTACATGGATGTCATCAAAGAAAAAATTGTAATTTTTGACGGTGCCACAGGAACCAATATTCAAAAGCTGCTCCTGACAGCAGAAGATTTCGGCGGAGCCCTCCTGGAGGGTTGCAACGAAATATTGGTCGACACCCGTCCGGACGTTATAAAAAATCTACACGCTTCTTTTCTGGAAGTAGGTGTGGATGCCATTGAGACTAATACATTTGGTGACCTGCCTTTTGTGCTCGGCGAATACGGCTTAGCTGACAAAGCCTATGACCTGGCATTTGAAGCAGCTAAGCTCGCAAAAGGGGTGGCGAATGACTATAGCAGCAGTTCGCATCCGCGCTTCGTAGCAGGTTCTATGGGACCCGGCACCAAGTCGCCTACCCTTGCTCAAATATCTTTTTCAGAATTGCGAGACGCCTATGAAACACTGGCCAAAGGCTTGATAGACGGAGGGGTCGATGTACTGTTAGTGGAAACCACTTTTGATATCCTGGCAGCAAAAGCTGCCATCATCGGCTCTAGGGCGGCTATGGCAAAAACCAGAAAAGTCCCCATTCAGATCCAGGTAACCATAGAACTAACAGGTAGAATGCTGTTAGGCACAGAAATATCTTCTGCTCTAAATGCCATCGAAGCCATGAAACCCGATGTCATCGGGATAAACTGTGCCACCGGACCAGTGGAGATGTACGAAGCAGTCCGCTATCTGTGCGAAAATACTTCATTGCCGATTTCTATCATGCCTAACGCCGGACTCCCTTCCGTCAAAGACGGCCATATGCACTACGATCTGACACCAGAAGAGCTAGCCACTCATTTGCATCACTTTGCCACCGAATTCGGAGTCAACGTGATTGGAGGATGCTGCGGAACCACACCCGAGCACATGCAGCAAGTAGTCGAAGCCTGCGGCAATCTCCCTCGAAAGCAACGACTAAACCAAGAGGAAAAAGGCGTCTCTTCAATTTACAGTTTTGTCCCCTACAGTCAAGATAATTCCGTGCTGATGGTGGGAGAGAAAACCAATGCCAACGGTTCCAAGCGCTTTCGGGAAGCAATGCTGGAAAAAGACTTCGAGACCACGACACAGATAGCCAAAGAACAGGTCAAAGAAGGAGCTCACGTCATAGACGTATGTGTTGACTACACGGGGGCTGACGGAGTCGCCAATATGGCAGCAATTGCTGAAAGAATTTCTACTCAAGCCACTACACCTATCATGGTGGACTCCACGGAAGCACCCGTGATAGAAAAGGCCCTACAACTCTTGGGTGGCAAATGCATCATCAACTCTGTCAACCTTGAGGAAGGAAAAGAAAAAGGTACCAGACTGGACTCCTTTCTGTCTCTCGCCGCCGAATACGGGGCAGCTGTTGTCTGTACTTGTATCGATGAAGAGGGCCAAGCAAGAACCGCTTCCTGGAAACTGCGGGCTGCCCAAGCCATCTATGACATAGCGGTCAACGAATATGGCATTGATCCGGCCGACCTTTTCTTCGACCCTTTGGCTCTGCCTCTTTCCACCGGCATGGAAGAAAGCAGAAAAGACGGACTGGAAACGATAGAAGCCATTAGGCTGATCAAAGAAAAAATGCCTGATTGCCATACCATACTGGGACTGTCAAATATATCATTTGGACTCAATCCAGCACTGCGACAGGTTCTCAACTCCGTTTTCCTGGATGAAGCCGTCAGTGCAGGGCTTGATTCGGCCATCGTCAACGCAGCAAAGATTGTCCCTCTCCATAAAATAGACGAAGAACAAAAAAATACCTGCCTGGATCTAATATACGACAGACGGACGCCCGACTACGATCCGCTCGCTAAATTAATCGAAATATTCCAAGATGCCAAAAGCTCGACCGCCCAAGAAGAGGACAGATCGGACTGGCCAGTGGACAAACGACTAAAGCACAGAATCATAGACGGCGATTCGCGAAATATACAAGACGACCTCAAAGAAGCCCTGGATAGCGGCATAAGCGCTATAAGTATCATCAACGATACCCTACTCAACGGCATGAAAGTTGTTGGAGACCTGTTTGGCAGCGGGAAAATGCAGTTGCCTTTTGTACTCCAATCTGCTGAGACCATGAAGGCAGCCGTATCGTTTTTGGAACCGTTTATGGAAAAAACAGAATCTTCTGACCGCGGTAAAATTGTGCTAGCCACCGTCAAAGGTGACGTTCACGACATAGGTAAAAACCTCGTAGACATCATTCTTTCCAATAACGGCTATAAAGTGGCTAACCTTGGTATAAAAGTTCCCTTGTCTGTCATGCTGGAGGAAGCAGAAAAAATCGATGCCGATGCCATTGGTATGAGTGGTCTTTTAGTTAAATCAACATTGATCATGAAAGAAAACCTAGAAGAACTCAACAGACTGGGTAAACATGACATTCCGGTTCTCTTAGGGGGAGCTGCACTCACTAGGACTTATGTTGAAAAAGACCTGCGAGGAGTCTATCAGGGACGCGTATTCTATGGGAAAGACGCTTTTGAAGGCTTAGACACACTCTCGCAGATTATGGAACATAAGCAGAACGGTGATATTGACGAAGAATTCGGAAGAAAACCTTCCGGAAGACAACTTCCCAAGCGAAAAAGCGAGTTAAACGCCGAATTTATACCTGGCGATTTACCCCCAAGATCTCCGGCTGTCAAAAGTGACAATGAAATTTTTACCCCACCTTTTATAGGCTCAAGGGTAGCAAAGGGCATTGCCCTTGATGAAATCGTTGCCTACCTCAACGAAACGGCTTTATTTAGAAACCAGTGGGGATATAGGCCGGAAAACGGAGAAACCGATCTCGAATTCAAATCCCGTGTCCGCTCTGAGCTAAGGATGAGATTAGACGAGGCAAAAGCCAACGGGGTTCTCATACCACAGGTGGTTTGGGGTTACTATCCCGCCAATTCCGACGGCGACAAAGTGGTCGTTTTCCGTGACGAAACCCGTACAGAAATTGCCACAACTTTTTCTTTCCCCAGACAAAAGAAAGATCCCTTCTTGTGTATTGCCGATTTTTTTAAAAGTAAAGAAGAGGGACCCGACTACATAGGACTCATCGTTGTCAGTATGGGAGAAAAAGCCTCCGTGGTGGCCAAAAAATACTTTGATGATAACAAATACTTGGATTACGTCCAGCTGCACGGCCTCTCGGTGGAAACGACTGAAGCCCTAATGGAGCTTTGGCACTACAGAATGAGACAAGAATGGGGCTTTGCTGATCAGGACGGACCCACCCTTACCGGACTCTTTCGGCAACAATACAGAGGCGGAAGGTACTCATTTGGCTATCCGGCATGTCCTGACTTAGGAGATAACGCCAAAGTGGTGCAAGTCCTACAAGCAGGTAGAATCGGTGTCAGTCTCTCCGAAGAAGACCAACTGGAACCGGAACAAACCACACTGGCTATTGTCTGCCACCATCCGCAGGCCAAATACTTTGTAGCATAAGCATACTTTCTGTATTTACAGAACAGAATTTAAAATTTCATCCATAAATATCAAAAAAGGCGGTAGCTTAACTGTATGGCTGTAATTGAAGTAACAGATGTTGACTTTGAAGAAAAAGTACTGAACGAATCGAAATCCATACCGGTGGTTATGGATATGTGGGCACCTTGGTGTGGTCCGTGCAAACTCTTGGGCCCGATTCTGGAAAAGACTGTAGACTTCTTCCAGGATCAGGTAACTCTAGCAAAAATCAACGTTGATGAGAACCCCAGTATATCAAGCGTCTTTCAAGTGCAGTCCATACCGGCTGTTTACGCTATCTTCGACAGAAAAGTCATTGATACCTTCATCGGAGCTAAGCCGGAAAACGAAGTTTTTGACTTCATAGCCAACGTTATTGCTAAAACAAAACCCAGTGAAGCCGACCTACTCGTACAAAAAGGTGATGAGGCTTCCCTCAGGGAGGCTCTAGAGCTTGAACCTGATCACCGGGGAGCAATAGTGGCTCTGGCAAAAATGATGTTAGACAACGACAATCCCGAAGAGACACTGGCCCTCTTGGTGAGGATCCCCGAAACAGAAGAAACCCGTCATTTGATGGCATTGGCCAGAGTAGCCAGGCTGGGAAACAACCGTACCCCCATAACAGATAACTCTTCTGTATATAAGCAACTTGAAGAGCTTCTGGACAAAGTCAAAACCAGTGAGCCGGCAAGACACACATATCTTGACTTACTTGAAGTCTTAGAGGCAAGTGACCCTCTGCGTGAAGAATACAGAAGGAAGTTGGCTTCGCGTCTATTTTAATTACAGACAGAAAGACGATGGGGTCAATTCTCCAAAGACCTATGCTAAATTAGTTTTGTTCGATGAAAATATACTTACCAAAACAGCCCATCCTCATTCGTCTAGGTAAAGCTCACTACGACTGCAGTTTTAGATCCTTGGTTATGGGCATCCTCAACAGAACTCCTGATTCATTCTATGACAAAGGCTCTTATTACGACTTTGACTTATTCTTAAAAAAAGCTGACTCCCTTGTTGCCGACGGAGCAGATATCTTAGATATAGGCGGAGTCAAAGCAGGACCAGGAGACCCTGTCACAGAACAGGAAGAACTGGATCGCGTAATACCTGCGGTGGAAGAGCTGCACAAACGTTTTGACACGCCTCTCTCTGTCGATACTTGGAATGCTCGGGTTATAGACGAAGCCCTTACCGCAGGAGCAGTCTTGGGAAACGATATCAGCGGCTGCGCAGATCCAAATTACCTCAAAAATATAGCCAAACACAACGCCTCTGTTGTTGTAACCCATATAAGACTAGCCCCAAGGGTAAGGGACGAATTTCCCGTCTATGAAAACGACGACGTGACGGCCGCTGTGATAAAAAAACTCGGCGATATTTGTCAACGTGCCGTTCAAACCGGCCTTAGCAAAGATCAAATTCTCATTGACGCCGGACTTGATTTGGGGAAAACAACATCACAATCTCTGGAGCTTTTGCAAAACCAAGACCTCTTGGCTCAAACCGGCTTCCCTTTATTGCTGTCTGCATCCAACAAAACGTTTCTCGGCGAAACACTCGATTTGGATATTTCACAGAGGAAAAATGCTTCGCTGGCAGCTGCTGCAATCGGTATAGCGCAAGGCTGCAGAATTGTAAGGTGCCATGATGTGGAAGGGACAAAACGCGTGGCACAAACACTTGAATATATACTCAACGCTTCCAGCCAACAATACCATGACGTCAGTCACTGACATGCAAAAAATGTCCGAGACGACAAAGATACCAAAGTATGATTTTGGAGCAACCTGCTACAAAATCTCTCGTCGATAGGTTCGAGGTAGTATGCAACGATTCTCTGTTAGTTTGCTTTACGGAACAGAATACAGTCTGGTAATCAACGAACTTAATAACTTGCTGCAAAAGCTTGGTCACGACAGAAGTCAGAATTTTAATTACGAAGAGTATTCTTTGCCTACAACGACAGAGGAAAACCCCGTTGCACAAACCATAGACGCATGCAGGACACCCTCCCTGCTCGCTCCAGAAAAGATCGTTGTCTTACGAGGACTAGAGCAATCAAGTGCATCTCAGCTTGAGCCGCTCGTTGAATTTCTCAATAACAAAGATATCGTCAAACAAGACGCTGATCTGCTTTTAGTGTCCGCGGGTAAAAAACCTCCCGCTTCACTTATTAAAGCCGTGACAGACGGCGGTACGGTTGTAGACACAGATCCAAAACTGGGAGCCAAAGGTCGAGAGGAATGGTATTCTTCACATCTCGCTAGGGCGCATGTCAACTTAGATCAGCAGGCCTTAAAGAGACTCAAAGACCACGCGGGTGAAGACTTGGTAAAAGTAGAAGAGATCCTTTCACTCCTCAAAGAGGTTTATGGCGAGAATACCAAAATAGGACTTAGCGATTTGGAACCTTTTTTGGGATCTGAAGGCACTTCTGCCCCATGGGATCTGACAGATGCCATAGATGCAGGAAAAAGTAGTGAAGCCTTGCACCAACTGTCAAGACTTTTAGAAAATCAAAGACATCCTTTGCAGATACTATTCATTCTGTGGAAACATTACCAGGCCATGATTCGACTCGATGGTTTGACCGATATAGATAACTCAATAGCGTCTAAACTGACGAAACTGGCACCCTATCCGGCAGGCAAAGTACTGAGATGTTCACGGGCATTGGGCTCGGAAAAATTAGCACGGGCGGCACAAATTCTAAAGGAAACAGACTTGGCGATCAAAGGCTCACTGGGCTTAGACGCTAAATTGGCTTTGGAAATAGCGGTGCTCAGGTTAAGCCAATTGCCCAAACTAAAGTCACTGCGTCAAAACTCCTGACACGACCTTAGCACTGCTGCGCCTTCTTTGGCGACAAGTATCTCTGGGTAAAATATTGTGCATTCCAAGAGAACACAAAACGAGCATTGCATAAAAGTCTGCATTCATCACACCGGTGATGTTTCTATACTGTAGCCTTACGATACAAGGCAGGTGATAAGAATGAACGGCAGTCATCAGAACTTTGACGCTGAATTAGTGGATAGTTTTTATAGCATTTGTAACACTGTAGCAACTGAAGTAGGCGGTGTTCTCCTCGATTACTTTTCTCCAGTGAAAAAAGCAAAACTCCTGGAGAGCATTACCACCAAAACCTCACCTACCGATTACGCAACAGAGGCAGACGAAAAAGCTGAGGCAAAAGCCAGACAGATCATACACTCCCTAAGACCCCATGACTCGATACTCGGAGAGGAACAGGGAAGTGAAATTGGGACAAGTGATTTTATATGGGTTATCGATCCGTTGGACGGAACAATTAATTTTGTATACGGCATAGACTCTTTTGCGGTGTCGATTGCCGTAGCAGAAAGAGTTAACCCGGATAACCTACGGGCACCACATGGGAAAGTCCTTGCCGGAGCCGTATATAGTCCGGTCAGAAAAGAGATTTTCACCGCTTCTCTTTTCCACAAGCCACTACTAAACGGCACGGAGATTGCCGTGTCGACACCGAACAATTTGGCGACATCTCTAGTTGGTACAGGATTCGGTTACGACCACACAAGACGCAGCCGTCAATCCCTACTCCTGACAAAAATCCTCCCGCAAATCAGAGATATAAGACGTATAGGAGCAGCTTCACTCGACCTATGCTCAGTTGCCTGTGGCAGACTGGATGCTTACTATGAAGTAGGTCTCAAGCCATGGGACCAGGCAGCCGGACTGCTAATCGCCGAAATGGCAGGCGCTCAGAGTTCTGAAGTTATGACACCCCAAGACGGTCCGTTACTCATAGCTGCATCCCCAAATGTCTACGAAGATCTCTTGGTAACCGTCAAAACCTCTTTATAGCCTTGTCCGTATTGATCGAAAATCAAAAACTACGAAAAAAACTTGGCTAAAATGGCACCGTAACCGATCATTGGAGATAAATATGGAATTCGATGTCGTGGTGGAAATACCCGCCAATGAAAAAAATAAGTACGAAATTGATCACGAAACCGGCAACATCTACCTGGACCGTACGCTATTTACCGCAACGCATTATCCGGCTGACTACGGTTTCATAGACGACACATTGGGTCAAGACGGCGACCCTCTTGACGCTTTGGTTTTACTGATTAGTCCGACTTTTCCGGGGTGCCGCATAGTGGCAAGACCTGTAGCCATGTTGCAGATGACTGACGAAAAAGGACCTGACGACAAAGTTATTTGCGTACCTGCCGACGATCCTAGATATGAAAAATTTCAAGACTTGAATGATATCGACGAGTTCGAAAAACAAAAAATACAACATTTCTTTGAAGTATACAAAGCACTTGAACCGGGCAAAAAAGTTCTTGGTATCGCTTGGTCTGATAAAAGCACTGCACAAGATGAAGTAAATGCCTCAAGAACACGTTTTCAGACCCAACACAAAAGCTAAAAGTCAACGGCACACTAGGCATCGCTATGTGACCTTATCCTTCAAAGACTAAAACACTAGTCAGACAAAAAAGATCTTATTCCATCTGTTAGTCAGATAGAATAAGATCTTTTTTGCCCATTTGTGCCAACAACTAGATCTCGTTGAGTCCAATTTCTGTATTCTTGTTAGACTTCATATAAGAACAAATCATAAAAGGCATTTGTAAGACACTTTGTGAATACTATCACAAGTATCAGGAAGGGGAAAAATGGCTCTTCAGTACTGCGAAAATAACTTTTTCCCCGAAAAAAACTGGTATGAATTGGCAGCCTGCAAGAATTTACCTATTGATATTTTTTTCCCGATCGGCAGAACAGGGCCTGCTCTAAAAGAGATCCAAAGGGCAAAATCAATCTGCCAGGAATGTCCTGTGGTAAGAGAATGCCTGGATTATGCGATCAGCACAAATCAAGAATCGGGAGTTTGGGGATGCACTTCCGAGGATGAAAGAAAAAATATGCGACGCTCTCCTCACTTGAGATATCTTAAAAGCTCACAAGCGATATAAAATCTCTCAATCAGCTACTGCGCGGTATCACTATAACAACACTTGCACCATTTATGCCATCTTTTCTACCGCCTATACTCAACTCGCCTGAAAGTTGTGAGCATACTAGGTCTCTGGCTATTGATAAACCCAAACTTTTCGTCTTTTCTATATCGAAATCGTCAGGAAATCCCATCCCGTTGTCGATCACCTCGACAACAAACCCGTTTCGTATTGCATCAATTGCCAAGTTTATTTTAACATGAGGCAAGCCGGTAAAGGGCTCAGCAAAAGCGTGTTCAACAGCATTTTGAGTTAATTCTGCAATCACAACAGCCAGAGGTGTTGCCACCTCAGCAGGGACTTCCCCCAAACTGCCTTCACACTCGATGGTGACTTCCCTGCCATGAAACTCTCCGTCTCTGGCTAGACGAATTAATGCCGGCATAATCTCGCCAAAGGGCACTTGATCACCGGGTTCCCTAGCCAATATTTCATGCACCAAGGCAATTGCTGCGATACGTCTTTCCGCCTCGGAAAGAGCCTGTTTTGCCGCATTGTCATTTAGTCTGCGAGACTGCAGTCTCAACAGAGAAGAGATAGTCTGAAGATTATTTTTGACGCGGTGGTGAACTTCTCTAATGGCTGCATCCTTGGAAAGGAGCAGACGATCACGCCGTCTCAGATCCGTCACATCCCTAATCAGAAGGACTGCACCCACCACGTTGGCGTCTTCAATTAAAGGTATGCATCGCAAAATAGCTATGACATCGGGCCTACGCTCGAATTCCTCTATGACCGGGAGGTGTTTTGTGTAAGCGACATCGATTGCCTCAACACGCAATCCCAACTCCGTCAAGGTACTACCCGTAACCGAAGACATGATACCCATCCTATGTAAGGCATTGACAGCATTGGGTGAAGCAAAAATTATATGCTTCAGATGATCTAAGACTATTACCCCATCCCCCACACGCGGAGCGTCTTCAAAAGTATCGTCATCGGTCACAAACGGGAAAACTCCGTCTGCAATCATTTGAGCAAACCTGGCGAATAAAGTTAAATACGTACGCTCAAGCCCTCCGGTTTTTCGCCCAATCAACGGAGACCAAGCCCTAGATAAGACGGCTATTACCTCATTGTTCCATCGCACAGGTATACACTGATAACGAGTTGGCTCTTCGCGCCCTTCATCCAATTCGCCAAAAACTATAATGCCTTTTTCCCAAGATTCGCGAACAAGCGGTAACTCTCCTGCCGCATAGATTTGCCCTATCAAGTCGTGTTCAAAAAATGTTTGGCTGGTGGCAGGACGTATTTGCCCCAGCACTACAAAATGCAGCTCATCACCAGGGTGAGAACGCCGCGCAAAAGCGTCACGGTTGCCTCCTGATCCCACTGATTCATTTGAGGTCAAGGATAAATTGTCGACGGGGACATGTAGAATCAAATCAGAAAAAGACAGATCGGAAAGAAGAGGCCAGGTAGACATCAGGCGTTCCAAGTGGCTCCTTGCCTCAGATTCTAAACTTGTCAGCTCTCGTGCCAGATCCGCTGGGTAAGTCATATTTTTCCTTTATTTATGCTATAAGGATAGCCGCTACGATCAGAAAAACGAGCCAGGCTTTTATAGCCTATTTCCTCAGCTAAACGCCATAAATCATTAAATCTATAACCAATGCTCATCGGTTCGTGGGCGTCGGAAGCCAAAGTTATACCCAGGCCGGAATCAAACAATTTCTTCAAAATAAAACTGCTTGGGTATTGCGCTCCGATCGGTTTGCGCCAACCTGCCGACGACAACTCTACAACTGTTCTGCCAATTACAGGTGGAACGTTCTCTTTATTTTCTTCTCCAACTGTTACAAGCTTTCTTGTGACAAGATCCACAAGTTCATTTTCAAAGTCATGTAGCGCCGCTTCGGAAGGTCTTCTACCCATAACTTTCACAAGGTCAACATGAGCCAAAACGTTGGCTGTTCCTGACAGCATCAGCTCTTCCAAAAGTACAAGGTAATCTCTAAAGACTTTCTCCGCTCCTTCGGTGTTCCATTTGGATACTTGTAAGTCAGAATCCAAAACGTCGAACATATGACCTTTGATGAAATGCACTGAACCCAGTACGACATCAAAAGGAAACGAGGACAAAAAAGAGTTTACTTCATCCATCTGCCCCGGAATGAAATCCATCTCAATCCCAATTGCGACGGGAAAGCCACGCCTCTTTGCTTCTGTTAAAATATGAATGTAGTGCTCCAAACTCAGTGTGGCATGGAAATCGTAATAGTCACGCATGAAATCAGCTGCTTGAGTATCGCTGACCTCCTCGGTCATCTTGGTAAAAAAGTGCTTTGCTTCCTTAAACCTAAAAAGATGCTCCGTTATGGCTATTTCCGTCAGATTCCGTTTCTTTGCTACTGAGCATAACTGCGCTATGGCAGAAAGTGTAACTTGTTCGTCATAGGCTATGTCATCGTGAGAAAATAAATGAACATGATAATCGAGCATCTATACAATGGTAGAGGTTTAAAGTAAAGTCACAACTTGTATAAAGTAGGAAAATAGAAAAAAATATAAAATATATCTGTCGTCAATGCTACTTCTGCCTTACAAAATAGAGATTTACAGAATATTTAGCTCGGATTTTCAAAAAGAGAGAATAGAATAGCCTCTCCCAAAAAAGCTATTGCCGCCATATCTCCCGCTGGGTCCAACAAATAAGGCAGCTTGATCAGACTCACCGGCGCTTTTTGATGTGAAGGTTGTTTTTGGTTTATATCGGAACTTATTTTTTTATAAACAGTTTTTTCTCCGGCTGCCACCAAGGCATAACTAAGAAAATTTTCTCCCAATAATTTAATAAAACCTTGTAAGACGAAATCTCGCTCCTCGGTGGCATCGTTACTTTGCGCTTTCCAAAATGAATCAAAGGAGCGGAGTTGCTCGGATAAATAATCTTCAACCCACCCGCTCTTACCCTTACTTAAGCGCTCTGCGAAATCGATACCGGCCTTTTCCGACAAGTATTCAGGCAGAGTCGAATTACATATAACAGCACTCAGATGATGACGGGAGGCGAGAAACTTATTAATAAAGTTTATTATTTCTTCACTTCGCAAATGATCGAGAGTTGTGATGAGGATATGGCTGGTGTTGGGATTAAGTAGAAATTCTTCGACCTCGTCTGCCCGCTTGGCAAACTTACGACGCAATGATTCGAAAAGTTTAAAAAATTCGCTAATTTGAAACAGCATTTCCAAACCAAGGAGACGGTTGATTATGTCGTAGAGCGGCTTAGAGGCTATATTTAAGAACTTTGATCGGTATGGAGCTATCAAAAACCGCAGCGTTTTGGAAGAAAAAAATTGTGCCATACGCTTAGGTGCGGCAAGTAACGTGAATAGGTTTTCACCAGGCGGTGTATCCACAATGATATAGTCCCACTCGCCCTGTTCATAAAGACATAAGACCCTTTCCATAGCAATATATTCACTGCCGTAAGCAAAACCCGTTGAAATACTTCTATAGACGGCATTGGCTAAAATGGCATCTTTTTCACTCTCTTGATCGCAGAGCCTAGTGATCAAATCATCAAAAGAAGCTTTGGTATCGAGCATTGATATCCATAGCTCGCCTTTTCCGCTGTGCTGCGTCTGCATTAGTTCATTGTTGAGCGAAATTTTTATTGGAGTCTGAGAATCGATGGCATTACCGTCAAGGCCGAAAGTATCCAGCAGCCTTTTAGCCGGATCAACTGTTATCACTATAACTTTTGCTCCATGACGGGCAAGAGACAGGGAGAACGCTGCCGAAGAGGTAGTTTTCCCCACTCCCCCGAGACCGCCTAAAACAAATACGGAATTCTTTGGCGGCAAAACAAGCTCTTGATCACGGTGCAAAGCGTTCATATATAGCGACTATGATGATAACTCGATAGATAGTTCTTCTGCCAAATGTCTGGCCGCCTGTTTTGTCATAGCAAAAAGATCCTTTCCGAAAAAAAGATACGGTATATAGTAAGTCTCTGGCGAAACATACTTTTTGTTTTCACTTATTAGTTTCAATCCCGATTCAAGCCTAGTCAAGTGAACCTCTTCACTGCGCCTCACTTGAGTTGCCAAATCGGCGATAGAGAACAAATTTTCAAGCAAAGGCTCCTCACCTGCCGTCTTTTGTTGCGATACGGCTGCTTTGCCGGAAACAAACTGTCCCCCGTGTTGAGAGGTAGCTTTCCCGTCTGTCAACATATAGAAAAGGCGCTCTTCCTTTTTGCTAAACAGTTCAGCGGTAACTTTATTGACAAAAATAAGGCTACTGGGATTTCCGAGAGATGAGAGGAGAGTACTGAATAAATCAAGTGTCTCAGTAACAGGTGTTTCCTGCGGAGTAGCGGTTATGGCAATAGAGGTTTGTTCGGGATCATAAAGAATATCGTCCATCCAAGAAGTTTGATTACGAATAACGCCTGTAGCGGTCAGATCATGGACATTCTTGCTTGCTCTCATAATTCCGGCTATATGTCCAGTCGCGCTGGCGTCTGCTATGACCAAATCGTAGTTTCCTTCATGTATTTCATAGCAAAGTTTCCCTACACTCAGTATCTCCCTTACGCCAGGAGCAGCCATAGAAAACAGCTCAATAATATTTCCAAGCGGACCGATGGAAGCAAAATAAGGAAGCTTCAGAGTAATCTGGGCGTACTCCGCCAAAGCACGCCCGGTGTCCATAGACATAACATACAAATTGTCATCGGCCTGACGCGGGTTATAGGCAGTACCTTTCAATCCAAGCACCAAAGGCAGATTACCCCTAGGTTCCAGTTCACACAAAAGTACTTTCTTCCCCAACTTGGCCGCAAGATAGCCGAGAGCAGCAGCAAGAGTGGTTTTCCCTACCCCACCTTTTCCCGTAATAAAGACTAAGCGCCTATCAAGCAGTTCGGTCACTCACGCCTACTTACTCGGCGTAAACAGAAATTACTGGGCGCCAAAGCCCACACGCCGCTCTTCGGTAGTGGCACCTATCTCGATATAAGCTATCTTGGAATTGGGTACTCCCACCTGACGTCCCTTTTTATCTGTCAACCAAAGAACACCGCTGTCTCCAGACATTGCAGATTCAATAGCACTTAACACTTGCTCTTTTTTGACCGTGTCCCCCATTTCGATATCCAATTCTCTCGGATGGTTGATAACTCCTATTTTGATATCCATACAGATGTCTCCTTTTATATTGTTTTATCTTATGCCAACGCTACACCGTTGATGCGCTTGTTGGGAATATATCTGACACAGCCAAGACCTTACAATTTAGCTCACGGCAAATAGAAATTAAGAAAATTTCAGAGGAGATACCGTGCAGGAGTATTTGTAGCCCGCTAATAAAAAGTATCTACTTGCAATATAAAATTATGATTGTTCGTATACAATCTAGAGTTTGATAACTATATAGATAATATTTATTGAGGCAGCATAATGAAAAAGTATCTAGAGATATTTATATGATTAATATATACATATGTCATGCGTATGCATTTTTAATATTTGATAAATTTAATGTAACCGTACATGCCTGAGCCAATCGAAGGGTCCAAATCTTATATACCTGCTCTAGATGGCATACGAGCTCTGGCTGTTTTGGCAGTGATTTTTTATCACTTAGGATACGGCTGGGCTCAAGGCGGTCTGCTCGGCGTAAATGTTTTTTTTGTATTATCTGGATATCTCATAACAGACCTTCTGCTTGGTGAATACAAAAAAAATGGTTTTGTCAAACTCAAAATGTTTTGGCTAAGAAGAGCCCGTCGTTTACTTCCCGCTCTATTTACGATGCTCTTCATCGTACTTGGCTGGTGTGCGCTATTCAACACCACACAATTGCCTCAAGTTAAAAGTGACATGCTACCAGCGATGTTTTATTACAGTAACTGGTGGTTCATCTTTGAACACGTTTCCTATTTTGCCCAATTCGGTCCGCCAACCCCACTTGGACATCTCTGGTCTCTTGCCATAGAAGAACAGTTCTATTTGATTTGGCCTCTGCTCATTATCGCAATTATGAAAATATCCGGATCAAAAAAAGTTCTGGGTATGATTACCACTTTTGGAATCGCGGCTTCTGTATCAGAAATGGCTATTTTATATCAGCCATATGCTGATCCGACAAGACTCTATGACGGTACGGATACCCGAGCCTTTGCTCTCCTGATCGGAGCTTTGCTTGCCATCTATAGACCCAGAGATAAAAAGGTTATCGTATCCCAAAAAGTCAATAGATTGGCCAACATACTCGGGGGGCTCTCTTTCCTGGGTCTTTTACTCATGTTTTGGCAAACGAACGAGTACTCGCGATTTCTCTACCAAGGAGGGATGTTGGTTTCCTCTCTCCTCACGGTTGCTCTCATTACAATAGCCATCTTACCCACCACTGCTATTGCCAAGCTATTATCGACCCCTTTGCTGAAGTGGATCGGAGAACGATCATACGGTGTATATATTTGGCATTATCCAATAATCATTCTGACGACTCCCTACAACGCACCTCCCAACTTGGTGCGTTCGGTTCTACAGATAGCGGCCAGCTTTGCTTTTGCCACTCTGTCATGGAAGTATCTAGAACAGCCAATACGACACGGTGCTATCGGCACTCATTGGAACCGATATAAAAAGTGGAGATTACAACCGACTGTCGATCCTCGTACGGCAAAATTAACGTCATCAAAACTCTCTATCGAGAAAAAGGGAAACTTAACGGGCTCCAATAAAACAAAAACCAAATCGGTAAAGCCCTCAAAAATATATAGGTTGTCCGCCTATCAGCAAATTATTCACGTCTATAAGAGTAAACCGCCACGTAAACGACTCACCACTTCTCTTGTGTCACTTCTTTTGACAACCAACACAATCGTATGTCTTCTTGCCGTAGCGGGTGTTATTCAGGGTAGCAAAACAGACTATTCCGGTGAAAGTGACAACCCTACATCTATTGTGCCAAAAAATAAAACCTCGAAAGGTCACTTACCACAGCCTGCAACGACTGTTACCGTCACATATCCCACAACTACAGATGCCATCTTTGACAACCTGGTTCGTCCTGTAAAAGCCATAGAAAGTATTCCTTTTATGAATACAGTTGCCGAAGTCTACGACATTGACAACATAGAAAAGAATTTCTTTTATGATTCTTATCCGTTTGCCATACCCCGGTTAGCTCCGGTCCCAATTTCAACGTTCAACCTTCCTCCTCTCAATATCAACGGTCTTGAGTTGCACGGCACACGCACAAGGGTACCCATAAGCGGAGTTGGAGTAACGGCAATAGGTGATTCGATTATGATCGATGCGGCTCCTTACCTTAAACAAATGTTACCGGACATCACCATAGATGCCATCGTCGGGCAACAGATTTGGCAAGTCCAAGCAGACGTTCCCAAGTTGAAGAGGGAGGGAGCTATAGGGAATTATCTCATTATAGAGCTAGGAACAAACGGAGGCTATACAGCTCAAGAACTTCTGCATCTGATCGCTTCCTTAGGACCGATGAAAAAAATAGTTCTGGTAAACGCTTTGGTTCCGGACCCTTGGGGATCCGAAGTGAACAGCTCCATAGCTACGGTGGCCACAACTCTGCACAATGTATCAGTGGTAAATTGGTATCAAATAGGTCAGAAACATCCCAACTACTTTTATCCTGATCATATCCACTTAAACCCTGTCGGAGCCAAATTCTACGCCAAACTTATCGTACGCGCTTTGGAGTCCGGAAATCGGTGATGCCCCATCTCAAGACTTTGACGCTTGCTAATCGAAGCGAACGAATGACGGAAGATCGTAATAGAGTATCAGGGAAGAATCGTCTTTATTCATATACCGATCCAACGCGGCTTTCATGTGCTTGAATCTGTTTTTGTGGGATGGGCCGCATAAAATAATGATATCGAACCTTGCTTTCTGAAAGCATGAGACTTTCCCTCCCAATAAATCGAGCGCAGGAAGAAGGGTGAAGTCCGCATTTAAGTTTAATTCTTCCACGAGAACAGATATCTCCTTACCCAGAAGGTGATCCCGAGAGTCATTCTGCAAAGGAGTAGTGCCGACGTCAAATTTAGATACCACACCCACCTGTAGGTAGTTACTGAATTGCCCCACAGTTAGAAATAATTTTTTGAGATGATAAACATTATATGAGCTGTACTCCAAAAGCAGTAATACATCTGCTCCGCCTTCCGACTGTACCCTCTGTGAACCAAGACGCAATTCACTGAAGGAAATTCCGGAATCTGCCTTGAGCAATCTCCTGGTAAAAATAGGTCCTATCGTCTCAAACAGAATAATTGATGCTAAAACTATGGTTGCGCTTTTTGTACCGAGTCCGGGCGTATTTTGCAGCATAAAGGCTAGCAACCCAACAGCTAAACCGGCATGCGGCAACATTGCCGTTCCATACTTCCAAGCCTGTTTTAGGGAGGTATCGGGTGTCAATGCCCCGAAGAGAGCACCGACAACTTTACCCACGATCCTAGCGGCTATATAGACACCGCCTATCTCTCCCGCACTTGATAAAAGACGCGGATCAAAACCCGCGCCGGCAATCAAGAAAAAAATCAAATATATTATTGGTTCCATCGGCTTTAAAGAAGAAAATAGTCTTTTGGCCGTATCTGGAGCCATATTTACGGCAACCAGTCCTGCCGTCAACATAGAAATCACCACCGAGCTGCCAATCCACGAAGAGATGCCGACTACTGCCAATAAAGTTATAACTTGGATCACCAGGAGTTCTCCTGAGCTCTCAAAATACTTAGCGACAACCACTAGCAAAATACCGGCGATGATACCAACGACAAAGGAGGCGGCCATGATCTTGAAAAAAACTAAAAGAATATGACTGAATCCAGTCACTCTCCCAGTGGCAGCCAGTAACAACGGATACGCTAAACCAAAGATGAATGCGGTTACCACGTTTGTAACCCCTACTGCTGACATCAAAAAATCTGCCTTTTTCTCCGCCCCCAAACGCTCCTTGCTACATACTGCGGCAACCGTCAAAGCTCCGGTTTCTGTTGCGATGATGGCTAGTACGACAGACAAAGAAGGACTGGCTCCCACTGTCTTGACCGCAAATCCAACCAAAAGACTCGTTACAAGCACCTGACCAAAAAGAAGATAAAAGATTCGCTTGCCGTAACGTCTGAGGTCGGTAAACAAAAGACGCTCTCCTATGATAAACATGACGGCACCCAGGGTCAGATTTGTCACTACGTTAAGCTTTTTTGATACCGCATCAGTCATAACAGGCAACGGACCATGCGGACCTATCAAGATTCCTATGGTCATAAAAACAACTACTTCCGGAACCACCCTACGACTGATGCGTCCGGCAAATATCGCTATCGAAAGCAGACCTGCAATGATTAAAAGAGAGTACGTTATAAAAAATTACTATACTGAGGAAAACAAGTTTTAGTATCTTATTATGCAAAAGTCTTCTTAACTTAATACTTAACACATAAAAATATAAACATATTTTGCCGTACGCACAAAAGGCTTTAAGCTGTAATATAGTAGCAAGAGGAGCGGCTGTGTTATTTGCAAGCGGCATTTTATTAGGAATAGCGGTACTTGCCCTTGTTCTGGGCATGCATTTTGGTCCTCACTCTCATCTTGTTTCTGTGCTCTCCGTAATACTCTCAACTGGTTTCCTGGCGGCTATATTGGCAACAAGCGGAGGTAACGGAACAATATATTTTCTCTTGGGAATTAACTTGGCAATTATAATCTTTTCAGCTTTACTACTAAAGCATGAGTACAGACAAAATAATACTTCTCGACACTATAGAAAACCTGCTCTTATAAACGGAGTTGCCGTCAGTGATTTGAATCCCACCGGAGTCGTGCAAGCTGGCGGTGAGTTATGGTCGGCGACCTCGGCAAACGGAGAAATAAAAGCCGGATCTAAAGTGGACATTATTTCATCCACTTCTGTCAGGTTAGAGGTGATTGCAGCAGATGACGTTTCCTATTTTGCCAAAGATCCTTCCCTGTCGCAAACTTTGTTCGGCATAAAAGATATAAGTCTGTCATCGGACGGACTAGGTAAAAAAAGAGGTCGTGGTCTTTCACGTCCAGAGGAAAGCCCATAGATATCTTATGAGAGACTCGTATTTGAAATTGAAAAAGCTCATCTAGACAGGGAATTGATATGGTTATATTTGAAATTGTCATAGTGGTTGTTCTATTGATAGCGATAACGTTCACCGTACGCTCCGTAAGAATTATAAGCGAATACCAAAGAATTGTGCTATTTAGACTTGGGAGAGCAATAGGCGTCAAGGGACCGGGCTTGACCTTCATTAACCCTGTTACGGATAAGACAAAAATCGTGGACCTAAGGGAACAATACCTAGAAATACCGCAACAAACGGCTATCACCAAAGACAACGCCCCCATTTCAATCGACTTTATCATCTTCTATAAAGTAGTTGATCCTCAACAATCCGTCCTTTCTGTAGAGAATTTTGCCGGTGCTGCATTAAATATCGCCGCCACCACACTGCGAAGCGTGGTAGGCGATATGTCCCTTGACGATATCCTCTCCAAAAGGGAAGCTATGAACTCGTCTCTTAGAGTACGCCTTGATGACGTGACCGAAAGGTGGGGGGTAAAAATTACCAACGTCGAAGTAAGGGAAATTAATCCTCCCCCGGGAGTCCAAGAGGCAATGACCAGACAGATGTCAGCCGAGCGCACACGCCGTGCCGCCGTCACGGAAGCCGAAGGGAAAAAGGAAGCCGGAATTCTTACCGCTGAAGGCGAGCGTCAAGCCGCTATCACCAGAGCAGAAGGTCAGCAAAAAGCTGAAATACTAAAAGCAGAGGGAGAGCGTCAGGCTGCCATTTTGAAAGCCAACGGATACGCCGAAGCCCTGCAATCGATTTTCAGCACAGCAGAAAAGCTGGACCCAAACACCATTCTGTTGCAATACTTTGAAACTCTTAAACAGATCGCATCCACCCCTGCAAGTAAGATAATAATACCAGCGGAGTTGTCAGGTATGATGTCTCAGCTCAACACGATAAGCGCAATCAACGCTGCTACCAACAACGAGTAAAACACTAAGCTTAGCTGAATCTTTTTATCGATTCTTTCCTATCCCCAAGAGTTGCGCGTCGGAGGCATGTAGCTTTTACCGTCGCTCCATGGCACGACTCCCAATACTTGGTGAATAGACATGTGATTACTCCTAAACCCGTTGGCAGAAGCCGCCATATAAAGATGCCACGCCCTTACCCTATGTTCTCCCACCAGGCGGACGACTTCGTCATAATTGTTTTCCAAATTCTCAACCCAACAGTGTAGAGTTTGGTCGTAGTGTTCTCTGAGAGACTCGACATCTCTCACTTCGAAACCCGCCTCTTCCATCACAAGAACGACGTTTCCGACATCTTGTAATTCCCCGTCAGGGAAAACGTAGCGGTTGGCAAATGTTTTATAGCCTAATTTAGAACCGCCTGGCTTTGAAATCGCGTGATTACACAAGCGACCCCCAGGTAAAAGCAGTGATCTGATTTGCGTAAAATATTCCTTGGAACGCGCGGTCCCAACGTGTTCAAACATGCCGACCGAGGATACGGCATCGAATTGCTCATTTTTTATGGTTCGATAGTCTTGGACCCTTATCTCAACCCTATCCTCTAAACCAGCTTCCCTGACTCTTTGCCTAGCGTATGAAGCCTGCTTCTCAGATAAAGTAATACCAAGGACATAGGCATTGTATCTTTTGGCAGCATGAATTGCCATACTTCCCCATCCGCAACCGATATCGAGCAATTTTAGACCGGATTGCTCTCTAAGCCCGAGTTTTGCACATATCAAATCGTGCTTTGCCTCTTGGGCTTGGGCTAAGGTATAAACATCACCGATAAATCGTGCACACGAATACGTCATTGACTCACCGAGAATAAGCCGATAAAAATCATTTCCTACGTCATAATGATGGCTAATGGCTTTTTTATCGCTACTCAGGTTGTGTAGGCCCTTTTTGTGAGGTTTGAATTCTTCCTCTGGCACCTTAGGCGGAGGACCAAAAATACCCAGCCTTGAGCTTACGATAAATAATTTAAATACATCACGGGATGATATCTTGATATATTTCGGTATTTGAGAATCTAATACAGCCAAAAGTCGAAAAATATCTCCTTCAATGCGGATGTCTCCCATGATGTATGCCCTACTGAGACCAAGTTCGTTGGGAGACCACAAAAGATATCTCAAAGCACGCCTGGATGTCACAATAATGCGCTCTTTAGTATCTCGGGTACCGAGAGAACTCCCATCCCAAAATTCTATTTTTACTGATGGAACTCCATCAAAAAGCTTGTGTATAAAGTGGGATAGTCGCTCAGCAACAGATTTTTTATCGCCGGTCACGTAATCCGTAGAATGAATTGAGTGATTCGTATTGCAAGAGTGATCTTTATGGTCGAGTGACAAAATACCTCCCCATTTTTTGTTCACTATAATTATATGCTCAGCGGCACACAAAGGCAAACAGGGTGTTTGGTAGGCAAAAAAATCTAATAAAAAGCCAGGATTTATCAATTGTCGTACTACTGATGGATACGGTGATATCTAAAATCACAGTTGCCTCAACTTGACAACGAGAATAAAGTTAGAAACTAGTCTGATTTTTTTCTGGTAAGAAACTTGATTACGGCATAGATAATTGCCACTACTACCGCCAGCTTGACGACTGTCATAATAACGCCGGCCAAAAATGACAAAACATAAAAAGCAACAACTATAGCCACTACGCCAACTGCAGCAACACCGACTTTATGCGCTGGCTTTAGATCTTTACTTTTGCGATTGTTGTAACCGAGATCAGAAGGATTGCTGGTTTGCACTTCACGTTTTTTTGATGTAGCCATAATATCTACCTTCCTCTTACATAAGCATTATACATGCAAACCATGGTAAAAACCGTACATCTTGATGCCCAGGCATACGCCATACCAACAGTTACTTGAATTTATACTGACTTCAAATACGGGTAATCCTGCGTTAACATGCGTAAGCAAGTATTTAATATATAAGATTATGTAATCCCATTAATAGTCTAGGTAGCTGGAATTGGGGAATAGACTGTGATAAATAGATGAACACCAACCTAACGGCACTGCCACTCAAACAAATACGTGATGACATCACATCACGCCTCTTACAAAAGCAGCTTTCCCCGGCTGAGGCAATCGAGTCATACGTTGAGCGGCTGGATCAGGCACTTAACTCTTTTGTTATTGACATATATCATAAAACACATAAAATCTCTCTACTGGCCGTAGGGGGATATGGTCGTAAACAGCTTTGCCCTTATAGTGATTTAGACCTTACACTCATAGACAACCATCGCCGTAATCTAGCTGAGACTTCGTCAAAGCTTTGGTACCACATTTGGGATAGCGGCTTAAGTTTAGACCACTCACTCAGACAGAAAAAGCAAGTCATTTCACTCCTCAAACAGGACATAAAAGTCTTACTGGGCATCCTGGATGCCCGTGTGATAGCAGGGAATTCAGAACTTGGAAACGAAATTATACAAGAGGCCACATCTTATTGGGAACGTTACGGATACAAGTTTTTAGACGGTCTCAGTAAAGAAAATCAAAAGCGCTACGAGCTCTTCGGAGAACTTGCCTACTTACTCGAACCGGATCTAAAGCAGTCAGCCGGAGGACTTAGAGATATGGCAATTCTCAGAACCCTGGCCAAGCTAGACGACTCTATAAAAAATATGCTTGGCGTAAGAGATATGGGCACTTATGAAAGCCTAATTCTCGACGTTAGGGTACTCCAACACACTATATCCATGCGCGAAAATGACCGTCTCCTGCTGCAAGACCAGCCAGAAATAGCCTCTTTGCTTGGTTACGAAAATGAAAATGACCTTATGAAATCCATGGCCGAAGCAGGACGCGCTATACAAACTACGTCGGATGACGCTTGGCGGAAAATAAATAAAACCTACAACAAAAAAATATCTTTCCCGGCATTTGAAAGCGACAATGAGAATGTAGTCCTAATCGATAATGAAATATGCATCGTAGATGATGCGAAAACGTCGCTTGATATAGATCTACTACTAGAAGTCGCGGTAATGGCGGCTAAAAATGATATATCAATCAGCGTTCCGACACTTGACAGGTTACAAAAAGAAACCGTACCTCCCTCCAATACTTGGAGCGACAGACAGAGAGCCCTATTTGTAGAGTTTTGCTCTTACGGTAGTCGTTTTATCAAAGTTGCAGAAGCACTAGATCAACACCGATTGTTCGAGATTTTGATACCGGAGTGGACCTACGTACGAAATTTACCCCAGAGAAACGCTTATCATAAATTTACCGTAGATCGACATTTACTAGAGACAGTAGCTCAAGCTCAACCCTTGCAATCAGAATGTGAACGCCCGGATTTGCTGCTCATCGGTGCATTATTACATGATATAGGAAAAGGTCGTATCATAGACCATAGCGAATTGGGCGCTTCATTGGCATATACCATTGCCTCGCGTCTTGGTTTCGATAGCCGAGACGTCACAACGATTGCTTCACTGGTGAAATACCACTTAGTATTACCGGAAGTAGCAACTAGACGTGATTTAGATGATGTAGGTACGATACGCTCTGTTGCCCAGCTACTAGAAAATAAGCTTACGCTCCATCTACTAAGAGCCTTGGCGGAAGCAGACGGACTTGCCACCGGTACGACGGCCTGGGGTACATGGAAAAAGGAACTTGTACTGCTTCTTGTACAGAAAACAGAGGATGCCCTCGATAAAAGGTACCCAAATAAGCCACCTGACTCAGCAAATATCACCCGCCAAGTGATACCCGAAGTCACGCACCTGACGTTGCAGCCCCGAGGAAAGAAACTCAAAGTGATGGCTCCCGATAAGCCAGGACTTCTAGCAGCAGTGGCGGGCTCTCTTACTTTGCACGGCTTACAGATAAAAAGAGCAAAGATATCTGCCCCCTACCCAAACATCGCCATGGAAGAATTCGATCTGGAGCAAGAATTTGAAAAGCAAATTGACTGGCTGGCAATTCAAAAAGACATCAACGATGCTTTGACAAAAGAACGAGACCTACAGAAATTGCTTAATGAACGCAATAATTCTTATCAAAATTATATAAGACCTCAATCTGCATATACCCCTAGCACAAAGGTAAACATTGACAACATCACTTCTGATCAGTTCTCGATTGTCGAAGTGCGATCACCTGATTACACCGGCATACTTTACACCATCACTGCTTGTTTGGCAGAAGTGAACATAGATGTAGCATCAGCGCTTGTTGATACACTTGGTAATGAAGTTATTGATATTTTCTACATACAAGATGAAAAAGGTAACAAGATTACAGATACAAAAAGACTTGAAGAATTACAGACACAAATCAAAGAGGCTATAGAGAAAGTTTATCCAAATTAAAGAATCTCAGATAATTCTGTCATCTTTAATTTATACATGGATTAATTCCATAATTAGCTTGCCAAGAACTTTGAGGATTTAAAATGATTAATCCTTTACCCGTAGCTAAGGCATTAGGCGGTGCCGTCATCGGTTCTATGGCAATAGCTCGTCGTGAATTAATCCCTATATGATCTGCCGTGTAGCACATAATATAGCCAAACACGCTATCTGCCCACAGAATGGTCTTTTCTCCCATCGGAGATTCGAGAACGGCACTCCACTGCCCTTCTTCGGCAGATTCTAAATCAAAAAAGCAGTCGTCCAGCACCAATCCCTCAATATAGCGACTTTTTGCTGCATTGCTAAAATCGTAATCGGTATCACCAACGTCTATTTCATCAACCGGAATCTGGCGCGAATCGGTAAGTAGTCGTTTTTTCGCTGGAATCGTCAGTTTGCAATCGTCAATGGAGTATTCACCACTGACTAAATACGGATGAAAGCCAAGAGCAAAAGGTAATCTCTTGTCTCCTTCGTTTTTTACGTATGATTTTACACTTAAGCCGTTTTGTGAAAGCATATACTCTACTTGAAATAGCACATGATACGGATACCAAGGAAGCGGTAAAGAGTCTAAGGTCAGCAAGCAACTATTTTCCGTAACGGAATCTATCCTAAATTTTTGCCAACAAAAAAATCCATGGATAGCGTTATTATTCTTCTTTTCGTTGACGGGAACTTCAATTTCTTCCCCATCAAAACTATATTTACCGTCTCTAAGACGATTCGGCCAAGGTGCCAAGATCTGACCTTGGCTATGCGGACACACCTCAAGAGGATCAAAACTTAATACCACAGGTCTTTTACCAACATAATATGAACGCAAGGTAGCACCCAGCTCTGTAATAATTGCTGTTTGCTCAGCATATTTTAGTGTCACCTGAGTTCCAGAGGAAAATTGATCCATCCCAAAATTATAGTAAAGTAATTAATGTGACATAAAGCGTTTTGAATAGTGTAATATATATTTATCAAATAAACGCTCACTGCAATCAAAACGAGTATAAGAGCTTGTACAAACAGTGATGCACACTCAAGAGAGTGACAATCATACAAGGAGTAGTAGATAGCACCCAACTAGGGTTTTTGCCGTCAGCACCTCGCATTAGCAACCCGTAAGCTAGACCTGCACTTTTGGTCACGAGATGAATGCCCAAACGACGGTCAACCCGCAACCAACACCAAATCTTTAGGTCCCAGTGACCTCTAATTTAGGAGGCTGCGATGAATCGCTTGCGGAAATCCGCGTTCCCAAACAAAAAAATTAAGCACGGCGTTATTGGTATGTTTCTTACAGTAGCTGTTGCCGTACCCATGCATTATTTACATCATAAAAGTGTAAATAGCTACCAAAATTATCATTTATCTTTTAGTAAAAAGAATGTACACAAACTAAATAATGTTGACTTTGATACTCTCAGGAATTACCACAATAAGACCCAAGGTAATCCCATCGTGGAGGATTCGGTACGTATATTTAAGCATATGCCATTTCATAAGCTTAATAAGCATCACTACCCATACAAAAAAGGCATAAACTTGGCTCAACAAGATAATGTTTTGCCAACTCAATTAGAATATCTCCATGTATTTTTTAGGAATAGCGCACTAAATATTTTTATTTACAAAAGAATAAAATTCACCTTAAAGCATTTAGCCACTAAGTCAATTTATAACCCTATTAGTGGCATATGGTATAAATTGCGTATGTGCGAATCAGGAAATAATTACTCGCTCAATACAGGCAACGGATACTACGGTGCTTATCAATTTGCGCTTTCAACATGGTGGGCAATAGGGTTCACCGGTCTTCCAAATCAAGCTTCACCGGAGACTCAAGATAAAGCGGCTATCGAATTACAAAAAATATCGGGGTGGATTGCTTGGCCACAATGTGCCGGCAACCTGGGTCTATTAGGATAGAGCCCTAGCCACAATTGACCTTCTTACCATAAGTCTATCCGAGCACAGAATTTATCTTTTACGGCTATAATTTACATACACAAAATAGATATCTGCTTAGCGTTTATGTAGCTATTTCTAACTTCAAAGTCAATATCGTCAACTTTTCTACTTTTTGGGAATAAAATACTCTATATAGAGAAAGGCTCCTAGATTGACAGAATTCAGCCCGCGGATGCTAACGGATGATATTGCTCTTACTTTTGACGACGTCATGCTCGTACCACAACATTCAGATACTTTGCCCCAGGAAGCCGATACGAAAGCGCGTCTCACAGACGAATTAATACTCAATATCCCATTGGTCTCGGCGGCCATGGACACAGTAACGGAATCACGCATGGCGATTGCTCTTGCCAGACTGGGTGGACTTGGAATAATCCACAGAAATATATCAGGCGAGCAACAAGCCGAAGAAGTAGACAAGGTCAAAAGATCAGAAGCAGGGATGGTTCTGAATCCTGTCATGATTACCCCACATAAATTGGTATCCGAAGCCAAAAACCTAATGAGTCGTTTTCACATTTCCGGCATACCCGTTGTCGACGACAATGGACATCTGGTAGGTATAATTACCAACAGAGATCTGAGGTTTTTAGACCAATTCGACAGACAGATAAGTGAAGTGATGACAAACAAAAATCTCATCACTGCTCCCGTGGGGACTACCCTTGAACAGGCAAAAGCAATATTGCAAACTGCCAGAGTAGAAAAACTACCAATAGTTGATTCGGACAATAAACTCAAAGGTTTAATAACGGTCAAAGATATCACGAAACAAGAAGCGTTCCCCAATGCCTGTAAAGACGTTGACGGAAGACTGAGAGTTGGCGCTGCCATAGGTGTCGGAGAACAGGGCTTAACTAGAGCGAAGCAATTGATAGATGCAGATGTAGACACAATCTGCGTAGATACAGCACACGGACTCTCTTCAAGAGTGATTGAGACCGTCTCTATATTACGTGCCAATTGGCAAAATGGTGCCATCATAGCAGGTAATGTTGCCACCAAAGAAGGGGTAAAATACTTAGCAGAAGCTGGGGCCGATGTCATAAAAGTTGGCATAGGGCCTGGTTCAATATGCACCACGCGGATAGTAACAGGTATCGGTATACCTCAGTGGACCGCTATTAAAATATGCTCTACCGAAGCAGAGAACCATAACGTCACCATACTTGCAGATGGCGGCATAAGATTCTCAGGAGACATACCAAAAGCCATAGGAGCCGGCGCTCACGCTGTCATGCTGGGGAGTCTACTGGCCGGAGTTGAAGAAAGTCCTGGCGAAATTGCCATTGTCGGAAGTAGGCCTGTCAAGCGTTATCGTGGTATGGGAAGTCTGGGCGCCATGTCATCACGCTCGTATTCCAAAGATAGATATTCGCAAGAAAACGTACACGAACAAGAAAAAGTAGTACCAGAAGGTGTCGAGGGTCACGTACCCTATCGTGGTCCTTTGCAGGAAGTTGTCCACCAACTTGTCGGAGGTCTGCGCCAAGCTATGGGTTACTGCGGCACAGCAACCATAGAAGCGCTTCGAGAAAAAGCCGAATTTGTAAGGGTAAGTCCAAGTGCCATGCAAGAAAGTCATCCACATGGGCTTATGGGAGTTGTAGACGCACCTAATTATTGGGCGACAGACGATTAATTTTATACATATTTTTGCGATATTATATTAATATATGCACATCTCAGCAAAGGTAGATTACGCACTCAGAGCACTGCTTTTCTTGTACACGACCGAAGAAGAGTCGCTACCTTGCGCTGTGCTTGCCAACAATCAGAAAATTCCACAAAAGTACTTAGAAGCTATCATGTCTTCTCTAAAAAGAGGGCAAATTGTTGCCAGCCATAGAGGCAACAGCGGAGGATACTATTTGGCACGGCCAGGAAATTCAATATCAATAGCAGATGTCATAAGGGCTGTCGATGGACCGTTGGCAGAGATAAATGGACACAAACCTGAAGATATGGATTACTTCGGTTCCGCTCTTCACCTAAAAACAGTGTGGATAGCACTCAGGGCCTCTATGCGCTCGATTCTGGAAACAACCACACTTGCAGATGTAGCAGATGGACATTTACCTCAGAACGTATCGGATTTGGCCAAAAACCCCGATTCTTGGACGAGACGTAATTAAAAAATTAATTCTTTCCAATTACCTTACTATACGCGACTGCCACCTAAAGCTTATATAACAGACATATGGCATGGCGACCGTCCAAAGGACCGCAGTCACACCCACCAAAGCCAATTCGGGTTGATATTTTTAATTGCCAAGCACAATCGGAATATCGTGATCAACGTTCGGATAGCCTCCGCCACGAAACGCGCTTACGGTAGGTTCTCCTCACACGTTATCCCTACACAACCAAGCCTTGGTATCGTTGAGACGCCGCAGTAAATACATCTTTGGATAATCGATTTGGTAACATCAAAGCCAGCCAAACACACCGCATCAGCCGCTATCGCTACATGCAACTCGCCTAGGGTGCACCAAAAACTACCGTACTTCTGCCGGGTCGCCTAAAACGGGCACCAAGCCGCTCGCTAAGCGGATTACCAAAGCAGTGGCATGCAGGGGCCGCTATTCCTATCTCGCTTTTAGCACACTACGGATTACAACGCACCGGCAAGCATTGCTCTAAAGTCAGGATTATGCCCGGCGGAAAGCTCTGATTTTATGATTTCCCAAAACCGGGACACATCTCCCCATGAAGGACACTGTGCTAACCTTTTATCCAGAGCCTACTTCTGAAGATCTTTCTTCCGGACCGACAGCAAGTGATTTCTTAAAATCCAACAGCGCCGACTGGGGAACTCCCCGCACATATCAAAACGTTTTGCCTCAAGCCTCCCCTCACTTACATACGGCCATCTTACACAACCGCGGGATCACCCGTTGCGTTCCAAAACCTCTAAACTGAGACGTACTGGTCCATGGCAACCGGAATGTAATGATATGGTGCAGTATTTTACGGAACACCTGGATGGCTTTTTCTCGACTCGACACGACAGGGTTAGTCTTATGCATCAAGACACACTTAAACCACCCATCATCTATGGAGATATATCCGTAAAAGAAGCAACGACTGTTGATATCGTCACGCATATACAAAAGCAAAGCGCTAGCCCGTGTTGACCGTACCGATCACGATGCTCAGTTTGTCCTTTCCAAGCAACGATCAGAGTTTGGCTGACACTGCTTTTCGACTTGCTTTAGCCATAAGAGATGAGGCAGTGAGCTTGAATCGGAGGAATTCGGGTTATGCCACTTCTACGGGAAATGATGCCTTTACGGACAAGTGAGCAAAGTCACTCTTTGAACGGGCGGCCAATGCTTTCAAACTGACTGCTTCATCCGTACAAGACACATTACGAATATACGCTCATATGTGCTACGCCAAATTTGATGATATTTTTGACGCTACTGGCAATCTGGATGTTGACGTCATCAGCTTAGAGGCAACAAGATAGGACATATCCATATTTACTGAAGGGAACTTTTCTGGATATAAACACCAGATAGAACCCGGTATGTTTGACATTCATGTGCCGGGATCGGCTTCTATGGAAGAAATCTTATCTGGGATCGCGGAGGAAATAAAAGTAATACCTGTCGATCAATTAGGATCAACCCTGATTTTGGATTAAAAACACGCAATTCAGTGAGACTATTACTTTCCCTGTATCCATGACAGCTGCCACAAAAATAGCCCGAATGACTCATGGGTAAATGATTTGTTAAGACATAGGAGCCATTAAAATAGGAGCGTTAGTGACAAGTGGTATTTTTTTTAGGTAATTGCAAATTCGCAAAATAATTATCTACATAACCTTGCACACAAGTGGAAACGAAATACCCCAAATGGCCGTTTCCCACCCTTGTCAATAGTACGGCATTATCCAGCTGATTCGCCACCGACTTTGCCCATTGGTATGGTGTGGCTGGATCACCAGTAGAACCCACGAGCAAAATGGTCGGTGTGCCTGGTGCGTGAATTACCCCTGGAGACCCTTGGTGTTTCACAGGCCAATACAAACACTCTAAGTTACCCCAGACAACACTAGCGCCAAAATCCTGATATTTAGAACCGAGCTTTTGAACACTTTTTTCCAACTGTGACAAAGACCCGAAACTTGGCCTATCCGCACAATTAATGGCTATGTTTGCAGAATACTGATTTGAAAAATTGCCGTTGAGCTGTAGGCCCGCATAGCTATAGGCCAGACCAGCCAGAACTTGACCATTACCGTTGGAAATAATATCACCCAAGCCAACACCAAGTAGAGGCCAGGTCTTGGGAGAGTATAGTGCGGCTATAGTACCGAGCAGTGCGATGGCGTAATTGACTGTCACGTTTCCGCCATATTTCGATAATAGCTGGCCGACTACTGTGCTCCCATTTTTAAACTGTTTCATAATCTGTCTGAATTGTGATGCTGCTCCACCCGGCAGACCCTGAGAACATGTACTGTTTTTATCACAATACTTAAAAAATCCATTCAGCTCAGATTCAAAACCGGCTGCTTGGGCTGCGTCTAGCTGTAAAGTACTCAAATCTGGATCAAACACCCCATCAAGCGTCATAGCTCTGATGGTATGAGGAAACATCTGCGCATAGAGTTCTCCCAGATATGTGCCGTAGGAAAATCCTAAATAGTTGAGCTTTGCTTGTCTAAAATCCATACGCAATAGATTGAGATCTCTCACATCATTGGACGTAGAGATATTCTCCAACAACGCTTTAGATGTGTGCTTTACACAGTCGGCAACAAAGCCCTTTATGCTTTGAATCTCTTGATTGATTTCTTTCTTGGTAGAGGGATCCGGATTGACGGCAAGAAAAGATCTTGTCTGTTGGGCGGTTGTCAAGCACGATACAGGATCGCTTTGTCCAACACCTCGTGGATCCCAGCTGATTAAATTAAAACTTTTTCTCAAAGAAAGAGGAAACTGCTTATAGTCTGCTTCCAAGAACTGTACACCAGATACACCCGGCCCACCTGGATTGATAAAGATGTCGGGAGCACCTGGTCCGTTAAGAGCCTGGTACTCTACTACGGAAATCTTAATACTGCCAAGTCCAGGGTTGCTATATGACAGCGGTACGGGCAGATCTGTACACAAAAACTGCTTGTCGCATTTGTGCCAATTCGGCGTTGTGATGACATAATGAGCAACACCCATAGCTGTCTTTGACTTAAGATGACTCTGCCCCCCTACGGCACCGGCAACACTCACCATGCCGGCTGTCACACTCAATAAAACGAGTAGCGAAACCGTCAAACGTAGGGTTGTCTTCTTCAAAAATTGCATTGTTTCCCCTTTGTCGTATAGCAAATCAAATCATGCTTTACCGGAATTGTCTAGGCAGGCTGTGAATATTTAATGATATTCTATCGAAAGTAACCCATATATACACAACTACCTTAATAACCTATAAGAATTTCGCTTCAAAAACGTAATTCAACCTTAGTGTACGCATTTTTCCAACCATAATCTATGTAGTCTGTCATCACCTACAATTTCTGGATGAAAAGCAGAGACCAAAACTCGTCCCTCTTGACACACTACAGGATGCCTTTCGCCCAAGTGTTCTATGTCAGCTAGTACCGAAACAGAACTCCCGACACGCACCACATAAGGAGCTCTAATAAAAACAGCGTGCATGACGCCTGAGTCGATACCTTCCACAATTAGGTCTTTTTCAAATGAGAAAATCTGAGAACCAAAAGCATTTCTTTTGACAGAAATATCTACAGCGCCAAAAGTCTTTTGTCCTTCTTTGGCGTCAATAAGGGTTTTGGCAAGCATCACCATACCGGCACACGTACCAAATACGGGCATTTGTCGATCGGATAGCAAAAGCTTTATGTCGTCATACAGCCCTTGTGAATCCAGAAGAAGTGACAATGTAGTAGATTCTCCACCGGGTATGATAAGTCCGGAAATATCGGCTAAATCCTGGCGCTTTCTTACCGCAACACCAGTCTCACCAAGTGAATTTAAAATATCAATATGCTTTGCAAAATCCCCTTGCAGGCCTAAGACACCTACTACCATCCGCGCTCTTGCAACTTGATATCGGCCGTCTTTGCCTGCATGCCAAACATGGGGTCACCTAAAGAGCGGGATACTTTGGCCACCAGGTCAAAATCTTCAAAGTGTGCCGTTGTTTCCACAATAGCTCTTGCCCTTTTGGAGGGATCTTCGCTCTTGAAAATACCCGAACCCACAAAGACCGCTTCTGCTCCAAGCTGCATCACCAGAGAAGCGTCTGCTGGGGTTGCTATCCCGCCGGCACAAAAAAGAGGCACTGGCAATTTAGCCAACCTGGCTACTTCCTCTACTAAAGCAACTGGGGCTGCTAATTTTTTTGCATAAGCAAATCTTTCGGACGGTTCTGCCGTAGCAAGCATTTTAATTTCTTTATTTATACTACGCAGATGCCTAACGGCTTCTACTATGTCACCCGTACCGGCTTCCCCTTTAGACCTAATCATCGCAGCACCTTCAGCTATGCGTCTTAGCGCTTCCCCCAAGTTTGTTGCTCCACAGACAAAGGGTACCGTGAACTTCCATTTGTCAATATGGTTTTCTTCGTCTGCCGGGGTCAGGACTTCGCTCTCATCTATATAGTCTACCTGTATAGCTTGCAGCACCTGTGCTTCGGCAAAGTGACCTATACGCGCCTTTGCCATGACCGGAATACTGACCTGCTCTTTTATCTTTAAGATCAACTCCGGATCACTCATACGAGCGACTCCGCCGTCTCTTCTGATATCAGCCGGGACCCTTTCCAAGGCCATTACGGCTACCGCACCGGCATCTTCGGCAATCTTGGCCTGGTCTGAATCGACAACGTCCATGATAACGCCGCCTTTTAGCATTTCAGCCAGACCGGTCTTTACCAACATAGTTCCGGTTGATACCGTCGACTCGTTACTGCTGCTGTCTTTTTCTAAAGTGGTCATAAACCTAATTTACATCCGTATATCTCAGATATGGATCAGATTTCCCGGAAAAGGACCGAATATGTCAAGAAGACCCCAGCAACAATAGGTGGGTTGACAACAAAGCCTTTTCTATATGTAGATTTGCTCTTTACAAAAGTGCCAAGACGGCATCAGCCGAACTCACTTCAAACTTACCTGCTGCCTCTACGTTGAGGTGTTGAATGATGCCGTCTTCGATAATGGCTGCATAACGTTGTGATCTTGTACCGAGTCCAAAAGCGGAGCCATCCATCTCCAAACCCATAGCTTTAGCAAAGTCTGCGTTTCCATCGGCAAGCAAGGAAATGTAATCCGGATCCACATCGCGAGACTGACCCCAAGCAGACATCACAAAAGCATCGTTGGCGGCGATGCAGTAAATGCCCTTTACTCCTTTGTCATGTATTTCATCGGCACGGACCACGAAACCTGGTAAATGGTAATCAGAACACGTAGGAGTAAAAGCACCGGGAACGGCAAACAAGACATTTTTTCCTTCGGCAAAAAGCTCTTTTGTAAAAACATCACGGGTTCCTTCCCTGTCAATAATTTTTACTTTTACATCAGGGATAGCGTCTCCGACTTGAACAGTCATTTTATTTCTCCTTATTATGATGATCTATTCTTACTCTAGCCGATATCCGAGTACTTATTTCATCAGAGAAGATTCTATGCGCTATCTAAAATCTCCGTAGTATTCTTCCACTCTGGCCGTGTTAGCCCGCGCCCGTAAACTCAAAGCAAGCATTTGCCAGGCCAATACAGCACCTATTCCTTCCCCTGCCCTCATACGAAAGTCGAACAATGGTTCCAACCCTAAATTATCTAAAATAAGCTTATGAGCCGGTTCTTTACTACGGTGTGACGCCAAAAGGTGAGTTGCTACCAAAGCATCCAAACGGGTTGCCAATAGGGCAGCCACAGAAGTCAGATAGCCGTCCAACATAACAACGCCATTCAGCCTGGAAAACTCAAATATCAGACCAAGCATAAAGGCTATATCGGGTCCGCCCGCTTTTGCTGCCACCAGAATAGGATCGGCAGAGGCTAGGTCTTGAACCTCTGAAAAGACTCTTTCCTTTATGCGATTTACGGTTGCAATTTTCTTGCTGGCTATGGCGTAATCAGCAGCGGATCCCTGCCCTATGCATTGAAATCCCTCAAGATCCAAAAGCACGGATGTCAAAGCCGCTGCAACCGTTGTATTGCCCATGCCTACCTCGCCGAGTAAAAGAACTTTAGATTCTGTAATAATTTTTTTGGCTACATCGATGCCAAAATTATAAAAATTTATAGCATCAGCAATACTCAGGGCATCGCTCCTAAGTAAATCACCTCTTTCATGGGACGCCCTTAGCAGCAAAGAGTTCTGCGTCTGTTTTCCCTCAACTCCCACGTCCACCAAAAGTAAACCGACAGAAGCTTGCGCAGTAAAAGCCGCTCCCAAAGATTCAGCGCGCGCCGCAGCCTCAAAAACATCACGCGTAACGTTGATTTGATAAGCAGATATTTGATGCATCGTTACCGGATGATCGCAGGCTACCAGTGCCATGGTGGCCTTCTCCGTTCCGTCTATCCCATAATGCGCCAACCTGTCCATAGACTTATCCAAAATACCCAAAGAGCCGGGCACATACAGCAGCTCATCAGTATCGTCTCTTACATCTACAATGCTACTTCCCACTGGGGCTACGACAGAAGAAAGAGGTCTGTCTGTTGTATTTTCCCAGCTATCAAAAAATACTAGTTGGTCTAAATCAAGTTTTTTCGACCACCCATGTCGCTCAAGACCAGGAAAAGGGTTTCTCTCGTCTGGCCACCCGAGACACAGCCACCCCAAATTTTCTACACCATCTGGTATTGAAAGTAAATCAGCAAGATCTTTACTCTGGAAAAGTGTTACCCAGCCCAATCCTAGACCTTCTGCCCTCGCCGCCAGCCACATGTTTTCGATGGCTGCTGCACATGACCACATATCGGCGTCGATATAGGTAGCCCTACCTAAAACCTTTTCATGAGATACCCGCCTGTCACAGCAGACTACGATCCCGATGGGGGCTTCAGCAATCCCCTCTAGCTGGAAGTCAAGCATTTGACGTCTTTTTATTTCATCCAGCTTGGAAGCCTGCGCCAAGCGCTCTTTGGCCGCCAGTTGAGCAGCTCTGGCTCGCAAATTATCGTCACGCACGACAATAAAACGCCAAGGCTGAGAATGGCCCACAGAGGGGGCGGCATGCCCGGCAGCTAAAACTTTCTGCAGAAGTTCTGCTCCAATGTCATCGGGTCTAAATCTTCTGACATCTCTTCTGGAATATAAAATATCATAAAAAGACTTTCTCTCTTCTTCGCCAAAGCGCCATCCGTCAGGCTCTGCTTTTCTCGTTTTAGCCGAAGTGGTATCTCCTGTCAGGGGAATAGGTCTTGGATAATTCATATTAAACTCACTTTCTGTAATCAATAAGTCTTAGCAGCGATTTCATGTCTAAGTATTTATCACATGCATCTGCAATTTTATCTATCTCGTACTCGCGTAAATACTCATAGGAGATGTTAGAAGTATTTATATTTTTGCTATGCTGATTTGCCACATAACGCAAAAAATTTATCCTGAATTTGTCTGCTTCAAAAATACCGTGCAAAGAAGTCCCAAATATATTTTGCCGCGAATTGAAGCAACCTTCATATACTGTGTCTTCTTGTAAACAATCAGCGTTGACAGCAGAACGAATTTCTTCTTTAGTAAAGTAAGATTTTTCACCAGGAGAAGTTGACAAATCGTTATCTATAGCAAACAGAGGATTGATGACAGAAGACGGTGCCGGTTCTATGACTCCATGATGGATCTCGTAGCCTTCAATGTCGCAATGTCTCAGGAAAAGAGAGCTTCCGCGCGTACGCCGTATTGTCTTTTGCGAAGCAAATCTGGTTACGACCGGCAACATCTCCAATGTTTTTACAAGACCATATTTCGACTCAAACTCGTCTTCAATACTCATACCAAGCATTTGGTAACCTGCACAAATACCAAAGATGAGACTTCCTCTGGCGTTTGCAAGGTACAACGCTTCATCAATACCTTTTTCTTTCATCCATAAAAAATCGCTTACTGTGTTTTTTGAGCCCGGCAAAATAATCAGATCCGGAGTACCTATTTTTTCTCCTGATGCAACAAAGCGGACGAGCACCGATGGCTCCATGAATAAAGGGTCAAAATCGGTATAATTTGACAAATAGGGAAAGCGTAAAACGACTACATCAAGTAAGTCGCTTCTTTTGCTTTTTGGAGATCTTGACTGACTTAGATCTTTGACTTGATCAGCATCTACTATATTCTCCTTTGAGCAGTCGAGAAAATCATGATCTTGTATATATCTATTGTGCTTTACCGGCAAGTGTTCCTCCGGTGCAAAATTCTTTTGATAGGAAAGTGAGTCTTCCCCGTCAATAAAAATGTCTTCAATGTAAGGCAGGATACCGAAACACTTCATGTTTGTATTCTTTTCAAGCCAAGTAATACCGCTTTCCAAAAGCGAGGGGTCACCGTGCATCTTATTGATAATAAAGCCCGCTAAACATTGTTGTAAGTGCTCAGGTAAAATCCGATAAGTTCCGTAAAGGGAAGCAAATACACCGCCGCGTTCTATGTCGGCAACTACGATAACGGGAATGCCCAACTCGTTGGCTAACGGTAGATTTACTACGTCATTTTGTATTAAATTAATTTCAGCGGCTCCCCCCGCTCCTTCTAAAATAATGACATCGAAACTTGAAGATAGACGGAAATAAGAATCTTTCACGATACCGAGTAGTTCAGTAGAAGCACTTGTTTTTTTAACAAAGTCACTTGCGGATCGCTCGGCATACGGCTTACCTAACAAGATTACCTGTGATAAATCTTTGGATGTAGGTTTTAACAAAATGGGGTTCATATCGACCTCGGGCTCACAACCGGCTGCTTTTGCCTGACTTGCTATGGAGCGGGCTATCTCACTGTTGTCATTTGTAACGTAGGAATTGAGAGACATGTTTTGGGCTTTGAACGGAGCTACGGCGATGCCATTTCTACTCAAAAGACGACATAGGCCGGCAACGACTCTTGTTTTCCCCACGTCGCTTGCGGTACCACAGATCATTACTGCAGACATAATAATCTCACAATTTTTTCACACAACATATAATAAAAATTACGACCACTTCCTTATCCCATGAAACTGTTTTCCTTTATGAATAGCCTTCGGTAAGGCTTTTGCTAAGAAATCCATTTGGGAATCGTTAGGTAAGCCCATGCGTAACATGCTCGGCATCCCGAAGCTTGTCAAATCACGGAGCAACACTTTTTCCAGTGCCAAAAAATACCTCAGCCAAGAGGCATTCTCAATTAATAGCCAGGGAGCCTGGCAGACATTGACTTTTAGATCATAAGAAGTCAAAAGCTCGTAGAGTTCTTGCTGGCGCCTAATAATTTTTTTTCTAATAAGCGCTAAATCGACTCCGGGTAACAATTGTTCCGCTACCGCGATACTAAGAGAAGAAATTGGCCATTCCGGTTGCCTTTTTTTCATCCTGGCTAATTTGGACTCATCTTTGCAAATCAGATAGCCCAACCTGAGACCAGGAATAGCAAACAGTTTCGTCAGAGATCCGATAACTATAGTAGAGGAGCTATCGAAGTCCCTCCTACTCCATTCCCCTTTAGTCAGGGGGTAAAAGGCTTCGTCAAAAACCATTGCCCGCAAATTCTCTGGCACAAGTTCACCTGTGGGGTTTACCGGATTTGATTTCACCAAACCAGCTTCTTTCGAAACTAAGCAAAGATGCTTTTTCCAAAGCGAAAACTCCGGTTCGTCTACTTTGGCAACTTTGACTTCGTGGGCTACCAAAGCTATAGCTTCTGCTGCCCCGTTTGTCAACAATAGATATCTGTGATCGACATCAAGAATCTCTGCCAAGAGCAACTGTAACTTCTCAGAATTGGGATAAATTCCCACAGTATAAGCTAAATCGCTTAACAGAGCGGTGATGTTTTCGGCAAATGGATTCATCGACATTGAAAGGTCAATCAGAGAAAATGGTGCAAGCCCCAAGTAAGCCTCCACGACAGAAGCGTTACCCCCATGTTCACCGCCGGGCAAATAAAAAGCGTTTTCTGCAGTCATCCCGTTAACCCCTAAATCCCATCATGAAAATATTGCGTGTACACCTATGAAACGAAATGGCGGAAAGCACAAGTAAAGCAATGGACATAAACGTAATTTTCTTAGACAAAGTGACTGCCGCATTTATATCGGCAAACTCCGGCAATCTGCCAGAGCCAAACACCGGTCTGGACTCCGGAATGGAATTATAAAAATTGACACCACCCAACTTGACATCCAGCGCCGCAGCAAAAGCGGCTTCTATTACCCCTCCGTTTGGTGAAGGGTGTGCTGCTGCTTCATTCTTAACTGTGGTGTAAATTTTGTGTGCTTGCCCCGGCATAACACAGACAACACTCACAGCAGACAAACGAGCGGGAAGGTAGTTCAAGACATCGTCAGACTTGGCACTGAAAAAACCGAATTGGCTATACCGCTCATTTTTATAACCGGCCATAGCATCCATAGTATTTACAGCTCTGTGTACTAAAACAGAGACAAGACCTCCCGTAAAAGCATAGAAAATTGGTGATGTAACGGCGTCAACCGTATTTTCAGCTACCGACTCTATGATCGCACGCGCTATTTCAGGGGCATCCAAGTGAAGCGTGTCTCGCCCTACCAACTTAGATAGCTCACTCTTGGCTGATTCCATATCGCCTGTTTCCAAAAAGCTAGCTGCTTCTTCGGCAATATGCCACAGGGTTTTTCCGCCTACCGCAAAATAGACGCCCAGACACGAGGTGAGACAGTCCCAAGCTAAAGCTATATTGTTTTGCCAAGACTTACTTTTCGGCAACAAACTTGGTATTTTTTGCAAACATTTAGCAGAACAAAAAGCGGCGGCAACGCCTGTCCATAGATAAATCAATCCAGAGAGTTTTGAATTACGATAGAACTTTTTTTCACTCCGTCCCATCAGTCTTCCAAATGCCACCAAAGGATGAATTTTTTCCGGGAGTTCTTGGTAGCGCCAATCCAGAAGCAAGCCGCCACAAATAGCTAATATTCGCAAAGTAGATTTTAACTTCAACAATTTTTTCTTTGGTCTCATGTCAGGACTGCCTCCGAGCATCTGCCATGCTCCCTATATTTCTAAACAGCCAATAGGAAACCTCATAGCAGGTTATGGACGCCCCGATAGTATCGCCGGTATAACCATTAAGTTTATTTTTTGCAGTTTTATGTATAAACAAAACGGGTCCCAGAGCAGCAAATAATGAAAATATCCTTTTAGTCAAAACTTTTTTTCGCTTACTTGCCAAAAGAGACATTAGGAGTAATATTGCAATCATGGCCGTCTCTAAACTGGTCATGTCGGGAGCATTGGCAGGAGTTAAGTCAGAATGATCGTTACTATTTTCTTGAAATTTAAGAGCCAGCCCATCACCTTTAGCATACGTAGACTTTTCAATAATTGCTTTTGCAATTGTCCTTGAAAAAACCATGGGCAAAACAAAGTCAACTAAAGAAGATTCGTCACCAAACAAAGCAAGAGTTTTTAGAATGAGTGACATCACGATTGCGCTTACCCCGTACACCCCCAAAGCAGGCTCTTCCATAATTGAAAGACGGGAATTTTTTGGAACATGGGCCAACAGAGCGTCAGCCGAATCAGCAAGACCGTCCAAGTGCATACCGCTCGTAAATACCAGATCGGACATAACGGTTACCGCTGCCGCCATATAGGCCGGAGAAACTTTTTTGACCAATTTATACAGCAGGCCTTCGCTTATACCAAGCAACGCCCCCACTGCCGGAAACATTTTTAATGTAGCAGGCGAAGGTGCCGTGGCGTCAATTGGCAGAGAAGTCAAAAATGCCAAAGCCGATTTGAATTCCTTGGCATCTTCTGCTGAAAGAAACCTTTTCATAGGCTATCTCCATCCGAGAGCAGCAACTGCTTTCCGGCAAGCATCAAATAACTCTTTTCAGCATAACCAGCCAAAATTTGATTTGCAGTGCCAAGTTCATCACGGTAACGCCTGCTATACGCGTCTGCCGGCACGATACCGGAACCTACATCATTGGAAATGACTATGCCGTCTACCCTACCTTTAGTCATTTCAAGTCCGAGCTCTTTTACCATCAAGACCAGGGAGTCATGATCATAGCCGCGCTGCAATAAGTTAAAAATCCACAAAGTCACGCAATCCACGATGACAAAACCTTGCCTTATATCACTTATGACAGTCGGTAAGTCAATCTGCTCTTCTATGGTTATAAAACCAGTTGGACGTTCGCTTTTATGCCTGCGTATTTTTTCCGACATCTCCTCATCGCCGGGCGTAGCAGTTGCTATAAAGTAAACTGAGGCAGTATTTTTGCTTTGATAACTCATTGCATACTTAACAGCTGCACTTGATTTACCGCTTTTCGCCCCTCCCAGAATAAATACAAAACTCACAACCGCCCCAAATCACTGTCAGGAAGAGATAGACCCTCTTCACCCAGTTGTGGCATGACCATGAGTTCGCCGTTCACAAAATGCAAATCGACGTCCACAGAAAATGCCCGTTTGATATTTTCTTTAGTCAGAACAGCAGAAGGCCGACCATAAGCAAGTATGCTATTTTGACCCAACATTACAAGCCGATCACAGTATTTAGAGGCTAAATTGATGTCATGTAAAGAACATAGAACTGTAACATCCTGTACCAAGCATAAGCGCCGCAATAGGTCCAGAACTGCCAATTGGTAATAGATGTCCAAGGAAGTCGTAGGTTCATCCAGTATCAAAAAAGGAGTTTTTTGTGCCAATGCACGTGCTATTACCACCCGCTGGAGCTCTCCACCAGATAACTCCCCCATGACATTCATTGCAAATTGTGACAGATTCAACTGTTCCATTACTTCCGCAACGATAGCCAAGTCTTGAGACGATCCGTGCGCTAAATAGCTTTGATAAGCTGTTCTGCCAAGCAAAATGTAATCAGTTACGAGCATTTGTTTAGGAATATTTGGTCTTTGTGGCACATAAGCAACAAGCTTTGCCGACTCCCTAATACTTTTAGCCGGAAATGCTTTCCCGGCAATTTCAATATTGCCCTGATATATATGACGGTGTGCACCTTCGATAAAAGCCTCTATAAGAGTTGTTTTACCAACTCCGTTTTTTCCAATAAGACCCACCAAATGACCTTTTGAGATCTCAAAAGAAATATCTTGTAGCAATAAACTATTATTGCGTACGGCGCTCATCCCCGTCACCCTGACCAACGGATCGCCGTCTTTATCGATATGTCTATCTTTTTCCATTGAAGGATTTTCCGACAAAAAAAGTTTCATACAAGCCTCTTTGATGCTCTAAGTACGACCAAGAAAAAAGGGGCACCTAAGAAAGCCGTGATGACACCCAATGGTACTTCTTCCGGATAAAGCACCGTCCTGGCTAGGTAGTCAGCGAGTACCAAAAAACCTCCGCCGTAGAGAATTGACAACGGCAGGATTCTTTTGTAACTGGGTCCCATGATTAGCCTGATCACGTGCGGCACAATAATCCCAACAAAGCCTATCAGACCGGAAACCGATACCGCTGCCGCCGTTCCAAGTGTGGCTGCTGCAATAATGATGTTTCTAACAGTCGAAGCTTTAACCCCAAAAGACTGTGCTTCCAGATCCCCCACAGCCAAAACATCGAGAAGTCTGCGCATCGACACCAGAATAAAAACGGTTAGGCCGACGTAGGGCAATATTAGCGTAACGTCACTCCAGCCTGCCGTAGCAAGAGACCCCAAAATCCATGAATACACATCCTGGATTTGACCGACACTGCTGCGCTGCTGCAAGAAAGTCTGAACGGCTGTAAAAAAGGCGGCTATGGCGATACCCGCCAAAAGTAAACTGGAAGTGTTACGCACGCTGCCGGCAGCTTTGCCAAGTATAAAAGTAAGCAGCACGGCAACTGTCGCGCCAAAAAAAGCAGCCAGTGGCAGAGGATTAAATGACCAGCTTAACGCCACAGGCAAAAAAATCAGGATAACGGTGGCGCCGAGTCCGGCACCAGAAGCTACCCCTAAAAGATACGGATCGGCTAAAGGATTTAGAAAAATACCTTGATAAGCTGCTCCTGCACTGGCCAGCATAGCTCCCACTAAAAGACCCAGACAGATACGCGGCATAACCAATTGCCAAACAAGTGCTTCATCGAGAGAAGATACGTGAAAATCACGACCGATAAAAGGCAAATGCATGGCAGTAGCTTGAAATACCTGTGTGATAGAGAGCTGAGCCGGACCTGTCGTGGCGGCAAAAATCACTACCGCCACGACAAAGACAACGGCATACAAAATATGTCTGCTCTTTAAATCGGTTGCCTGCAAATTACTTGACATGTGTCAACGGTATGCCGGCGCCAAAACAAGTCTGAGGTTCGACTTTTTCTCTGAGTGAACAAGAACTCGATTTTGCACATGAAAAGAATGGGGTCTCATGGTTTTGTATCTTTTTAGTAAAACTCCCGCTAGATAATTGGCAAACTCTATTAGAGTATGAGGACCCCACTCCGAAGCTACGGAGTCATTTACCCCATATACGTTGTGCGTATGTACCGCTCTCAAAACAGAATATCCCGGTCGTGTCGCAAAAGTTTTCGCACTCTGTCCACAACAAATAGTATCTGCCAGAACTACCATATCCGGATTAGATTTTAGTAGATATGAGGCATTTATTTCAGGATAGTTCGAGCCATGACCGGCAGCATTGGCTATGTCTTTCATCTTGAACATGGAAAAAATAGACCCAATAAAAGTATCTGAAGTGGCGGTATACAGAGGTGAAGGGGATAACTCGATAAAGTAAGTGAGACCATTGGCTCGGTTACCCACCTCTGATGCAGCGTGCTGCAGGGCTCTATTTAATTTCACAACCTCTTGCTTGGCTGCCGCACTATGTCCCGTTGCTGCTCCCAATTGGAGAAGCTGTATATAGGCACTGTGAATATCGGAGGCAGCCGGCATTACCAAAACAGGTATGTGCAGAGCATTCAACTGAGCCACCATATTGCTTTCATTGAAAGCCAAAATAACCAGATCCGGATGCAACGGCAGATAATCTTCGGCACTTGTCTCGTAACCGGTAAAAGAAGTACGAGGTGCAGATTTTGGATAGATCGAATATCTATCCACCCCCACCACCTGATGCATTGCCCCTATGGCGTAAAGCATCTGAGTAGAACTGGCAGACAGACACAAAATCCTGGTTGGCAAAGTGGGTATCGTCTCTTTATACCCGCCAGCGGTAATAGTAACCGGAAAAGATTTTTTCTTTGCAGGAGCTTGCTTAATCAAGCCGAAATGCGCCATATCGGCCACTAAAGCACTCACGCCATCACTGCCGACTACTTGATGTCGGTGATGAACAAGCGGTTTGGCGCTTGCAGCGGCAGAATTAGCTGCCAACAATATTACCAGCGGTAAAACACATAAGATCGCCGTTATATGTTTATACGTGTATCTAATAAAAGATACCTCAGACCGAAATTCATTTTGCAATTGATTTGCTCCTCTTTTATCGGCACCGAGGAAACAATGAAAGAAGCTGACAAGCCAGCGACCCATTCGTTACCTCGACGACTATGGTCACATTAGCCATACAGGCGACCTGACTCGTACCAAAAGGTAACCACAGTTGCGGGACAGTGCCGGATTCACACCGGACTTCGCTGCTTGACTAATACAGCTACATCATATATTGATTTCTCATCAGAAAAATGTTTAATGACACATATTTTTATTAGCAAAAATTTATTCTTGCTTTTCATCTTAGGTCCGATAACAAAAGATCCATGGAATAGCAGTTTCGGTAAGTAATTTCATCCTGTTGGTCACGGAGGTAATAAAAGTGGATATTCAGCAAATCTACACCGAGTGTTGCGACTCCGGATGCCACGGAGAGCACCGTGGTTACACAAAGAAAGATATGGAGGCCAAGGGATCTCGGAGTTGCCGTCGTCAAAGAGACGGACAACACTCCAGAGCGGGTTGTCCAAGAAGACGCGACACGAATAAGAACTTTGCCGAATGCGACAGTAAGCTTCACTGTAAAAGGCTTCTGTCGCATTCGGCTAACAAGAAACTTATCAATTATGTGTCCATAAAGAATTGTTTCTCAAAAACACTAAATGTAGCAACTATATGAGAGATTTTCCCCTGATTGTTTAATCTGTGACTACGCTATGCGCACTATGCGCAAGGTGTCCGCTATCGGAATTGGCTCATCGGGAGAACCTGCCAGCACTACTACGACATCGCCGCTTCTGGCATAACCGTTATCCACCGCTGCCTGCACGGCAAACCATACGACGTCATCCGTGCTTTTTACTTTTTGCACCACGAGCGATTCGACACCCCAGCTGACAGTGAGTTGATGTGCCGTTTTTTGATAGGGCGTGGTTGCTAAAATAGGCATAGGCGGTCTGAATCTTGATATGGCTCTGGCTGTGGCTCCACTTGATGTACAGGCGATAATAGCTTTGGCATCCTGTTCGACGGCTGCCCGCCAAGCCGCACTTGTGATAGCGGCGGTAATGCGTTCCGGGGCCGAGGAAGGTCCGCTAATCTGTTGAGCACCCAGACCATTTCCCCAAGCCAGATAATCAAAATTTTCTTCACTTCGCTCTACTATGCGCGACATCGTCGCCACCACGTTAACGGGATCGATGCCGACAGCGGTTTCTCCTGAAAGCATCACTGCCGAAGAGCCATCCAGAACGGCATTTGCCACATCCGTAACCTCGGCTCTGGTGGGAACAGGGGAGGTAATCATGGATTCGAGCATCTGGGTGGCCGTTATAACGGGCCGGCCATAGCGCACACCGGAACGAATGATTTGCTTTTGGATGTGCGGAACGTCTTCCAGCGGCAGTCTCACTCCCATGTCGCCGCGGGCTACCATGACCATATCGGCAACTTCTAAAATGCTGTCTATTTCCAAAATACCCTGCGGTGTTTCTATCTTGGCACAGAGGAGCGGTCCATCCGGACCGGCTGCCCTTCTCACGGCTTCCACATCGGCAGCGCTTCTGACAAAAGAAATGGCCACCATCTCGACGCCGACCTCAACCAAAGCATGTAGACGTTCCAGGTCTTCTTTGGTCGGGGTTACCAACTGCACGCGACTCGCCGGAGCCGTAACACCGGGTTTACCCTGTACTTTGCCACCGGCTCTGACCACTGCCTTAACTCCGCCGGAGCCAACGCTCGTTACGATCAAAGATACCCCACCGTCTCCGATGGCGACTACGTCACCTTTTTCTAAACCGGCCACTATCTCCGTGCTGGATACTCCTATGACCTTATCGGAACTCTCTTTTACCTCATCGGTCGGGGCTAATACGATTTCACTCCCGGTAGCAAGTACGATACCACCCTTGGGAAATTCCGCTGCCCTGATTTTTGGACCCGGTAGATCAGCCAAGATACCGACATCCGGTATTGCCTTACGTATGGTCTGCACTCTGGTAATTGCGTCCTGCGTACTGCCGTGAGCAAGAGGAACTCTTGCCACGTCCATACCCGCATCTGCCATTTTCTTGAGAACGTCAACGGGATCAGAGGCAGGTCCGATTGTCGCCACTATCCTTGTCCTACGGTTTTTTGCCCCTCTTCCGAAAGCAGACTTTGCTTTTGCCGATGACATGAGATCTCCTTAATATAAATATTTACTTAACACTTTGCCACAAATTAACACTTTGCGTTTTCAGTCGTTACGGTTGCGGACAAAAGACCCTTTGTTATCAACACCAGGTATCTTAAAAACCGCAAAAACCCACAATCCACAATAGTTTGTTCAAACGTGAGTAAAAGTTGAAGAAAGCAATTTTTCAGTAAAGGTTTTACGACAATTGTGCATAAAAATCTTTACCGCATTTCCAAAATGCCTAATTCGCCGGACTTATAGAATCGAAATTAAATTCCGATACTTTCATCGCAGGCATCCTACACATCGGCATCCACTCTCCCGACTCACGCGGATAACATGTAGTGCTTTGGCTCACTTCCGTAGCGTTATTTAGTAAGGTAATAGGCGAATCGTTAAAACGAAAATTGTTGACTTCTGCCACTATTTCGCCATTCTCCACCAAATACACACCGTCTCTTGTGAGACCGGTCAACAACAATTTAGATCTGTCAACTTCCCTTATATACCAGAGACAAGTTATCAAAAGACCCTTTTTGGTTTTTTTGATCATGTCTTGAAGTTCGGTCGTCTCTCTATCGGTCTCCAGGACCAAATTGCCAATGTGAAACGCTGGGGAAATATCGTACTTACTCGCCTCAGCCCTGGAGCAGCGCAGGTTTTCCACCATAGCATCCTTGAGCCAATACGTTTTATGTAATTCTACTCCGTTATCGAAAATTGAGGTATCGCTTCCATTGGATGTCGCCACGAACGTCTCGTTACAAGGTAAGTGGATATCGTAAGGATCGGAAAAAAGTGAAAAGCCGGACTGACCTATGCGTTGGGAGGAAAAGGACCCTCCCTTTGGAACGGAAAATACTGTTCCGCCTTCGAATACATCCCTGGCATCTGCTGCTGAATAAAGTTCTATCATCAAATCGGCAACCGCACTCGGTGGCATTATTACCTCATAACGACCCGGGGGTAACTCAACTCTTTTCTCCGACAACGCCAGTTTCTGAGATAAGTTTTCGTTGACGGCCAATGGAGAAATGTCTTTGAAATCTTTTGTAATTTTCCCATCCCAAACGGATGTGACACGATCAGGGCGGCGTCTGCGCTTTACCAACTCAAAAGTACCCAGTTGTTCTGCACCTCTAAATCGTATTCCGGTACTACTGGCTAAATATGTCGTGGTAACCTCATACGACAAGAACCCCGATACCAAATCTTTGACTTTGAGCGCACTTGAAAATACGGAGCTCAACTCAGACAGTGCTTCTTTAAAAATTCCAGATTCCACGCTTTCCGGAGATAGATAAAAATCATCTTTCGATAAAGCGTTCTTGGCATCCGTTGATACCTCAATGAGCTCTCCTGGTAAAAGTGGTGTTTCCTTCACGCCAAGAGGCTCAGCGAGCTTTGCAGACATAAGGGCTTCATCAATAAGGTCATGCACTGCTTCTGCTACAGACAACGTCGATATGCTTTGTAAGCCTATCGACTGTCTGCCATGCTTTGAGGTGGTAACCGCCAAAGTAATTGTACGATCTAAGCGTTCGCCGTTGGTTGTTATGCCGTTATTGGCATAGCGGATCTCAGCTTCACCGGTATCTTCAACTATGACAAAAGCGTCTTCTATCTCATTTTTGCGCTGACAGTTCTCTATGATTCCTTCGGCTAAAAAAGCTGAGTCCGAAAATGATTTTTCCAAAATACATAACCTCACAATAACGGTATCTATTGTCCAAAAAGTAACCCCCAACTATCTAGAT
>JAKBPI010000035.1 GCA_021829645.1 Actinomycetes bacterium | reverse complement strand
TTAGTTTATTTTTCTAGGTATGCTTTTATAGCCTGTAAGGTGTCTCTGATGCCCGCTTGTGCAGTTTCCAGTCTATCTTGCAAGGCGCTTTTTATGTCAGAGTTGGAGCCAAACCGCTCTTCATAGAGGCGTTGCCATGCTTCGAGGACGATCCATTCTTCCGTAAGCTGTGTCATCTCTCCGAAGGGCTCTATTTTATAACCCCACTGTACGCGGTCGCCGTTTACTATAAAGGTGAATTCCTTTCCCGGATTTGCGACAGTTATTTGTGACCTTGTTTCCCAGGACCGCTCCGGTGTTACGTTTTTGCCTACAAACCACCCTCCGACACCATGATTATCTGTTTCAAAGTAGCACTCCTTACATACAGGACTAAAATTGCCCATGTTGGTAATATCTGCCAGAGCCTCGTAGACCTCTTTTGGCGTTGCCTTGATCATAATGGAGTCACTGTAACTTATCAAACTTTTATACATATACATGAGTATAACCATCTGAGCTTAGCTTAGGCATACTTTAGCTGATACAGATACTCGTTTATAATTGCTGATTGAATGCATTAGTGGTTTATAGGCAAAAGCATTTTGATAACGCTAGATACCGCTTAGATGCGTACATACCTACCCTCTATCCTATATATTTTAAGCGCATAGCCACCCAGCCAAGATCCGGAGCTATGTATATGGCCGATGCGGCGTATGGATTTACGGGAGTTGGTTCGCCCGTGATAATATTTCCATTGAATTCCTGTTCATCCTGTTGATCGAATAACGGGATGAGTGGCAGTGTTGTACCAAAAATCGATTCTATTCGGTAAAAGAAAGGTCTTTGCTGTGTGAGTGACGACGTGGATTGAATCTGTCTTAAAAGATGATCTATTGTGAGATTATTATAGCGTCCGTAATCTCCGGCGGTGTCCACTGCTCCAAGTGGCGGTACATTGTTACCATCAAGTAAGTTGTTGAAAAAAACATACGGACTTGATGTGTAGCCAAAGTTATCGATAAGCAATTGAAAGTTTCCGGTATTCTGATCTGAAATGAATTGTGCATAGGGTACACTTTGCACTACGAAGTCGATTCCAGCCGCCTTTTCTTGACTCGCTATAAGATTTAATGTTTGTACGTAGTCGCTGTATCCGGATACGACTTTGCACGTTACAGTGAGCCTACTTCCGTTTTTTTCAAAGTAACCGCTTCTCCCCATCGTATAACCAGCAGATTTAAGAATATTTCTGGCTTGCTGGATACTGTATATGAATTGATCCCTTTTTAAGTTAGGGTTCAATATTTCGCCGAAGTTGGGTAGCAGTACTGACTCCGGATTGGTCTGATTTGCGTAGCTATTATAAATAGTTTTTGATATGAACATTCTATTGATGGCATAACTGAGAGCTTCTCGTACACTGTAGTTTCTGGTTATGCCTTTTTGCATGTTTGGCACTAAGTACTCTATGGAAAGAGGTATATCTGATACAGAAAATTTAGAGTTCCTAGATAAATAATTGTTGTCTATGTTTGGTATGTAACCCCCTGCCCAATCTATCTGGCCTGATTCAATGGCAATATCAGCGCTGGCGTTACCGTTGAAGGATTCAAAACGGTAGGTCCTAACTTTGGGCAATTCTTTCATATAGTAGTGGGTATTGGCTGTCAATACCATGACTTTGCCTGATACAGATACTACTTGATAAGCCCCTGTCCCTACCGGATGGGTGTTGGGGAATCCTTGGGGATTCTTGATAGATGTCCAGATGTGTTTAGGAACTATATAAGTAAGACCTGCTATGTAGTGCAAGTCTGCATAAACAGGTTGTGTAAAATCCAAGATTACTTTATAAGGTCCGTCTGTGACTACCTTGCTTAGCGGTAATCCGTATTGATTGAGTGCTTTATAGTTTTTGATTAAATTAAATGTAAATGCGACATCGGCACTGGTAAACGGTTGACCATCGGTCCAGTAAACTCCTCGACGTAGCGTAAAATTCAGCGCCCTACCACGATTAGACCAGGTATAGCTTGTGGCTAGCCAGGGGGATACTCTGCTTGCGTCTACCGTATCAAAAAAGAATAGCGGCTCGTAAATCATGCCGCGTGTCGGATCTGACGCATTGGGAGAAAACGGATTGAAATTGTCGATAAATGGTCCGGCTGCACCGGTAGTCACCGTAACTGAACCGTTTGGATGTCCGTAAGAATGGATATTGGTCGATGCTGGTGTTCCGGCGTTAGCAGTGGTATGAGAAACGGCGATCTGAGAAACTAGAATAAATAAAAAAAGCAAAGCAGTAGCTAATTTTAAAAGATATTTGCTATGAGAGTAAGGTGAATTGTGTATTCGACACCTCCTATAAGTACTTATTGATGATACTCAGTTATCAAAAATAAGTCAATAGTGGTCAATTTTTATATTTATGGTTTTTGTCAGCGTATTAAATTTCTTAATCTGATTTTGTGAGTGCGAAAACTACTATTTCGTAAGGTAAAAACGTCATTTTTTTAGGTAACGTTTCCCATTCTAGCGTAACAATTCTCTGATTATCAAGGCAATTCATAGTTGCCTCCACGGTATCTGAGGTCAGATTTGCCGCTATAAAAACGTTGTATTCGCTACTTTTCATACTGCCTATTGTTATGCGGCAATCATCTGTATAAACTTGTGGTGTCAAGCCAACTTCAATAGCCACTGCTTGATAAATTGTGCAAATATTATTTGGGTTGTCATTGGCGACGTTGGCAGCGAAGTGCTCAAGCGGGTAAGTACACAAGAAAGACGTCCCCGTGCCATTTGAATAGGACGTGATAGCGGGTATTCCGTTTTGATCTATAGCGATGACTTGTGTTGTATCCTCAACGTCGATAGGCAGATAAGACAGGGCAGCGGTGGTGGCAGCGGGCGTGAAATTAAGAATCTGTCCTGCTTTTATGTTACCCATGTCTTTTACAAATTTAAACTGAATGACATCGTCTGTTATGGATTCAGCTAATCCGTATCGCATTTTTTGCTTCACTCCGAATAATCTATTTAGCCAAGGAATCCAAGGCCCGCGTTGATTATCGGTACTGCCTCCAAAATAAGAGAGATACAAGGCCGCTCCGCTTTTTAGTTTGCTTTCTAGGTTTGTGACCCCTGTTGTCGTCAGTATTTTTGTACTCGGCATAATGTAGAGTAGATGATTTCCTGGAAATCCATCTTTCTCGCGAGTCATTTCGATGTTGAGATCAGCCAGCCTGGCTATTGCGTAGGCTTGCAGCATATGTCTAGACATGTCTGACCTAACAGATTCTTCCGTGAAGGGGAATATGGTTTCAAAGTGCTCCGGAACAACTATTGCCGCCTGCCCTTTAACGGGAGTCAGTTCGCCTTGGAATTTTTTTATGAATTTTGCAAAGGCAGAGAATTCATTCATTTGTGGCTTAGGATTTCCTTGAGAGTCAATTAAGCCAAAGTGGAGTTCAAAAGGATGATGTCGGTAAGGAGGCTGTGTGTATAAGTTGTCGTAATCACAGTTGTTCCACGCTATCCAACCTCTTGAACCGGCGAGTAGGGTGGAGTAGAGTAAATGTCTGTAATAAATAGCGGCGTTTTCGTCTGAGGCGAAATCGGAAGTAACACCGAATTCTTCCATTACAACAGGCAGATCAAATCCGGTTGCCATACTGCAGGTGTAAGCAGCGTATAGGAATTGCCTTATCTCATCATTTTGCATGGGGTAAACGTGCGGACCTATGAAGTCAACAAGCTCTTTCAGGGAACGGATCGAGAAACCATTTTCAACTCCTGTCATCTCTACGCCCCAGGCTCCGTCGCCAACGGAGATCGGCTGTTTTGCCCCGGCTGCTCTTATTGCATAGATGATTGCCTGGGTCCAAGCATAGATTTCTTTGTGGGAGGCATCTCTTCCTCCGTAAAGGGGCATTTCATTGGAAATTAGCCACCCACTAATAGAGGGATGATCTTTAAAGCGCTCGGCTATTTCATGGGCAAACCACCCCTGCTCGGCAACCATTGTGGTGTCTCTGTACAGGTCTCTGGCATTACGCCATGAAGGATCCCAGTTCTCTCCTGACATGTGCCCTACGATAAAGGTTGGGATGGTTACTAAATTATTCTCCAAATGGGCGTCTAAAAAATCTTTAAATCGGTTAAGTACTTCTTCATCTAAAGTATGTTCGTAGGGCACGAAATGGGGCCAGTATAAAAATGACCTAGTCATGTTGCAGCCGTTTTCTGTGAGCTGTGATAATTCGGTTCTGATGATCTCAGGATCATAGTGGTGCCACATGAGAGGACCGCCTGAACTAGACCAGAAGTTAACGCCAATCCAAAAATAATTGTCCGGATTGTCAAAAGTGGTACTTTTCACTAAATGATCTCCAATATTAAGACAGACTATCGAAATAATCTATCTTACCTAAATGCAGCATAAACGATTTTTTGTGATGTTATTGCTGTTCGGTAAATATCTGTGAAGATCGAAATTTACGATAAATAGCCGGGCTCTCTCTGGCAGATAGAGGTTAAGTAAACACAGAGTCAGTCTTATGAGACATTGTCATCCTAACGAGATCAAAAACAAGCTTATAATGCTTCTTGGTGCCTGCCTGTGCTGGCACGCGGTATTAATTTACCTGAAGGGCTTTCTTCGTCTGTCATGTCGTTGCTGTCGATAATATCAAGCAGTTTACGACAGGCGGTAGCACCATAAGAGTGTATATCCCGACTTATGGCGGTCAATGGAGGGTGAACGAGCTGGCAGAACGTGGAATCATCCCAAGCTACGATCGAGAGGTCCTGTGGGATACTAAGCCCCATTTCGTGAGCAACTCCTAGTCCTGCTACTGCCAAAATGTCACTGTCATAAATCACCGCTGTGGGTGGTTCTGTCATGGTAAGCAATTTTCTTGTAGCCTGTGCACCTGATTCTGGCATAAAATCCGTAGTTAAAACTTTTGATTTCATTTTCAGTTCTTTGGCGGTTTCAAGAAAGCTTTTCGTTCTTGTGACCGTGTGTAGAAAACCCGGTACTCCGGCAACCCTAGCTATATACTGATGACCGAGCGCGTGAAGATACCTGACGACCTCTTCCATGACGCCGTATTCGTCATGCCATAATGCGGGTATTTCATGGTTTTTTAATGGAGGTCCTACTACTAAAGCCGGAAGGCCCAGTTCTGCTAAAAATTCGATGCGAGGGTCGTTTTCCCTTATGTCGACAACCAAAACACCGTCTACTCTTCGTTCTGCCCACCAGCGCTTGTAGACTTGCATTTCCAATTCTACACTGTCTACTACCTGAATGGCTAAAGCGATTGATCTGGCCGACAGTTCAGATTCAACGCCGGCAATCAATTGCATAAAAAAAGGTTCAAACGCAAGAGTGCGAGCAGGTCTTGATAGCACCAAACCACACGCATTTGCTTTTGCTGCAGATAAAGCCCGTGCCGCACTGTTTGGATACCATCCGAGTTGTTCGGCTTTGGCAAGAATCTTCTTCCTGGTTTTATCGGATATGCCCGGCTTATCGTTTAGGGCGTAAGAAACAGCTCCCTTGGAGACACCAACCGCTTTGGCGATATCGGCGATGGTTACCCGCTTGTGGCCTGTAGCTTGTTTTATCATAGTATGTCCAGTCGTGACTCATGTCACATGTTCCTGTAAGTTTTGCGCACAAGGTGGGGTAGTGCTAAGACATTATTATATTTTCTTTAGATGCACGCCGCAACGTATTGAGCACCTCTTGTGTCTTATGGAGTAAAAATTTTCTTTTATGCGAAGTGTATGCTTTGGCAGTTGCTCTACAAAAGAACAGAAGACGGGTTTTCCAAAGCGTCTGCAAGATCTTTTAGGAATGCGGCTCCTTGGGCACCGTCTAAAATACGGTGGTCAAGTGTAAGGGTGAGCTTGATTGAGGAGATGATCACGAGCTGGCCATCTCTGACTGCCGGCACCTCATTGGCCGACCCAACTGCAAGTATTGCAGCCTCAGGGGGGTTGAGAATCGCCGTAAACTGATCTATCCCAAAAGGACCCAGGTTGCTGATACTAAAGGTTGACCCTTTCATTTCCTCGGGGGTTAGCTTCTTAGACCTCGCTTTTTCTATCAGGACTTTAGTTTGAGAGGCAATTTGCCTGAGAGACATTTGCTCAGCACCTCTGATGACCGGTACTACCAGGCCTTCATCAAGCGCCACTGCCAGTCCGATATCTACTCCATGGTGAAGCAAAATTCCCTCTCCTTCTGCCCAGGAAGAGTTCACTTTTTCATGGTTGAGAAGGGTATTGGCGCATGCTTTTATAAGTATGTCCGTGACGGAAACTTTTTCATTGAATTTTGACAGGTAGTTATTGATTTCTTGCCGCAAAGAGTTTAGTTTTGTCAATTCAACTCCGCTGGTAAGGGTGAATTGCGGAATTTTGGCAGCTTCTGTAAGCCTTTCTGCCGTGATTTTTCGCATTTTATTGACTGGCAGTAACGTTGAAGTATGACCTTGCCTATCTTGAGTGGGTGAGGAAGTATGGGTAGATCTGTCCACGATATTTTTTGCGACAGCTTCAACATCAGCTCTTACTATTCTGCCACCGGGGCCGCTTCCGCGTACGTCGGCCAGATCTATTCCGGCGTTACGTGCAATCGCTCTTGCTAAAGGTGAACTGGGGATTCTGAGATGAGCCTCTCCGTTTAGAGAAGGAGTGGTTATTAGATCGTTAGAAACGTTTGTCTGAGTAAAGGTATCTTTTTCGTTTGCAGGCGGTGTGTTGATCAATGAGGCAGTGTTATTTTGCTCAACAGGTGCTTTGGCGACCGTGCTTCCTTCTCCTATGACCGCGACTACTGCCCCTATGGGGGCTGAAGCGCCTTCCGGTATGACAATAGAGGTAAGAGTGCCGTCTTCGTAGGCAATTAAGTCCATGGTTGCTTTATCAGTCTCTACTTCGGCTATGACATCGCCGTCGTGGATCATATCTCCTGGTTCTTTTAACCATTTCGCAATACTGCCCTCTTCCATGGTGTCGGAGAGCCTAGGCATTAAAATTTCTGGCATAATATCACCTTAATATCAATCATCTGTTGAAAGCAGTCGCATCAAGTATCTGGTGGATTACTTTTGACAGGGTAGCAGCATCTGGTAGGGAGGCAAGTTCTAGTGGCTTTGAATAGGGGACTGGGACTTCGGCAGCAGCGACTCTTCTGACAGGGGCATCTAGATAGTCAAATGCCCCCTCTTGGATGGTTGCCGCTATTTCGGCTCCTATACCGTACGTGAGCCAGTCGTCCTCTATAACTACAGCCCGAGAGGTCTTTCTTGCAGATTCGACAATGGTTTGTCTATCTAATGGGCGCAGGCTACGTAAATCTATTACCTCTGCGGAAATTTGTTCATGGGCGAGTTCGTCGGCTACTTCCAGAGCAACGGTTGTGGCTTTGGAGTAAGAGATTATGGTGATATCTTTACCCTGTCTGGCCACATTTGCTTTACCTATTTCAAGAACGTAATCTTCTTCCGGAACCTCTCCTTTTGCTCCATATAAACCTAAGTTTTCTAAGAAAAGAACGGGGTCTGTGTCGCCTATAGCAGCTTTCAACAGCCCTTTTGCATCTGCAGGGTTAGATGGGCAAACGACTTTCAAACCAGGAATGTGAGCATAGAACACTTCTATGTTTTGCGAGTGGCTGGCCCCCAGTTGTTGACCGCCGCCGCCGGGAGTTCTGATCACCAATGGTACATTGACCTGGCCTCCGAACATGGCATGTATTTTGGCGGCGTGATTGATAATTTGGTCCATGGCAACCAGACTGAAATTGATGGTCATGATTTCGACTATTGGTTTTAAACCAAGCATTGCTGCACCTATGGCGGCACCCGTGAAACCTTCTTCGGCAATTGGCGTGTCTTTTACCCTTTTGGGGCCAAATTCAGCTAACAGACCGGCTGTGATTTTGTATGAACCTTCGAAATGTCCGATTTCCTCCCCAATAAGTAGGATATCGGGATCTTTGCGCATTTCCTCGGCTAGCGTGTCGTGCAAAGTCTGTCTATATGTCTTTATTGTCATATTATCTCTCTGTCACTTACTGAAACTGTGCTCATCAAAAAGAGGTTCTCCGGGTAGGCGATAAAAATCGTTGGGCAGTTTTTTGGAGTATACGTTGGCAAAAAGCTGTCTTATGTCCGGGTTCGGACTTTGTTCGGCAAACGCAACAGCCGAGCTGACGCGTTCTTTTGCTTTGGCTACTATTGATGTTATGTCGCTTTCTTTGAGGTAAGAAAGTCCTATGAGTTTCTTTTCTAACATGGGAATCGGATCGTGTTGTTCGGCTTCTTTCATTTCTTCCGTCGAACGATACTTGGCAGGGTCTACGACAGAATGTCCTTTGAGTCTGTGACTCATGGCCTCTATGAGAAGCGGTCGGTGTTCTTCCCGCGCGATTCGGAACATTCTGAGAGATGTGTTGTATACTTCCAGAGGATCTTCGCCATTTATCCTGATACTCTCTATTTTGTATGAGGCTCCTCTTTTATAAAGTTCAGGTTCGCCGGAGGCCATGTCTACGCTCGTTCCCATACCTAAAAAGTTATTGACGATCACGTAGACGATGGGCAATTTCCATACCGCTGCTATGTTGAGCGATTCGTGAAACGCACCTATATTCGTCGTGCCGTCACCCATAATACATACGACTATGGGGGAGTCGGTAGAAGGCGTATTTTTATAGGAGATAGCCAAAGCTGCCCCCGTAGCTGGGGGTATTTGACCTCCCACTATGCCGTATCCACCCATTAAGTGTGTTTCTTTGTCAAAAAGATGCATCGAGCCTCCCCAACCGTGGGAAACTCCGTCTGCTTTTCCGAAAAGTTCTGCCATGACGCGACCGGGATCACTGCCTTTGCTAATGGCGTATCCATGTTCTCTGTAAGTTGTGAACAGGTAGTCTTGTTTCTGTGTCGCTCGCATCAATCCGACAACAGTAGCTTCTTCGCCTAAGTTAAGGTGGCAATAGCCTCCTATTTTTGCCTTTTGGTACATTTCAGAAGCTTTTAGCTCGAAATGTCTTATAAATACCATTTCCTCATAGAAGGAAAGCAATAAGTCTTTGTTGTCTTGATGTCCGGAGTCAACGTTGCTACTATCGCTTGCTTTGTTTGTCGCACGACCGGTTTTGGTCATCGTGTTTCTTGAGACCATGAGACTCCTTGTTTTTAGAAACTGGCGCAACTCTGTTTAGATTTGCATGTTTATTATATGAATAATATATCTAAACTTTTATTGGTTTTGCTGAAAGACGGCATAAGTATTGTTATCGTGCGGCCAAGGGCCTATTTGGCTGTAGAAAAAGTGAGATTTTTGAATGAAACAATTGAATATGTAGTTGTCCGCTCGTATTTGTTTAGATAGAAAAACCTGTTCAAGACTTCATTATACTTGATGAAGTCTTGCTTATCAATGTCTACTTGAAACTGTTTACAGCGACTAAGCGTACTTTTGATTTGATCAATTTTTTGTATCTCCGGCTATATATATCGTTTATCCGATAAGTTTTAGGTAGAGACAGACTCCAAAGTACTACTCTGGAAGTTAAATATAGGAGGTATAAATGGCTTTTGGCGAGGAAGCAAAAACTACAGACGTTGTCATTATCGGCGGAGGTACGGGTGGTTATGCTACGGCACTCAGGGCTCGCGGGCTTGGTCTCGAAGTTACATTGGTCGATAAAGGACTAGTTGGTGGAACTTGCCTACACAGAGGTTGTATACCGTCCAAAGCGCTTCTGCATGCAGCTGAGATAAGCGAATATATTGAAGAGGGTAAAAACAGGTGGGGAATATCGGCTTCGCTGGATAAAGTGGACCCTTCGCAGATGGCTTTTACCAGGGATGATATAGTAGAGAAGAACCACGCAGGATTACTAGATCACTTGCACCATGACGGCATTGAAGTCATTTATGGTTCGGCACATCTTGCGGGCGGTAATAAAGTAGTTATTTCTCCTGTATCTGGCGATTATGGTCCAGCATCCATCTCTAACGGTGCTTCTGGGGACAAGAGTTCGACTAAGAAAGCTTATCCGGTTATTGAGCTAAAGAACAAGATTGAAATTACGGCAAGACGAGGAATCGTACTGGCAATGGGCTCCAAACCACGCCAGCTTCCTGCTTTTCCGGAAGACGGCAATGTAATTTTAACCTCTGATACGGCCACCAGAGCCATTGAGATACCGACATCTGTTTTGGTGGTTGGTGCCGGTGCTATAGGGGTAGAGTTCGCCACGTTTTACCATGCATTTGGTGCCAAAGTCACGATATGCGAAGCCCTGAGTGCGGTTTTACCTACAGAAGATCAGGACGTCAGTAACGAGATGGCTCGTGCCTTAAAAAGGAAAAATATAGATGTTTTGTTGAATTCTCAGTTGAAAGACATCAAAATTTCTAAAAAAGGCGCGAAATCTGTTATCGCCACCCCAAGCGGTGACATCAGTTTGGAGACGGAAAAAGTGTTGGTGGCTATAGGAAGAGTTCCCGTTACGGAAAATACGGGTTTGGAAGAACTCGGCGTTAAATTGGATAGGGGATACGTTGTGCCAAGCGATTGGGCAACTTTGCAAACTTCTGTACCAGGCATCTATGCGGTAGGTGACATACTCCCTCCTCCTTCGCTGGCATTGGCACACGCATCGTTTGCTGAAGGTATACGTGTTGCTGAAGCTTTGGCGGGCATTCACAATGTTCCCATCGACTATGCCGGAATACCCAGAGCCACGTATTCTCATCCTGAAGCAGCAAGCGTGGGTCTTTCTGAAAAGCAAGCCAAAGAATTAGGCTATGAAGTCGTGACCAACAAGGTTCCACTTACTTCAATTGCCAAGGGGTTGATTTATGGTCAGGGTGGGATGGTCAAGATAGTGGCCGAGAAAAACAATTCAGGCAACCACGAAGGTGCCGGTAAAGTGCTTGGAGTACACCTGGTGGGACCGCACGTAACGGAGATGATCTCTGAGGGGATGCTGATTTACAACTGGGAAGCACTTCCCATGGAGGTGGCGGAATATATTCATCCTCACCCATCCTTATCTGAAGCATTCGGGGAAGCAAGCCTTACGCTTGCAAATCGTCGTCTCCATCAAATGGGCAAATAGATAGCATCGTATATAGGGTTAGAGGTTGGATAAAAAATCATGAAGTCACTCATTGTTGGACATGGAGGCAGGGAAGCTGCTTTGGGTTCGCGCATGGCCCAATCGTCTGCTTTGTACGCTTTTATGGGGCATAACAATCCGACATTGACGGATCTTGCCAACGAGACAGGGGGAAAGATTGCCATAGGAAATGTCTGTGATGGTAAAGCGATTACAGACTTCGCTCTCGTAAATGAAATTGATATAGTGCTTGTTTCAAGCGACGATCCATTGGCAAGCGGTGTCGTGGACAATTTGATACACGCTGGCGTAAAAGTTGTCGGTCCCACAAAAGCTGGTGCTGAAATTGAGTGGAATAAGGCCTTCTCAAGAAAGGTAGTCAGCGAAATATCACCTCAATCCAATCCGTCGTACTCATTTGTGACAGGTATAAGTGAATTAGATACAGCACTAAGCGAGATAGGTGCAGACGGCTATGTGGTCGTCAAGCCCTTGGGCTTAACCGGTGGAAAAGGAGTAAAGGTAGTCGGTCCTCACCTCAAGGATATTACCGAAGCCAGGTCCTACGCTGCTAGCCTTTTGGATGAGTCGGATAACGCCGGAGTCATCATCGAAGAAAGAATAGAGTATCCGGAATTTACCATTCAAGCCATGACGGACGGTAAAACGGTTATATTTCCTCCGGCGACTTACGACTATCCTTATAGGTTTGAAAATGATGAAGGACCGGGAACTGGCGGCATGGGGTCATGTAGCCAAAAAAACGGACTATTCCCTTTTTTGGCAAAAGATGTCTATGAGAAAGCCTGCGAGATAACGTATGATGCAATTCAATATCTCGCTACCCACAACAGACATTTTTCGGGTTGCATGAATGCAGGTTTTTTTGCAACAGAAGCAGGTCCAAAAGTCATAGAATTCAATTCACGTTTTGGCGATCCCGAAGCTATGAATATCATGTCACTGTTTGACGGTGATTTGATTGAGACGCTTATGAGTATTGATGAAAAGAAGTTGTCAGACAAAAGTATTCGATTTTTTGATAAGTCTTCAATGGTGATTTATTTGGTAGCTCCGGAATATGCTTTGGGTATTTCATCGTCTCCGCGCGAATTCTCTATTGATTTAGATAGTATAAAATCGAGTAATGTAGAGGTGTTTTTCTCATCCTCAGAGCGTCAAAGTACTGGTTTGTACAAAACTATCGGTACTTCTAGAGCGGTTGCTTTTGTCGTTGCGGAAGACTCTCTGGAAGAGGCAAGAAACAAATTAGAGAAAACGATAGGCTTTACTTTTCAGGGAGATTTGGAATGGAGAAAAGATATAGGTCTTTTTTTTGGAGGAAGTGCAAAGCCTAATCCATGAGCTGTTTGTGAGGCGGATTTTTGCTCAATCTGTACTGAAATTGAGACATGTCAAAAGTCTGAATTTTTTACCCGGAATGCCTCCCGAGTTATATTTTGTTTTTCCCAGTGTAAATAACAGGGTAAAGTCTGTAATGGTAAATAGTCGATTATGACTAAAAATAAAAGTGAAATAGAAATACGAGTGAGGTAGTGATGAAGGTATTGGTTACGGGTGGGTCAGGATTCATCGGCAAGCACTTAGTGAGACGTCTTCTGGAAAGAGGAGACGATGTTAAGGTAGTCGACTTGAATCCGTTTCCTGACGATAGCGTTGAATGTGTTGTAGGCGATTTGCGCGACAGATCCATTGTCAATAAGGCTCTGACACCAGATTGTGATGCCGTAGTCAATTTAGCCGCCATTACCTCAGTCCTCCAGTCGGTAAATGACCCTGAGGCCGTGTTCAATACCAATGTACTGGCAACCCACTACTTGCTGGAAAGATGCCGCGAGCTCGGTGTCGGTAGATTCGTTCTGGCTTCTTCTAATGCTGTAGTAGGCAATGTGGGAAGAAGCGTAATCAATGAAAATATACCTTTAAATCCTTTGACCCCTTATGGATCGACAAAAGCGGCAGGCGAAATGCTCATGTCTGCGTATTCAGCCAGTTACCGTATGACCACTTGCGCTCTGCGCTTCACTAATATTTATGGTATAGGTATGCAGGCTAAAGACTCAGTAGTCGCAAGGATGATGAAAGCGGCCTTAGCCGGTACCGGAATACAAATCTATGGAGACGGCAGTCAAATGCGTGACTATTTATATGTTTTGGACGCAGTTTCTTCAATTGAGCTGGGTCTGTCTCTTGAGCAATCCGATACCCTGACAATAGGTTTAGCGCGCTCTGTGTCTATGAACGAGCTATACGAATTAACCTGTAAGGCAACTGGTATTGACATTAAAAAAGAGTATGTTGCAGCTAAGCCAGGTGAGATGCCGGCCGTTATAGTGGACAATTCAAAAGCAAAGTCATTGGGTTTTTCTATTCAGTATGACCTAGAAAAAGGTTTAGTTGCTACTTGGCAAGACTTTAATTAGGACCGGTTGACGCTACTTTTATATAACCGGTTAAGTATGGATTTAGGGTCTAGACTGATTATCGTAAGTATTTTTACAAATCACGGCGGTCATATATAGCTTTTCGTGGTTATACAAGCACCACTAGTCTGACCATTACTCACTTAAAGTGATAAGTATCTTACTAAAAGAGGAAAAATATTCTTTCTCAAATACACCTTTGACAAGGTAAAATAGTCATATATATAATATATGTGGACAATCGGGGGGTTCAATATGAAGTTTGTCAACTTCGTTTCATGATTACCGGTGCCAACACGTATCAACTTGATAACAGGAGAATGTATATCATGCATCACAAAATACTGAAACGGTTATATAAATTCCGTGTATTACTCATTGCTATAGTGGCAATACTTCCACTGGCACTTAATTCTGGAAGCGCTATATTTGGCGAGGGAGGACTAGCTGCAGCGGCTACCAACTCCGGAACCAATTCGGGGAGTTCAGCTGCCTCTGGTACGGCATCAGTTAACGTAAATTTAGCAGATACTTTGACGACAGTGCCTTCTACCGCATTTGGTATGAATACGGCGGTGTGGGACGGATATCTTACAAACTCCGGAGTTCCTAGTCTCTTGAAAAATGCCGGAGTTCAGATGTTGCGTTATCCAGGCGGTTCAACTTCCGATGTGTACAACTGGGAGACGAATTCAACCTATGACGGACTCAGCTATGCGAATCCAGAAGATAATTTTTCTAATTTCATGAAAGTCGCTCAAGCAAGTAATGCTCAGCCGATCATAACTGCCAATTATGGAACAGGAACACCAGCTCTTGCAGCCGCATGGGTTAAATATGCAGACGTTACAAACAACTATAACGTCAACTACTGGGAAATTGGCAATGAAGTGTATGGTGACGGTGCCTATGGGGCCAACTGGGAAGAGGACCTAAACACCCCTCTTGGTCCACAGACATATGGATCCAGGGCTCTTCAATATATTCAGGCTATGAAAGCAGTTGACCCTAACATTCAGGCCGGAGTGGTTTTGACAACCCCAGGAGGTTATGCCGACGGAACAATTCTCCCGGGGCAGACCATGGACTGGAACCAAACAGTTTTGGCTGCGGTAGGAGCGGAAGCTAATTTTGTCATTATTCACTGGTATCCGTATTCTTCGTCGGTACCAAGCTTGTTTGCAAACCTGTCGTCGATTCCGGGCATGGTGGCAAACGTGAGAGCTCAATTAGTTAAATACGACGGCGCGACTCTCGGAAACAAAATAAAGATTTTCGTTACAGAAACGAACTCCAGTTATCAAAACGACAGCATACAATCTGCAGTTTTTGCTCCGCTCGACGAGCTTGGGTGGATACAGGCAGGTGCCTCTAACGTAGACTGGTGGGACTTGTACAACGGTGCCGGAACCATTTCAACAGATCTCAATGGGGCAACCGATTACAATGATGCAGGAGTACTTTCAAGTGCAAATTGCACAGGTAGCGTTTGTGAACCGTCGGCCAATACGCCATTCCCGACTTATTACGGGATAGCTATGTTGAAATACTTTACGGCTGCCGGAGATTCACTGGTCTCGGCAACTTCGAACCAAACGAATGTGGCCTCCTATGCAAGTGTCAACTCATCTGGACAGGAATCTGTTTTACTTGCCAATGAGAGCGGTACTCCTTATACCGTCAACATAGCCAATTCCGGAACACCGTTGACAGGCAATGCTACCTTGTATTCATATAACGGAACTGGCAGTATAACACAGAGTACGGTACCTGCCGATTCGGTCACTCTTCCTCCGTATTCGCTCGAAGTTGTCGCTGCCGGGCAGACTCCCGTCGCGTCTACTACGACAACTAATACACCTATGCAGTTGACTACCACTCCTTATGCGAATCCGGTATCATGCAGCGTAAACATGACTATTCCAAGTCAATGGAGTACGGGTTTTACAGCAAATGTGACATTAACCAATACGGTTTCTACAACTTCAGCGTTGGCTCCTTGGGTATGGCTTTACTCGTGGGATCTAAGTTGGACTTGGCCATCCGGGCAGCAGATAACTAGTGGGTGGAGTGCAAGTATCAGTCAGTCGGGGGCAACTGTCAATGCGTACGACACAAGCTCAACAGCTTTGGTACCCGGCAGTAATACCAGCTTTGGTTTCCAAGGTACACTGAGCGGATCGACAAATACACTGCCTACCGACTTTACCCTCAACGGAGTTCCCTGTACCGTAGTGGGCGCATCCTCTTCCGGTAACTCTGGCACTACCACCACCACAGCCGCACCAACCACGACAACTGCCGCCCCTACCACTACCACAGCCGCCCCTACCACCACCACGGCTGCCCCAACGACTACAACGGCTGCACCGACGACCACCACGGCTGCCCCTACCACTACCACAGCCGCACCAACGACTACCACAGCCGCACCAACCACGACCACAGCCGCACCAACGACGACAACGGCCGCACCTACCACCACAACGGCAGCCCCTACCACCACAACGGCTGCACCTACCACCACAACGGCTGCACCTACCACCACAACGGCTGCACCAACGACTACCATTGCTCCCAGTGTCACTAATACGTGTTCGGTAACAATGACAGATACCTCTATGTGGACAACAGGTACTAACT
>JAKBPI010000034.1 GCA_021829645.1 Actinomycetes bacterium | reverse complement strand
GCTACCATAAATAAAAACGGAATTGGCTTCAAAAACAATCTTTAGTATTTTGTTGGTTTTATTTTTTGAATTCCGCGATTCTCGTTTGGCAACCATGACAGGGCAAGAAACCTATTAGCATGAAAACAGCTATCGTCTTGCAAACAGCACTTTGGTAGAGATGCCATTGTCATGTAGCCCGCCAGACAGACAAATTGACTTTTATATTCCTTGGTTGAAATTGAAAACCCAGGCCATCAATGGCAATATTTATTGTATTGCTGAAATTTCTGAGAGGAGATCTCGATACATCCGGTAGAGGTTTGTGTCGGAATACCGCTATCCCATAGGGTCGTGTTTGAATTTTTAGCTGTACTTGCCAATCATGAATACTTCACAGACCATTATTTGCGCAATTGGGAACCAGGGGGCCGTCTAAGGATGTTGGCCCTACGGCACGAATGTTACCGCAACGGCCGGACGCTCAGATGTCTTACAAATAGAAGTAGTTGCTTCAGAATCGCCAGAACGCATCATTAAACACAATACAAGCTTAGGTGGTCGTCGTGTTATGATGGGTACTTACGTTCTTGAAGAACTTTCCCGGAATAAAACTTTGATAAGATTTATTTCAGCTTGGGACAAGTTCCACGGAACGAACATTTAGCCTCGTTTTTAGTACGTAAACTTGTGCGTAAGGCAAATAAGTAGGCTTTAAATCTCTACGTATCCATTTGAGAGAAAACGAATATACATAAACTCTACGAAAACAAGAAAATCTTTCAATCGATATAGACTATCTGCATTTCTCAACAAGCATAGCTCATCATGTTATGATCGTATATAGATCATGCCCCCGTAGCTCAGTTGGATAGAGCGACTGCCTTCTAAGCAGCAGGTCGCAGGTTCGAGTCCTGCCGGGGGCGCACTGTCGGAGGCACACTAACGCTCACTTGATAGTTTGCAAGTCAACTAACCGGACCAGAATCCTGTATCACAATGTCATTTGCCAAAACGGTAATAAGTATGTCACATAGATTCAATTAGTCTATTTACTCTTTCGTCATGAGCATTGAATGGGTCTTTGAGCAGGATAGTTCTCTGTGTCTGGTCGTTAAGCTTTAAATGAACCCAATCTACGGTAAAGTCTCTTTTCTTTTCCTTTGCCTTTTGGATAAATTCTCCTCGAAGCTTAGCTCTCGTCGTCGAGGGAGGATTGATCATGGCATTGTCGATATCCTCGTCGCTTACCATCCGCTCCATCATGGAATGTGCTGCCAACTTGTAATATATGCCCCTTTCCCTGGAAATATCGTGATACTGCAAGTCCAGCAAAAACGCTTTTGGATGTTCCAAGGGTATATTATGTTTTAGACGATAGTTTTCAATAAGATGATATTTAGCCACCCAATCACATTCCCGTTCGAGTGACATAGGGTCCTCTTCCAAGCCAGTCAGTACGTGTTGCCACATCTCAAGTACTGTTTTTTCATGCTCAGACAAGTTATGCTGTTCTGAAAAACGGATAACTTTACCAAGATATTCCTGTTGAATTTCCAGAGCCGTCATTTCTCTGCCGCTTGCTAACCGCAATGTTTTTTTACAAGTCAAATCATGACTTATTTCTCTAATAGAACGTATTGGATCTTCTAAGGTCATATCTCTAAAAATAGTTTTAGGACTTTCCAGCATTTTTAGCAGTAAGCCCGTAGTCCCTACTTTTAGAAACGTAGCGTATTCGCTCATGTTGGAGTCACCCACAATAACATGGAGCCTTCTGTAATGTTCAGCGTCGGCATGCGGTTCGTCACGGGTATTGATAATAGGCCTGGACCTAGTCGTTGCCGAAGAAACGCCTTCCCAGATGTGTTCAGCACGCTGAGATATGCAATATACAGCCCCACGAGCTGTTTGCAATACTTTTCCTGCACCGGCAAATATCTGTCTTGTTACCAAAAAAGGTATCAGGACTTGGGAATAGTTACTAAAGTCATCTTTTCTGATTGTCAGGTAATTTTCATGACACCCATACGAATTCCCGGCAGAATCGGTGTTGTTCTTAAATAAATAAACTGTTCCGCGAATGCCTTCCTCTCTCAGTCTCATTTCCGCTGAAGAAACCAGGCTTTCCAGAATCCGTTCTCCCGCTTTGTCGTAGGCGACCAAGTCATAAAGTGAGTCACATTCGGGAGTAGCGTACTCAGGGTGACTTCCGACATCCAAGTACAGCCTAGAGCCATTTTCTAAAAAGACATTTGATGACCTGCCCCAACTGACAACTCTTCTAAAAAGGTAGCGGGCCACTTCGTCTGGGCTGAGACGTCTTTGTCCCCTAACCGTACAGGTGACACCATATTCATTCTCTAAACCAAAAATTCTTCTGTTCACTGTTTAAACGTTAGTGCTTTCTTACGTGCTTTGATGTAATCTTTTAATTGTATGACGGATAAAAATAAGGTTCTTCTTACTAAAGTAAGTAATATATTTCATGCTCAAGTGCTAGCCGCCCGATTGGAAAGCGAAGGCTACAAATGCTATATCACGACTCCAACCCAGAGTCTAACTCCTTTTCCGCTTGAAATTGACATCTTCGTCGATGCCGCACATCTTGAACAGACGAGAGAGATCTTACTTTTTGATTCCGTTGAAGAAATATTTACCTCTCAAAATCCGCAAAAAAAGCGGACAAAGCTACTGTCCAACAAGTGGTGGATCAGTAAACGACTTAAAAGAAAATAGATTGTTTTCGGTACTCTGCGAAACGTTACTACGATCCACAGAGTACCGCCAAAAAGCAGATGGGTCTATTTTTGCAGTATCTGGGCTATGACAGGCTCTTCTATACGCTTAAAAAATCTTCTCGTAAGATTTCTGTCAAGTACCCCTACTTCCAGTTCGTTGGCGGTTAGAAGGCGCTCCGGACCTTGCAAAGCTTCAACACAGGCAGGTAAAATTTGGGCCAGCTCTGCTTCCGTTGCGACTTTTTCTACAAATCTTTCAGTGATGGTTTCTGCATCGCCGCCAAGCACCGCAAAACTCTCTCTGTCGACGACAGTTCCGTCATAGCTGATATGGTACATCCTGTCCTCTCCCCTAGTGTAACCCAGTTCGGCTACCAGTATTTCGACCTCAAGGGGCTTCATCTCATGAGTAAACACCTGTCCTAGGTACTGAGCGTAGACGTTGGCCAGTGATCTGGCATCCACGTCTTCCCGTGAATAAGCATAGCCTTTTGTATCGGCGTGGCGGATACCGGCAACACGTAGCTGATCGAACTCGTTATACTTGCCCACGCCGCCAAAAGCTACCCTGTCGTAGATTTCACTGATTTTATGGAGTGTTCGGGAAGGGTTTTCGGCAACAAGTAGGATGCCGTCTTTATAAAGAGTGGCGATCAGAGATCGCCCTCTGGCAATTCCCTTTTGAGCGTACTCCGCTCTGTCTTTCATGACCTGTTCGGGGGCCACATAATACGGCATAGTCATTTTTAATACCTCTTTTACGGGAGAAACCTGCCAAGCAGCTTTTTCAAAAAATTTTAACGATTAGCCTTAGCCGTCGTTGTTACCAATATGGGAAATAAGATCCGTAAAGTAAGACCTGACGGAATCTTGAGGAAAAGCAGAATATCCTTCGGCATCTACTTTAGCCACTATCGGGAAGATATCTCTAATGAGATCGGGGCCGCCGGTTGCGGCGTCGTCGTCGGCTGCTTCATAAAGTGCCTTTATTGCCAGCCTCACGGCGTCCTCTAATGCAAAACCTTCTTTATAGCCAAGCTTAATCGTAGTTCTGGCGCTTCTGCTGCCAGAACCAGTGGTATGAAATTCGGTTTCTTCATACTTTCCGCCAGTGACGTCATAACTAAAAATACGTCCCGCTTGCCGCTTGTTATCATATCCGGCGAAAAGCGGAATGATGGCGAGTCCCTGTAGAGCCAAAGGAAAATGCGAACGAACCATTTGTGACAGTTGGTTGGCCTTGCCTTCCAAACTCAATGAAGCTCCTTCAACTTTTTCGTAGTGCTCCAATTGAGTCTGAAAAAGCTTTACCATCTCTATGGCCGGCCCGGCCGCTCCGGCTATAGCCACGGCTGAAAATTTATCGGCGGGAAATACTTTTTCAATGGAACGATGAGCGATGCTCACTCCTTCCGTGGCACGTCTGTCTCCCGCTATGACCACTCCGGCGGCATAGCGAACAGCGATAATGGTCGTACCGTGAGGAATCCCTGAGAGTACGTTTCTCTCTGTTTCCATGGCGGCAGCCGGTCTGAGTTGGTTGAAACTTGGTCCTGTCTTTTCGATTAACCCCATAAAACTTGGGCCAGGATCGGCACCTGGTGTAAATAAAGGCAGATTCATAGACTATCCGCGTCTTTCGCATGTGGATACAGAAAAACACTTTTTGTATAAGTCATTCTTTCCTCAGTTCTGTGTTTTATAAGCCAAAGCTAGCATATTTTATAGTCGGAGACTTCCTATGTAAATACGACATCAACATGTGCTAACTATTGACCGCCTTTTTGTACATAACCGCGCACAAATTCTTCGGCATTTTCTTCCAAAACTTCATCTATCTCGTCCAAGATGTCATCTATCTCGGCTTTTAGTTTGTCACCTTTTTCGGTGGAAACAGATACTTCTTCATCTGAAGCCACATCCTCACTGTGTGACGACGTGGAATGTTTTTTGAGCTCACGCTCTGCCATAATGCACTCCTTAATAACTACTCTCATAAAAATTGTAAAGGTATATAAGAACAGCGTGTCGCGAGTTTTAAACTTTCTGTTTCTTATAACGTCAATCTACACCACATGCCATCGACAAATTCTAAAGCACAATAAATTGTGGTAAATACCAATTACTGATCTGCTATTTTTGTAGGTTTTGCAGTAATTCTTTAGCAGTAGGGCTTTTTTCCAAGAGATCGCCTAAATGTGCTTTTGAGCCGCGCAGGGGTTCGTTCATGGGTACTTTTTGGAGAGGACCGTTCCCTATATCAAAAAGTATCGAGTCCCAGTTGACAGATTTTATTTCGCCAGGATAGCGCTTCAGGCATTCACCTCTAAAATATGCTCTCGTGGTTTCGGGCGGATTTGATATGGCATTTTCGACATCGGAGGGAGATAGCAGGGTGTCCATATTTAAACGCTGAAAGATTGATTTAGCCGGACGTAAATCATGGTATTGCAGGTCAATGGCCGCAACGTTTGGATCAGATAAGTCTGTCTGATGGCGCTCACAAAAAGCGGTTACTATCTGTAGTTTTGCCACCCAGTCCAATTGTTTGGCAAGTAAATAGACATCTGCTTCCAGAGAGGTTAGGACATGTTCCCAACGATGTAAAATATCTGCTGCCAATTCTTCTTCGCCAATGGCATCCAAACCATACTGGCTGTGGTATTTTTGTGCCGCCTCAAAATAAAGCCACTGCATTTCCAGCGCCGTCAGCAACCTGCCATTTTTCAATTTCAGTTTATACCCAAGAGTGATATCTCTGGAAATGCCCTGGATGTCTTGAACGGGAGATTCCATTTCCAAGTCTAAGTGAGTGAGAGCGCCTGCTTCGATAAGCTGCAATACAATAGCTGTCGTACCTATTTTTAAGAGAGTAGCCACTTCGGAGAGATTTGCATCACCTGTAATTATGTGAAGCCTTCTGTATTGAGATTTATCAGAATGCGGTTCGTCTCTGGTATTGAGGATAGGTCGCCTGATGGTGGTTTCCAGTCCTACCGGTTCTTCGAAAAAATCAGCTCTTTGACTTATTTGGAATATTGGTTTTCCATTGTTCTCCCTGTTGAGGCCTTCGATACCTATTTTCCCGGCACCACAAAATATCTGTCTGGTAACCAAGTGGGGAATCAGGAAGTCCACAAATTGCACAAAAGGGGTTGTCCTGGAAACAAGATAATTTTCGTGGCACCCGTATGAATTATTTTTTCCATCGGAATTATTCTTATAGACGACTATCTCTTCACCCGGTGGAAGGAGTTTTTGACTTCTTGCCATAGATAGAGTCAGAACGGCTTCTCCTGCTTTATCATAGAGTAAAGCTTCTTTTACGGTTGCACATTCTGGGGTGGAGTACTCGGGATGAGCATGGTCAACGTAGTATCTGCCTCCGTTAGTCAAAACAGCATTTAACAGCTGAGGTTCAATTGAAGGGGGTAAAGCGTTAGCATCCAAAAAACCTCTCGCGTCATTTCCCGGTGCCTCATCAGTAAAGTCCCAGGAAATCTTCTTGATCGCATCGCCGATATAGGCAGATATGAGAAAGGACGCTGCCGACGTTGGATCCCCACCCAAACTCTTGGGAGCCGTTATTCCATATTCGGTTTCTAAACCACAAATTTTTTTAGGAATCACTGAATACCTGATCTAGAGATACTGACCGGTGCCGACCCTTTCAATCGCTCTGCCACCTTGGTTATCACCCGCTTCAGAGAAAATGGTTCTGACATAAACAATTCTTTCACCTTTTTTACCCGATATTTTAGCCCAATCATCTGGGTTAGTCGTGTTGGGAAGATCTTCACTTTCTTTGTATTCTTGAGCTATGGATTCCAAGAGGTCGGCAAGACGAATGCCGTCTTTTCCTTCCAGCAGGCTTCTTTTAATGGCAAGTTTCTTTGCCCTACGCACTATATTGTCTATCATTGCCCCGGATGAAAAGTCCTTGAAGTACAGTATCTCTTTATCACCGTTTTGGTATGTAACCTCAAGAAATCTATTCTCATCGTCCGTCTTATACATTTCCTCGACGGTCTTTTCTATCATGACATTGATAGTTACCGCGATATCCCCCTTGCCAAGTTTCTTGATCTCTGCTTCGTCTATCGGCAGATCCCGGGTAAGATACCTGGCAAATATTTCTTTGGCGGCTTTTTCGTTAGGCCTTTCGATCTTGATTTTGACGTCCAAACGTCCCGGGCGCAGGATAGCCGGATCGATTAGGTCTTCACGGTTGGAAGCACCTATAACTATTACATCCTTGAGAGTTTCCACGCCGTCAATTTCAGCTAAAAGCTGCGGAACTATGGTTGATTCCATATCAGAACTGATTCCTGTGCCGCGCGTCCTGAACAAAGAGTCCATTTCGTCAAAAAACACAATGACCGGAACGCCTTCTGCCGCCTTTTCTTTTGCTCGTTGAAACACTAATCTCAGTTGGCGCTCCGTCTCTCCTACGTATTTATTGAGTAGCTCCGGACCTTTGATATTCAAAAAATAACTTTTTACATTTTTGTTACCGGTTTTAGCAGCAACTTTTTCGGCTAAAGAGTGTGCCACGGCTTTTGCGATCAAAGTTTTCCCGCATCCGGGAGGTCCATACAGCAGAATACCTTTTGGAGCAGGCAGGCGATATCTCCCAAATAGCTCATGGTGTAAAAATGGCAGCTCTACGGCATCGGTAATAGCTTCAATTTGGTCATCTAAACCTCCTATGTCACTATAGGAAACATCCGGGACTTCCTCCAGGATGACTTCCTCTACTTCGGGACGGATAAGTTTTTCCACCAACAGTTGCGAACGCGAATCCAACAGAACACTATCGCCGGTTCTGAGCTTGGTGCCATACAGGGAGTCCCCTATTTCCACAATGCGAGCTTCGTCTCCCCTAAAACGCACCAGTGCTCTTTCTCCCTCGTCAAGCACCTCTTCGATAGTCACCACTTCTCCTACCAAATCAGAGTCGCGTACTGAAATAACGTTGAAATTTTCGTTTAACACAACTTCTTGACCACGATAGAGCTTTTCTTTGTCTACGCTCGGGTGTAGCGCCACTCGCATTTTTCGACCAGAAGTAAAAATGTCAACCGAGGAATCCTCATTGGAAGCCAGATAGTATCCATACGCATTAGGCGTTTGGGTCAGTTTGTCTACTTCTTCGCGCAACGTGGCTATGTTTTCTTTTGCTTGCTGTAAGGCAAACATAAGTTTTTCGTTTTGTGTGACGGCTTGATTTAGTTGCCCCTTGACCTGCAGAAGCTTTTCTTCTAAAACCTTAGATCGACTCGGAGCATTACTCAACCTTTTCCGCAGTTCGGCAATTTCTTCTTCTGCCTCTTCAACACGCTTCTTCAGTTTTTCTGCCAAAACTTCGTCCACCACTCACACCTCCGTCTACATGTATAATGAGCTTTTAGCTTATGACATTTGCCACCATACTATACATCGCCAGACCAACTGGCTTATCATCTAAAACTCTCATAACACACAGTCTAATACTTTGCCAAACATCCACCAAGCACCGACCAAGCCTCTTTTGGCATAATCACAGGTCCGTGTTGTCCGCAAGCACTTAGCCAAATGTTTCTACTTTTCGATCACTCATTTCATAACCATATTTTCTCTATTCGTACTAACGTGTGCTTTTGCCTGTCTTTTGACCTAATTACTTGCTATGATGACATCGGAGCAACTGGCCGGCATAAGATGTCGGTTAGTTCATTTTAGAAACGAGAGGATTTCATGAAGGTCTGGATAGATCAGGATCTGTGCACCGGTGACGGACTGTGTGAGGAAATTTGCCCCGACGTATTCACCCTTTTGGACGACGGACTGGCGTATGTGAAAGACCATGACCAAGTTATGAACAACCCGGGCGGAGCCTCCGGTCAGGTAAATGTTCCCGGTGAATTAGAAGATGCCGTCACTGAAGCCGCCGAAGAATGCCCCGGCGAGTGCATCTTTATTGAGCAAGACTAATAGAACCGGTTTACGCTAAAGAGATACTGCTTTATCGTTTGTTATGTGGCTGAATCTCCGGCATTATTTCTGGCAACTGTGATAAAGCCGGTATGTGCCACCATGCGATGATCCGGTCTCACGGAATTTCCCTCTATATGCCATGTCCTGTTCAGCACTTCCAGTGTCTCCGACAGAATAAATTTATTTTCCCTTAAGCATTCACGCAAAGCCGTTGTCTGGTTGATGGTAGGCAGGTAGGCCAAAAAAATGCCGCCGGCCTTCAACGCCTTTTGTGCAAAAGGGACTACTTGCCATGGTTCTGGCAAGTCAAGTAGGATTCTGTCCAGATCTGTTTCATCGATCCCCTGATAGACATCGCGACATTCGACAGAAAATCTCGCTGCAATATCCGAATTGTTACCGGAATCATAACCAAAGATCTGCTTTCGGTGCTTTTCGATATTTTCACAAGCCAACTCGATAAAGTCTTGCCTGATCTCGTAACCTTTAACGATTGCTCCTGCCCGCAAAAGAGTCATGGAAAGAGCTCCTGACCCGATACCGGACTCCAGTATGCGCGCTCCCGGGTAGACATCAGCGGCCATAAGAATGGCCCCCAGGTCCTTAGGGTAGATCACTTGCGCCCCACGCGGCATTTTTAGAATCACGTCTGCCAAAGTCGGCTTAATGGCCAAATAATATCTTTCTCTGTCGATTCCACTTTCCGCATAACGGGCTTTTATATATGACGCGTTTTTCTTACCTATCACAAAATCATGTTCAACTGCCCCGGAATGGGAGTGGAAAGTTTTGCCTGGGACGAGTGTGATCAGGTACCTTCTGTTTTTGGAATCCTGCAATATGACTTCTTCACCTGGCATAAATATTTCATTTGAATATTGCATTTCTTGCTGCGGGTGATTTTCCTCCGGCAGAGATTGATCAGTTGCGTTGTCCACGAAGTGCTCCAGTTGAGGTAAGCCAAGCAGGGTTGGCTAAAAGGTAAGTTTTGCTCAGATTCCGGAAAAAGACGGAATTAGTAAATCTTTGTTTTGGCAGTTGATGCAGAGTTGCGCGCCAGATGGGAAATAACTATTGATTCTCCTAAGCGCAATTTTTCGACAGCTACTTTAGGTTGACGGTGCTTCATAAAAAACTGCACCACCAACCCCAACGCAGCTATTCCCACCCACAGCAGGCTTCCTTCGCTAATGGCTTTTTTGAAGCCTTTGGCAACCAATTGTTTAGTGAGGTATTCAAAAAGTTTTCCCATGTAAATGTCTATACTCTCTTAACTTCCAGAATTGTAGAATCACTTTTACCTTGGAATCTGCCCATCACATAAGAGAGCAGAACCATCAGAACGACGACCACTGCCTTGACGATGATAAGCTGTTGTGAAGAGACTTTTTCCGAGACAATATTTTTACCTCCGATATTGTCGCGTATTTTTTGCTGAATATCGGCAATCGATATTTTTTGTCCCTCTTGGGTATCACTGTTTATAGAACTGGCATCCTTCATTATGTAAAAGATCTTACTACCATAAAACGGTATGCGTCGATATAATGAAAACCTTATTTATCCGATGAGCGAGTAAGTCTTTAAAATCCGACAGTAAAAAGATCTTAAATCAACTTTTCCCTCTCAGGTTGCGTAAAACATACCAACCCAGCCCGGCAGCTAACATAATGCCGGCAAAAAATGTTATGAGATAAGGGGCAAATGACTCATTACCATTAAATAAAGACCCGGTTTCCGATTGAAGCACGCGCAGAACGGCGATAAGTAAAAGGAAAAAACCTATACCAAGGAACATGACAGCAAGAATAGCTTGAACTATTTTGTGCTTCACTTTTCGCAAAGGTGCCAGGGTCTCTTGTAAAAAATAGGCTTTTGCCAATTTAAATATTTCCGTAAACTCACCTGTGACACCCGCGTTGTTACCCGAAGTGCTTTCTTTTATTTTGAGTATCTTTCCTACTTTATTTTTTAGTGAATTTGCCATTATCTTAAAAATAGCCTGAATTGCCCATCTATGACCATAAGACTTTAACTTTTATACTCAGATATGATACTTTTGGAAACTTTATAAACGGACGACAAGTGAAAATGCTGTTGCTCTTCTTCCGTTGCAATATGTAACCATGCAAGTAAAGGCAGTCATTTCATATGAGGCAACTTCCAATCCGCAACGTTGCCGACGACAGGCTTGTGAGAAATTTTAGTGACCTCAATACAATACTTTCCATGCCGCCTGATATCTGATAAGCAAGGTACTAGACTGCAACTTGTAAAACACATTTGAGCGAGGTGTATATGACCAAATTACATGATCTGTACTTTCAATGCGGTCAAAGTCCGTGGATAGACGATCTTAGGCGTTCCTACGTCGAAACAGAGGAACTTGATCAATTGATAACAAACGGAGTCCGCGGCCTGACATCCAATCCGACGATAATGGCAAAGTCCATAGAATCAGGCACCGATTACGATCCCCAATTTCAGTCACTCATCAAAGCCGGGAAAACCATCAACGAGACTTACTGGGAAATGGTTTTGTTCGACGCCAGAGGTGCATTGGAAAAATTGCTTGCTGTATACGAGGAATCGCACGGTAAAGATGGTTTTGTATCCGTAGAAGTTGAACCAAGTTTGGCACACGATACACAAGGGACAATCGAGGCCGCTCGTTGGCTTTCCAAAACCATTGATGCCCCTAATCTTTTGGTTAAGATACCGGCCACCAAAGAAGGACTGCCGGCGATAGAGGAAATGATTGCGGAAGGAATTAGCATCAACGCCACTCTTATTTTTTCTCTTGACAGATACTCCGCTGTCATGGATGCTTATATCAACGGTTTGGAACGCTACGCTGCTTCAGGACAAGATTTAAGTAAGATAAATTCCGTCGCATCATTTTTTGTAAGCCGTGTGGATACCGAGACAGACAAACGCTTGGAAGAAATCATCCAACATACCTCTTCTGATGTCTTAGGTGAAAGGGCGAAAACTTTACTTGGAAAAACAGCTGTCGCACAGGCTATCATCGCCTATGCGCTTTTTAAAGATAAATTCGGCAGTGAACGTTTTCTTGCACTAAAGGCACAGAGCGCCAACTTGCAAAGACCGCTATGGGCATCCACTTCGACCAAAAACCCGAACTATCCAGATTTGCTCTACGTCAACGAGTTAATAGGTCCCGATACGGTAAACACAATGCCAAGAGCTACTGTTGACGCGTTTTTGGATCACGGCTTACCTGCCAGAACAATAGACGCCACCATGGCCAACGGTCATTCTGCTGTCGAAGAGGCTCAAGACACCCTGGATGCCCTTTCTGAAGTCGGGGTTTCATTATTCGACGTCACGGAACAACTGGAAAAAGAAGGCGTTAGCTCTTTTGCCAAATCATTCGACGAACTCATTACACAACTAAACGGAAAGGCGGCTTCACTGTGAGTAACTTCGATATAAAAAATCTCAAAACGCGTTTACTGACCAAAGATGCCACACTGTGGCCGGAAGGAAATGTGTCACAAAACAGACTTGGTTGGATAGATGTAATAAAAGAAATACACAGAGAGGCCAAAGATTTAAAATCTTGGGCTGAGAATATTGATCAGGAGACAATAGTACTTATCGGTATGGGTGGCTCCTCCCTGGGCCCATTGGTTCTGTCTACATTTGCTGGTACTCTGAAAAAGCCGAACGGTCGCCGTATGGTGGTTTTGGATACCACATCTCCACACACGGTGGAAAACGCCCCCATCGAAGACGCTTTCATACTGGTATCTTCCAAGTCCGGAACCACCCTGGAACCAAATGACCTAATGGCACACGCAAGAAGTAGAATGTCAGACTTTTCCAGATATGCCTTTATCACCGATCCCAATACGGAATTGGCGCAACTTGGAAGTGCCTTGGGGGTGAATAAAGTTTTCTCCAACCGCAGCGACATAGGAGGAAGATACTCCGTATTATCATATTTCGGACTGGTGCCGGCCGCTCTTATGGGATATGACATAGCCGAACTTTGTGAAGCAGCTGCTGACCTTGATCCAGAAGAGGCCATTACGCTTGGCGTAGAAGCCGGACGGGCTGCTTTAGAGGGTATGAATAAGCTGACAATTCAGGTGCCGGATCAGCAGAGAGCATTCGGTCTTTGGATAGAACAACTTGTGGCTGAATCTACAGGGAAACACGGCATAGGTTGTGTGCCCGTACCCACATCTGATAAAGAGGCGGGGTCAGACAGATTCCATATTGAACTGGAGCTTCGATCGGCAGGAGATCTGGGAGCGCAATTTTATAAGTTGGAAGTGGCTACCGCTATTATCGGTCACGTATTGAATATTGATCCCTTTGACGAACCAAATGTCGCAGAATCAAAAGCAAATACCAACAAGGTTTTGTCAAACCTACCGATTCAAAATATTGAAAACCAATCCCCAGATGCCTTGGATGTCTTCTTAAAGGAGAATGTAAAGGAAAACGATTATATTTCCATCCAGGCTTACCTCCCCTATGGGAGCGAAGAACACCTAGAACAACTGCGCGTTAAATTGCGCGATGCCCATAATGGTACGGCTGTGACGGCCGGCTATGGTCCGAGATTTCTTCACTCCACCGGACAGCTTCATAAAGGCGGTCCTAACCAAGTCGTTGCTGTTCAAATTGTCGAGCGCTCACCTTATACCGGAATTGAGATACCAGGTAAAAATTATGATTTTGCCACTCTGATTACCGCTCAATCAATAGGTGACTACCAAAGCCTGCAAGCTCACCAAAGACGAGTAATCAGAATAGGCGTTGACCAAATATCAGAGTTGCTCTAACTTCTCGGAGCCAAAAATTCAACAGACAAATCAAGATACAGATTTTAGCGATAAAGAAAGGGACTTACTTTAATGCAGATAGCAATGATCGGGCTTGGCAAAATGGGAGCCAACATGTGCAGACGTTTGGCGGCCGACGGACATGACGTAATAGGTTTTGACATCAACGAATCATCCAGGAAAAGTTTGAGCGAGTATTCCATCAAAACAGCTGCCACAATGGAAGAAATGGTATCTGACCTACAATCTCCAAGAGTGGTATGGGTGATGGTGCCGGCTGGAGCCCCAACTGACGCAACTATTACACAATTATCAAACCTCCTTGAAGCCGGAGATATAGTCATAGACGGAGGCAACTCCAACTATAAAACGGCTTTTACATACAGCGACCAACTGGCCAAAAAGCAGATAGGATTCATCGATGCGGGCACGTCTGGAGGTGTCTGGGGTCTGCAAAACGGATACTGCTTGATGGTAGGAGGCAATGAAGAAACCGTCAAAGTTGCAGAACCGATTTTCTTAACACTTGCCCCGGAGGGTGGATATGCCCATGTAGGTCCCGTCGGAGCAGGTCATTTTGTAAAAATGGTTCATAACGGTATTGAATACGGCCTGATGCAAGCTTACGCTGAAGGGTTTGAACTTATGGATGCAGCAAAAGAATTCAATCTTGATTTACACCAAATTGCTTCGATATGGCGCTATGGCTCAGTTGTGAGATCATGGTTACTGGAATTGGCAGAAATTGCCCTCAGGGAAGAATCTGGTTTTCAAGAGATAGAAGGTTATGTAGTTGACTCCGGCGAGGGTCGCTGGACCGTCGAGGAAGCTATCGAGCGCGGCGTTCCATTAGAGGTAATATCCCTTTCGCTATACCGAAGATTCGCAACACAACATAACGCTCAGAATGCTTTCTCCAACAAAATTCTGGCCGCTTTGCGTAATCAGTTTGGCGGTCACAGTGTGGAATTGTTGAAAGATAACAGAGATCAGTAAGGGAAACAGGTGACCACAAAATCTTCAACTATGTTCAACGTTGCTGAGGCTGCTTTGGAATTGTCATCTGATGTAAATAGCGAGAGACGTAAGCCACACCCCCTTGTCCTAGTGATCTTTGGCGCTACTGGAGATTTGGCAAGCCGCAAAATACTGCCAGCAATATGCCATTTAGCCGTCAGAAAAGAGCTTCCGGATGAATTCGCTATCGTGGGAGCAGCATCGAGCGAAATTGACGACGAGGGATTCAAAAAAATAGTTTACGAGGCCACCAAAGACATTGACGACCCCGAAGGAATATGGGCAAATTATCTAAAGAGATTTCGCTATATCTCTGGTGACTATATGTCTTCAGATACATTTGCACGCTTGGAACAAGTTCTCTCAGAAGTTGATACCGAATGCAAAACGAACGGTAACAGGGTCTACTATTTGGCTACCATACCTAAGCTCTTTTCGGTGGTGGCAAACGGACTCAAAACGGTAGGCTGCAACAAGGCCAAAACCAAGGATACATTTGTGCGTCTAGTAGTCGAAAAGCCGTTCGGGGTTGACCTAGAAAGTGCAAAATCGCTTGATCAAGACCTTCACAAGGCATTTTCTGAAGATCAGATATTTCGTATTGATCACTACATGGGTAAAGAAACAGTTCAAAACGTATTGGCATTGCGTTTCGCCAACGCTATTTTTGAGCCGATCTGGAACAGAAGATATGTTGACCATATACAGATCACGGTCGCCGAGACGCTTGGTGTGGAGCATCGCGGTGCATTCTACGAAACAGCCGGGGCACTACGCGATATCGTCCAAAACCACGTCATGCAAGTTCTTTCTCTGACGCTTATGGAACCGCCGGCTTCCATGGAAGCAGGCGGTATACGTGACGAAAAGGTAAAACTACTAAAGGCAGTCGAAATAGGAGACATTGACGAGCAAGTCAACACCACCGTCAGAGCACAGTACGCTTCAGGTGAAATCGATGGTCAAAAAGTAATTGGCTATCGTCAAGAAGATGGTGTTTCTCCGACTTCTGAAACAGAAACCTATATAGCGACACGTTTATATGTCGACAATTGGAGATGGGCTGGCGTTCCCATTTATATAAGAACAGGAAAGAGACTGCAAAAAAGGATTACTGAGGTATCAATGGTATTCCAGCGTCCTCCCCACTTGCCGTTTGCAGGACGGCTTTCCAGAGATTTACGAGCCGATGTTTTATCTCTCAGAATTCAGCCAGATGAAGGAATAAGTCTTTCTTTCGGAGCAAAAATACCAGGACCAAGTTTTAAAGTCAAGACAGTCTCTATGAATTTCTCCTATAGTGAGGCTTTTCAAGAAGTGGCAGTAGATGCCTATGAGCGCTTATTGCACGACGCCATGGTGGGCGACCCGATGTTGTTTATCAGGACAGATGAGGTCGAGCAAGCCTGGAAAATAGTTGCCCCAATACAAGCTTCCTTTGCACAAGGAGAACCTCCGCTTGCCAAATATCCTTCTGGCACATTTGGTCCCATTGAAGCAGAAAGACTTATCCAAGCAAGTGGCAGACAATGGCAAAACTTATAAATACTGACCATTTTCCCGGTCAAGTACGGATCTGTGATGACGTCGCTACCGAGTACACGAAGATAGTTATCGAACATATACGCGATTGCCTCACCGACTCAGACCCTAATGCTAAACCCATTAGCGATCTTGCTTTCGCTATTTCAGGCGGCTCTTCTGGCAAGGTGTGCTTAGAAACCCTCCTTGCCTCCAAGAGCACTTTACTGGAACAGGTGGAATGGTTATTGGTAGATGAGAGATGCGTGGACAAGACACATCCTGATTCAAATTACAACATGATTTCCTCAATCATTAAACAAAATGGACTGCCCGAAAATCATCTTTATGATTTAGACTGCGACAACGAAGGTTATTATGAAGAAATTTTGCTCTCCAAGAAATTGGAAATCATCCAATTGGGATTCGGACCAGACGGTCACTGCGCATCATTATTTCCCAATTCACAAGCATTAAACACAGACCCACAACAGCTGATAGCCAAAAATATAGATCCTTCAGGGAAAAACCGACATCCACGCATAACTATGACTCTAGCCGCCATTGCCAAATTCCGTTTAGCACTCATCTGCGTAATAGGGGAAGAAAAAAGAGAGGCCGTTCATCAAATAAGCGAAGGTCAAACTTTACCGGCAGCAATGGTAAAGGCAAATAATGTCATATGGCTTATTGACAAAAGGGCTATATAATTTTTTCAGGCAATACAGTTAATCCTTACATTACCTTACAAGACTCATCTAGTTAGGCTGGTTTCAAAGTGATAAATCACCATTTAGAAATATCTGAACGAGATAAAGCTATTATTGACAACATCTGTAACGAGATAACAGATAAAGAAAATCTCGATATAAAACGCCAATTACTATACAGCGCTATTACGTTGTTGCGTGATCATAATGATCGACTAGACCTTAAATTGGCATCCGCAGCTGTTACGGAAATGGCAAACGCCTTTGCTATGTTTGCCCCTTTCAAAGAAGTAAGAAAAGTGACAATATTTGGTTCGGCTCGCGTTTCTCAAGGTACTCCGCTGTATGAGAAAACAAAAGAACTTGCCCACACCTTCGCTGAAGCAGGTTGGATGGTAGTTACCGGAGCGGGACCCGGAATCATGGCAGCAGGTAGTGAAGGTGCCGGCACCAATATGGCAATAGGTGTCAATATTAGACTTCCGTTTGAAAATTATCCAAACACTTGGGTAGCAGCCGGTGAAAAATTAGTTGAAATGAAATATTTTTTCACTAGGAAGTTAATGCTTATGAAAGAGTCATCCGGGTTTTTAGTTCTTCCCGGCGGTTTTGGCACCTTAGATGAATGCTTTGAACTATTGACTCTGGTGCAAACCGGAAAAGCTGAACCAAACCCAATTGTGCTGGTAGAACCAGATGAATCTAATTACTGGCATGCGTGGGAAAATTTCGTTCAACAGCAAGTCTATAACCGACAATTCGCCGATGTCGATGACTCCTCTCTCTATTTGATTACTGAAGATATCGATCAGGCACGTAGTGAGGTATTAAATTTTTATTCCAACTACCATTCAAGGCGTTTTATAAATGACATTTTAGTTATCCGGCTACAAAAAGCGCCGAGTGAACAGCGATGTGCAGAATTGTCGGAACAATTTTCCGACATCACAGGTGGTGAAGCAATAAGAAAAATTGAACCTTCAAAGTTTGAAATTCACGATAACGATCATTTGTCTTTAGACAGAATAGGTCTTAAATTCAATAAACTTCACCAAGGTAGACTTCGCCAATTGATTAATGAACTCAATAAAGAGACTTTATAACAAAGATAGTTAGCCGATTTCCTGTAACTTTTTTTGACAGCTTCACCGTGAGATTTATAAGTCACTAATAGGTCTACTCAAAATCAAAGACAGACAACAACTCAAAGCGTGTAAATCGTTCATAAAACATGTAGGCCCCGTAGAATCTACGGGGCCTACATGCTGTTGCACTATGAGATCACAGAGATCTCATTTTATATGTTTCTCTTATGAACAGCTCACTGAAGCAGGTGAAACAGTACCTG
>JAKBPI010000007.1 GCA_021829645.1 Actinomycetes bacterium | reverse complement strand
AGCCGAGATGGACTCCCTTCGGCTTATTTCCTCGTTGACTTTTGAGGGGGCAGGGCTTTCCATTTTGCCTTCAGGTGCGGTACCGGCTTATCTGCTCTCCCAATTTAAACTGCTGCCCATTTCAAGTCTGCGTCCGAGAATCGTGGGAGTGGCTCAGAGGAGGAGAGGATTGCCTGGCGCCCCGGTCAGGGCGGTGCTGGAGTTGTTGGCCGAAATAGTCACGGATACTTCCGCTATCCCACAAGGTGTGCGCCCGTTGCTAAGAGCGACCAATAAATCAAAGCGGGCCGCAGAAGAGCAAGCGGCAAAGGCAACCGGCAGTCTGTGAGAAATCATTAAGATATACTGTCATACCAGTGTTTATTTACTTGTTATACGAATAACCAAGTAAATAAATATAAAATGCTTTTGTAAGAGCATTTTATATTACTAAAAAATGCAAATATTTTGTAAAGAGTTATATTTTTCTTTTCAGCGCTTTTAGTCTAAGGGTTATTTTGTCGATCTGCTTTTTGGCATATTCGTTTTCCCACCAAGACAAAGACTTTAGTTTATCGGTATCAAAAGCAATTGAGTTTTGCTTTTTTTGGTTAGCTTCCGGAAGTTCCCAATTTCTGCGCCAAGATGCCACTTCGGGACCTCTCAGGTTGGCTACTTGCTCTGATCTGTCTTGCCTGAGTGACGACCACCAGTCGTTGTTGGCTTCGTCAAACAATTGAGCTACGTTTTCTTCCAGTGTGGTGGTGAGTAGTCTGATGTTGCGGTTTTCTGCTGCTGCCGAGGAGCGACTTGACTCATTTTCCTGTTCTGATACGGGTATCGGTTGAATGGGATTTCCAAAGCGGATTTCTGTTTTACCGGGCGCAACTCTACGACTTCCTTTGGCCATGACTTTTCTGGTACCGCTTATATGGATGGGCACTATCGGCACCATAGTTTTTTGTGCCAAATAGGCTGTTCCCGATTTGAATTCCTGACCCCAGCCGTCTGGTGTTCTGCCGCCTTCAGGGAAGATGAGTAAACTCCAGCCATCGCGAATCAGTTCTACGGCTAAATCAGAAGATTTTCTGTTGACTTTGTTACGCTCTATTGGAATCGAAGCAAAAGCAAAAGCCCAAATAAAAGCTTTCAGTTTCGTATCGAAGAAGTAGTCAGAAGCTGCAGCGACTGCTATATGGTGTCTGAATTTCAAGGGCAATGAAGCAATGATGACGGAAGTGTCCAGATGACTGGCGTGATTGGAGGCAAAAATAACCGGAGTATCTATGGTGCTTAGGTACTCGGCTCCGCTTACTTTTGGTCTGGCGAGCATGTAGGCAGATGGTTTTACGACGTTATCGATGAGCATGGCGCGAAGCACTCTGACGGGTTTTTTCCTAGACCACTCCGTGTCGTAGTCAGTGCCGAGTTTTTCCTTGGCCATAGGTTTATCGATTGTGGTCGGCCACGTAGGCTTATATAAGACCCGCTTCAGAGAGTCCGCAAAAGTTTTTTGATCTTTTCTGCCGGTTATACTTTTAACCAAAGTCCGATTCCTTTAACTGTCTTGGTGTATCTGCAACGAATCTAGATCACTTCTGCCATCAGAAGGGGCGGCATGTGGAGGTGTGTGATGGTGGGATCCCTCCCGACTCGGTCTTCGGCCATTTCCATGGCATCGTTGAAGGTAGATGCTGATTTGAAACCCAGCCTATGCACTGCTTTGGGGTTTCCCCCTACGATGATTACCTGAGAGAGATGCTCCATGGCGTGAGAAGCCCAATACCACATGTAGAACGGATGTACCCCGTGGTAGGCGTGGGAAGTACGGTAGAGGTGGATATACCAAGGGTCTCTGGCAAAGGATTCTTCGTAGTTCTTTTCAATTTCTAATGGATTATTCGTTTCCGAGAGTACTTGTTCGAAAAAGTCGATGTAGCTAGGGTGATGTACGGGATGAAATGCCCAATCCGTTGTATGGAAAATGATGGCCACTCCGTCTTTTCTTACCACCGGTCTGTTTTTGTACATATTGAAGAAATACCCCAAGGATAAACAGGCCACCAAAATGGGGTTCATGATGGAGTTGACATTGTAAGGTCCGATGTAGGGGAGTCCCATGGTGACAATGTCTGTCTGACCTTCCACCGTGACCAACTGCTGTTTAAAGACATTTTTTAGTGTCAGTTCGTGTACGGCTTCCACTTCGCCGGCCTGTACCGAAGTCATGGCGTGGGGGGATTTTATGGAATGCAAGATGTTTCGTTTCATGTCTATGGTGGACTTAGACATAGAGAGGGCGGTCGTATGATAGGAAATTCTGTCTGCCAAATTCCATTCCCATTCCCTTCTTTCCAAAAAGCGAAACTGAGAAGGAAAAGTGTTGGTATTGAGTGTGGTCTCTATCTGAAATATCTTTGGACCGTTTTCTCTTATGAATCGACCCATGCGCCAGTTGGAGGTATGCAGTTCGGAGTTGTGCATGTCCATAAAGGATTTGCTGTGTCGCATGGTTTTGACGTTGTGATGGAACTTGATACTTTCGTAGCTGGCCAGTCCGGTTGCTACCGACTTGTGTCCACCGTCCATAGGGACTAAGTTGATGTTGACGTAGACCAAAAGGTCGCTTTCTGCGGCTCTTTTATTCATATCGACGGTCTCACCGTGATCCGTTTCGCCGAGCTTGACAATATTTTCCGGATCTTCGGCATCGTGTTGCAGCAAAAGACCATAAGGGGCAAAGGAGTCAAATACCCTGTCGCCTAAGGCATGACGAAGTTCTGCATCTGTCATGCGTCTATGCAGGGCCAGTGCGGCTATCAATACGACGTCATCCACACCAGCAGCAGCAGCCCTGGAGAGAACTTCTTCTATGACGAGCTGTCTGTTGTCGGGGGATTGCATGGGGGGCAAAGGGAGAGAAATATCGTCAAAGGCTATGGTGAGTTTCATTCCCGCAAACAACAGTTCCGAGAGGGGCTTGGAGTCCCCTATGGGATTGTCCAAGGCATGGGCGATGGCTTCTCTGGGGTTTTTGATGGCCGGCAAAGCTTCTGGCGGATAGATTACTCTAGAGCCGGTGGGTAGTTTTTCCAGGGAAAGTTCTTCACCGCGCCAAAAAAGTATGGGGGGTGTGGACTTATCTACATCTAAGACAAAGCCTGGTCTGGGGCTCACTTTATAACTCCTTGCGACATCTGTATCATAATACTTACTTTGGCGGTAATAATTTTTCCGATCCTTTTTCTCAAAAAGCCGACTAATCTCTTTTTGCTTTTTATCCGAGGCCGCCATGGAAAGGTCTTTGTATTCTATACCCTCTGCTTTTTGCCTCGTTACTATGTATGGTTACTTATGGTATGCGGGATACCGGTCCTTTGGTTATTTTGGTTTTTCTCTATTCATTGCTGAAAACTATTTTTATGCTCTCTCTGGCGCCGGCATTGTTGGCGTGTGCTATGGCTTCTTTGTAGCGCGATAGGGGATATTTGGCTGAAACAAGTCTTCCGAGGCCTTCTCTTTCTACTAAGTCGATGGCCAGAGAAAATGTACTCGTATGCTCATCTCCCAATAGTTCGCGTCCGTAGCCATAAGCACCGACGAGGGATATCTCCCTTTGCCAAAGCGGTGCGAGATCGACTTTGACATCGCCTGGCATACCGGCTAGGACAATTTTACCCCCCGGCTTTACGGCTGCCAACGCCTGTGAGATAGACGAGGCATTGCCGATGCAGTCGATTACGACGTCTGCTCCTTTGGTAAGTCTGCCGACGAGACCACGAGGGGATATGTCTGTTGTGCGCTTTGGTGTTGACGCCCCTCCCAACTCTTTGTTATCCTGTCTTGTTTTTTCGCCTTTGCCCAACAACTTCTCCATTAGAACAGAAGGAATAGAAGCCTCGGGAGCCACCGCCATAGAATTTGTGGTACGGCGTACCGAACGGAGTAATTCGCTTGGCTTGACGATGATATCTGCTCCGATGAGCAGAGCCGCACTTTGTTGAATGGGGTATTTGGCCGTTATAGTGATACTCTTGGGGTTGAGATAGTCCTTTACGGCTGCCAAAGTGGTAAGGCCTATGGTGCCTGCTCCTAGGATGACCACGTCATCGTCTTCTCGGATGCCGGCGCTAAAGGCGGCGTGTATGCCGCAGGCAGTAGGTTCGACCATGACAGCGTCTTCGTCACCCATCCCTTCCGGGATGGGATAAATCTGGGACTGATGGGCCCAGAGTTCCTCGGCCCAACCCCCTCCGGTGTCTTTACAGAAACCTATTTGCAGTCCCGGGTGGATATGACCAAAAGTGATGTTTTCACAGAGCTGGATATCTCCGTTTTTACAATGCTCACACATTGGTTCTATGGCACGAGTCCCGCAGTTGAGTACGGATTCGATGACGACTCGTTGTCCGGCTAGATCCCCGTCTTGTACGATGCCTACTATTTCATGCCCCAAAGTAAAAGGAAAACTCACTATTCGATAAAAGTATCCGGAGGTTTCTCCGCGCACCGTGGCCAAATCTGATCCACAAATACCGGATAAGATCGGCTTTATTCTGTACCAGTTCTGACCCGGCTTGGGGGGGAGTTCTGTGTCTTTTAGTAAAAGAGGGGAAGCGGGCATGAAACCGCTTTTGCCGGAAAAGGAATTGATGAGTTTTGTCGAGGCAAAGCGCGCTAAGTTGAGTTCTACCTGCAGAGATTTCATATTTTCTCGCTGTTTCTACTGGGCAAACACCTGGAAGTATCGCCACGCAGCCGTGCTTTTCGGCCGAGGCTGTGGAGATCTGAAGTAAAAAAAATATTATTCGTGATCATATAAGAGACCTCTGCTTATTCGGCCTTGATGTCAAGAGTCGGTAAAATAGTGCTGGCGCCGAGTTGTCTTCTGGAGACGGCAAGTAGATATTTGGGTCCTCCGGGAACTCTCGGCCATCTCTCTATGGGCCAACCCCGCTTCCTGGCCATGGCAGCCAATTTGGGTTCCGGATTGACTGCAACCGGTATTCCGGCCGCTTCCAACATGGGTAAGTCACTGGTGGAGTCGGCATAAGCTACTATATGGTCTTTATCCAGGGAAAGTTTTGCCGCCATTTCTTCCATAATGATCGCCCTGGCTTCTCCGATTGGAGGAGTGGTGAGTATCTCGCCGTTGAATTTGCCGTTTTCCTCACCCAGTGACACGGCCACGATTTCGTCAAATAATGGTCGTAGCGGCTCCACAATGAAGTCCAGAGCTCCCGTGATCAGCACTGTTTTGTGACCGAGCTTTTTGTGTTCTCTGATGCGTGCGATGGCTTTCGGATATGACCTCGTGATAAAAAGATCGCTGAACAGTTCCCAAGCGTCCTTTTTGACCTGTGCCGCCGGAGCACCTTCATAGCGTCTATAGAAGTAACGCAGGAAGTCACTTCGGTCTCTTCTGTCAATTTTGAGCAACTCCATACCTTCGGCAAAAAGACCCATGGCAAGCCTTGTTTTTGGTCCAGTGCCCAAGTGTCTTGTGGCCAGCCAGGCATAGGATTCCACGACATTGGAGTTGATAATGGTCTGTTCTAAGTCAAATACCGCGAGCTTTGGTTCAGGGTTCAGGATAATTTTTCTGGCCCGTTCTTCCCTGGACAAAGAGACGGATTTCCCCGGAGTCGTTTTGGCTCTGGCGTGCTTGACGACGGAAGGCAGATGAACGTGGGTAACGTAATAGGGCCAGTCTATTGTCAAGGGGTCAAAGCAGAACTCTTTTTTGTCCTCATCGGGAAGACTTTCGTAGAGTTTGACGGAGTTGTCCATGGGGAATCTGGCTTCGGTTTCCGAATATGAACCGTAAAGCTCTACGTAGGAGAGAGCTCTTTCTGCCAGAGATCTTTTTTCTTCGATGTCTGCTGAGAATTCGGCCATTTCACCGCGCAGGGGAACTTTCGTGAGTATTTTCTCTGCAAATTCCAAGATATTGACCGTCTGGGACAATTGGGCTTGGACTTTGCCACGACCCGGAAACGTCCATGTGGGTACGGCAATGGGTTGCCCCTTGTTGTCGTAGAGGGGATTTTTTGTGAAGTAGTCTTCGCATAAGTTGACCAATGTGCCGTAACGGAAAGGATTCCTTACCGATGAAGAGACTTGGTAGACGGCAGGTTTGTCGTTTTTCTCGGGACCGACTGCGGCTACAGTGATGATCGCCGAAGTCACCAGATCCACCGGAATGACGTCTATGACACCTTCCGGTACACCGGGAAATTGTTTTAACATGTTGCGGGCATAACTGATGATGACCGGTTCTGCCATGCGAAAGCCTCTGATCCAGCCGGCATGGGGGGATTCTAAGGAAGATTCCACAATGGAAGGTCTTATGAAAGAAACCCTGAGGTCCCCTTTGCTTTCACAAAGGGCTGCTTCGCCTAGGGATTTAGTGTAGGCATAGGCATCCGGCCAGCCGAGTGCCTGTGCTCTTTTGCGTCCCAGTTCCACTAAGGTGTCTTCTATGAAGTCTTGACGGTGTTTTTCCGCTCTTTCGGCAAGTAAGGACGTGCCGGGAGCCCCCAGATCTTCTCTGGCCATTTTGGCAAATTTTGCCAAGTTCTCTACTGACCTGCTGAGAGTATCCGTGTCAGAACGCATTCTTTTGGCTGCCGCTACCTCTTCACGCCAGTCGGGCAGACACATATGTTTGCTTTCCGTTACCAAAACCTCCGGGGAAAGTCCGTGATGTCCGGCTCCTACGTACGCAGTCGACACTGCGATCAGGTGAGGCAACGGTTTTTTGTGTTCTTGACTCAGGGATTTGAGTGTTTCGGCTACTCTCACCGGACCCAGTAAGTTGACGTTTACGGCAGAGTCTAAGGGGGAGTCAAAGCTTACCGAGGCAGCTGAGTGGATAAAAATATCACAGGAGGCCAAGATTTTGGCATCCTTTTGATCCAACCCTAAGCCATCTACAGAGACGTCTCCGGCTATAGCCGTTATTCTGGATTTTGTTATCTCGTCAAATTTGGAACCGAGTTCTTTTCTTAACTTATCAAAACAGTCGTTTTTGAGAATTTCCTTTTCGACTCTCTGCTGTGCAGAAAGTCTTCTGGTTGGGCGGACTAAAAGGATGAGCTGACATTCCGGCACAGAACGCAGTAGTCTCTCTGTGAGTGCCGTTCCCAGGAATCCCGTTGAGCCGGTAATGGCTATTTTTTTGTTTTTGAGCTGTTCTTTTATCATTTGATAGGGTTTTTTCTGTTTTAGTTTACATCCAAGACAGCCGTTACGGCAATATTTGGCACAAATACATAGATTTGTGAAGCTTTAGGCATGGCAAAAGCAATTGGTATGGATTGATCATTGTCGAATTGAGAGACAACTTGAGTTTTGAAGAGATTTTTTTGTTTAGATTTTTATCTTTGCAGAGTGGTGCTACTTGACTGGTTTTTTAACTTTTCTCCTAGGCGGAGTGTAGCGCTTGGAAGGCGAAGGTGTTTGGTAGCCGAGGTCTTGGGTATCGGCACGCTTTGAGGATCTTCTTGAAAACCCTTGATCTATGGGTGTATCCGGTTTTCCCAGTGCTCTGTCCAGGTGCTGTTTTTTCATCGCCCGAACTATTAGCCAACCTCCAAAGAAAAGATAGACTATGCCGATAATGCCGACAATGTTGCCGGAACTGATGAGTTCCATGCCGGTCAGAAAAGCACCAAATCCTAGCAAGGCTCTTCTTTTGAAGAAAGCACCTAATCCTAAAATACCGGTAGCCACCAGTCCGGCTATGAGAAGGGATTCCGCTACTCTTCGATATATTTCCTGTTTGGAAGTTTGATCTATGTGCCAACCGATGATGGTAAGGGCGAGTTCTAAGATGGTGGCCGCTAAAGCAAAAGTCATTTCCTGTTTTGACAGGCCATCCACAAGCTGTTTTGTGGATAGGGTGGCTAAATCAGCATCTTTTTTGAGTGCCTTTTCTCTTACACCCGGTTTTTGATGCCAAAGATCAGAAGCTGTTTGTTTTAGTCTTGTACCAAGAGAGACATTTTCTTGGTGGTCCGTGTTGTTGGAATCTGGACTTAGGGTGCTATTTTCTTTTGCCACTCTTACTAGGTTAGTTGTTAAAAGTGATCGCAATTGTGCGGATTTCTAAATTTAACAGAGCAGAAACGATTGAGATATGAACTTTCGCGGTTCTATAGAATATTTTATACGGTGTTGAGTCTTTGATCATTTGATAAGTTATTGAGTTCATCTTTTTACCAGTGGGAGCCAATTCAGAGAGGACAATGTTTTGTATGCCAAGAAGGTATTGGTGACAATGTATTGACCTGTGTCGGAAAATTGCTGTTATTATTTTTGAGATAAACTTATGTAATCGGGCATTTAGCTCAGTTGGTTAGAGCGCAGCCTTCACACGGCTGAGGTCGGAGGTTCGAGTCCTCTAGTGCCCACCAAACGGAATGTTGTGCTTGTCAGCTCGGCATAGCGTTTTCGGAGAATTGTGTTTTCTTTATTGTAGGCTTGAAAACATTTAACAATATTTCAAAAAGCTCCTGTATTCGTGATCATAAGTCGTTGGTTACCTCTAGAAGTGATCTAGGGAATCAGTTACTGATCTTTTCCGTATGACTGGTGGATGACTGGCGTGTATCCAAAATGTGATCCCCCTCAATGTGTGGTTTACATCCTTCATGAGACCTTCGCAAGGTATTTCTCACCATCGCTGAAGAAAATGGCGAATCCTTGAAAAGGCCGTCAGGCGATCGGACGCCATGAGTGCTGACATTCTGGCAGGTAAACCTGATTTGTGAGTTTTCGGTTATTTTCGTTTATTGGGCCTGACGTCGCTCCGCTTCCTCCGCCATGTCCCCTTTCGGGTTCTTGAACGTGGTTCGATTTCACCAACGGGGCTGCGAACATATGGTCCTTGGCTTGGGTCGTTTCTTCGATCTGCTGTGTGCACCTTATTTCATTAGAGACTCTTCGGGTATGTGCCAGCCGGACTTTCGGCGCAATCTCAATTACAATAAAGACTTATAATATTACTTACAGTATTGATTTTAGTATTAGTATCATTATTAGGAGGTCGCATTTGTCCGATTCCCACGAAGTTCTTCCGAACGCTCCGTTGGCCCTGGTTGCCGTGGAGATACGGTTTCTCGATGGAACGAAAAGTAGTTCCTATCCAGTGAATTTATGGAGGGCTTTCCGTGAAGTCCTTGGTCAAGACTGGGTGATCGAGACTCGGAAGGTCCAGTCGCAGGTCGTCTCGTTCAATGCTTCTGGTCCATTTCTTGAGTCACAGCCGACGACGACAGTGCCTAAGTTTACGATTCGAGACAGAACGATGGCTATTGCCTTGACAGGCAACAGCGTGACGGTGGAAGCAACCGAGTACCATCATTACCCTCAATTTAGGGAGATCATTGAAGCCGCAGTTGACGCCACGACGCAAGTTGTCAGACCGGATGGGATTTCACGGATCGGTATGCGCTATATAGATGAAATTCGAGTTCCTGAAGTAACGAGAGTAAGCGACATTCCGAGTTGGGCCAAATGGCTGGACCCCTCTTTAGTTGCTCCAAAGCTGACTTCTATGGCTAATTCGGGTTATACGTGTTCTGCCTGGGACGGCGCCGTGCAATTCGATGTCGGCGAGGACCGATATCTTGTTTTCAGATACGGTCCTCGCCCTAGTTATGTGGTGAACCCTGACGGTGAGCCCAAGCGAACTTCACCTCCGCCTATGAGGCCTGTGTTTATGTGGGATTTTGACTGCTTCTGGACGCCATCGGATATTCCTGAGTTTGATCCTGCCGTTGTGGTTTCGACATGCGACGAACTTCGACGCCCGATTCGGACTCTGTTCGATATCTTGACTACGGAGCAGCTAAAGGCTGAGTTTATGAAAGAAGGTAGAAATGGTTGACCTGATCTCATCGGATCGGACGAGAACAAGTGCCGACTCCGTCGGCAAAGTATTGGATCGTACTCAAACTATCGATGATGTGGTTGAAAATGCAGGATACTTGCGTCATGTAACCCAAATTATTGACCGTGACCTTGGAGAACTCCACCATCAAGCCATTGAAGCACAAATCAACGCAAGGGGTCGATCGATTGCGAAAGCTTCAGTGTCGGAGATGTTAGAGAGATTGTCACATAAGGGATTTGCATGGAGAGACATAGCCTCGATGCTTAGTGTGTCCGTGCCGGCACTTAGGAGGTGGCGGTCGGGCGAAGCTCCAACCGGTGAGAATTCCCTTGCACTAGCCCGTTTGCTTGGATTAATTGACATTTTAGAAAAAGATCACCTTGTGGCCGATGTAGCCGTCTGGATGGAGATGCACCTTGTTCCAGAAGCTCCGGTAAGACCGATCGATTTAATAAAGGAGGGTCACCTTGTGGATGTAATTGAGCTCGCTGGCGAACAAGTCGTACCGGGTGAAGTTCTTGACAGGTTGAGCCCTGATTGGAAGAGGCGATACAAGTCGACAGTTGAAGTATTTGAGGCAGATGACGGCGAGTTTGGATTCCGGTTACCCGGAAAGGGAAATACTTGAGCCTGGAGACATTTGGAGATCCTTCGGAACTATATTTTGCTCGCGGCACAGAGGTAAGTGAATATCGTCCGCTCTTCACTGGCGATGTGGTTAGCGACGTAACTATTCCCGGCATTCAAGAAGGCGGTCTGGCCATAGTGATTTCTCATCCTTTTCCATGCGAGGAAGAACGGAGTACTTAATAACACAACACTGCTGCAGCAGTTCGCCAACATGAAAGTCTGAACTCCAAGTTGTGGGAAAGCGGTTATTTTGCGCTGACTCCTCTCCCTATGTTGGACTGCGCGAATTTCTACGTTGGTGATTTCAACGCCATGAGCGCCGCGCCCACAGCAACAATTGCTTCTAAGCGCCTGGCCTGTCTATCTGCCGTTGGAGTGAATCTTTTAGAGCAACGCTTAATTTGGTATATGGCTAGAATCGAAGTGCCGACGTTTCAAATTCAAGAAGCGTTCGCTCACTTGCTTGAAGAAACAGACCTGTGTCACGAATGGTGCGAAGTACTCTGCGAGTCGGGTTATTCCATCGCTGAGGCGGTCACTCTCTTCGTTGGGTTTATTCGAAAACAGAGCGAGGGTGGTCGAAATCTCCAGGATGACCTCAGAGATTCTCAACGGCGCGCAGCGGTGCGTCGGGCCTGTCGATCGGAAGCAAAGCTATTGGCGATAAGGAATTCTTCGGCTTGACAGGTTGGTGAGAATGGGTTCAAGTGTGCCCTGTTCGCGTTCACCTATAACAGAGTATGCGGCGAGGACGGAATGGATAATGGCCGGTAAAATCAACGTCCAGAGAAGCCGAACTCCGATTGGTTATTGGAGTTACTACCGATTGTCACGACGTTGAGCGTAAAAAGTTGGGCTATTGGAGCTGCTATAAAGATGAGGGGGAGAAGAGACGTCGTGTAGACGATAAAGCGGTTTCTGCAGTAGTTGCGGATCTTATTTCTCAGGATTGCCTTGATGCAGGTGGGGCTAAAGCGCATCGTTGTTTTGCCTTCGCGTCTTCGTCGATGAGTATGGCGACATATCGATGAGCTGCCGGAAAGACTCGACGGTGTTCTTGAAGTAATTCGTCTTTTATTTACCACTGGATACCCGGCTCCTTCTGGAGACAACCTTACCCGTCTTGACCTTATTGAGCGTTCCATTGATTTATCGCGCATGTTGGTCTCTCTCCTTCCAGACGAGCCGGATGCAGAAGGTCTTCCGGCTCTTATTTTGTTGAGTAACGCCCACCGTTCAACACGGACAGATACAAAAAGCAACCTTGTTCTACTCGCCGATCAAGACAGGGCTCAGTGAGCAGACAGGAGATTGTCGAAGGTCTTGAGTGAGCCCGACGAGCTCTTCTTCGGCATTCATCCGGAGGTTACCCTCTTATGGCTACTATCAACGCCGTACATACACGAGCGCCAACATTTGCCTCTCCGGACTGGATCGAGATTGTTGGGCTATATGATCTTTTGACAACGCATGCTCGATATCTTATATAATAGGACTTATATCTGCTTGCCAAAAGTTGGCTTATTGATGTCGTGTACAAAATCTCGCAAAATTGAGGGAATGGGTAGCTATGAAAACCAAACCCAGAATAGGTCAATCAACGACAGGTGATTCCTCTGATCATCTTCTTCCCTCTGGGTATAATCACAGATATTGTATTTCGATACGTTTTCTCTGTTCTTTTATTATGTTAACGGTCTTGTTATTGGTTGGTATCCAGACAGTTTCGCCTATAGCAGGAGCTATTTCGCCGCCGCCGAAACCAGGGACGGATCTCGGCGGTATGAATCTCCAGGCGTATTGTTCGTCACTTGGTGAGTCATCCACGCTTCTAAGTCCCGTCAATGCACCTGACGCTGCAAAAAAATGGGTATGCGGTTCGAAACCTACCAATATGAATGCCGCTTGTCAGTGGACGTATCCTCATGATAACGCTGTGGCTGTTGTGAGTAATATCAACAATGCCTATAGCTGGTCTTGTTATGTTTCACATGCCACTGCAAACTCTTCATCGACATGTACTCCAAGTATTGAATCAGTAGGTATAGTTAAACCATTAAAAACTCAGTCAATCACCATTAGTGGTCATTGTTTAAATGAATCTTCTGATAGCAAGGATGTTCAACACCAACTCGTCATGATTGACAGCCATGGCTGGAACGCTTCTTCTGTCAGTGGTAATATCATGATCCGTGTGCGAAGTTGGGGAAGTGACTATATTGTCATATCCGGTTTCGCAGGGGGTTATGACAACGGAAGTGGGGGACATGAGCTTGAACCGGGTGATAACCTTATTTTTGAAGTTTCTGAACCGGGATCGAGACCAGCGACATATCGAACCAAGGTCGCCGCAAGTATTACATCAACGCCTCTTGTCACGCAATGTAGGCAACAGGTAGCTTTGAATTTTAATGACGATACCGCCATACTTAAACAAGCCTATAGTGAAGTTCCTTCTCCCGGCACAGTTTTGACCGTGGTTAGGAACGGTACATCGGTGATCAAATCTCCGCTTGCAAAGTCTATTTTGACAAAATCGATGCTTACCGATTTGCGGTCCTGTGCTGCAAATCCTGATGCAGCACTTGGGTTTATAAATGGGCTGGACGCGTCCAGCGTGGCTGTACTTGCCGCCATGATCGGCGGTGACATACAAAGCGCTTTGTTGGATCGAATTGTTGTCAATGCATACGAGACAAACGATGCGACAACCAATCTTGCCGGAGCATTGTATTCTTATCGTGTAGTATCCGGTGCCGAAAAAGGCTTGCTTACCGACCTGATCCCGCATCCGTATGCCGTTATTGATTTTTTAAGCGGGTTGAGTGAGTCGGAAATAAAATCTTGGTCACAGGCGGATCAGGGTTTGTTTGGTTCAGACGGCTTATTCGAGCAGATGAGCGATACGGCTTTGGCAGAGAGCTGGCCGGGATATGCAAACTATGCCGCATACCCAGGGCCTCTTAGTCCGAACGAACTTACCGGTCTTATGTACGGAGCGGTAAGAGATAACAGCGGGCGGGAAAATGCTACGGCCTCCATGACTTCGTGGTTTTTGGCCAATAGTCCCGCACCGTCAGTTTCTGACCCTACCGATATAGCCGAATGGGTGGTACCGCTGGCAAATATGAATATGGCGATCGCAGCGCCGACAGCAGCTTTTCTTGACAGTATTGAGAATTGGTTGTCTGCAGGAAAGACGGCGGCGGCGGGGGCGTTGTTGATCGGTGCAGATATCGTAACAAGCGGAATACTTACCCCGTATCTGCTGGCTCTTCGGAGTGGAACGGCTGCCGATGAGGCGATTGCGACAGCTTCCGAAAATGGGTCAACTTTTTACAATGTGCTTAATGGTATTAGTAAAGCCGCCGAAACTGCCGTACTTAAAGAAGATGTCAATGCAATAGGGGTTAGAGCATGGTATGCCATAGAGAGTGAGCAAGATATTTCAGATGATGTCCAAAACCTAAAAATGAGTCCAGGACAAAAAGCTGCGCTTGCCTACTATCTGGCAATTGAACATAATACGTGCGTCGAAGCTGTCGTACGCCTTCTGCAAGAACACGACATATATGCGTGGCAAGGGAGGAGGGCAGAAGAGTTGCAAAACTCGCCGTCGATTCCGGTCGCCGAAAGTATTCTTTCCAGGGCATCACGGTTTTTTATCGGTAGGTCACATATCTCTGTCGCTGTTTTACTGACAGCTATCGAGGTTCAGTTCGGAGAAAAAGTTCAATCTAAATAACACTTTATAATTCAAGAAATGCTCCTAATCATAAATCGTTGACTTTAATTACCGCAGATATATTGAGTGTCGAACAGTGCGTAAGCGATGAGTAAACTTATTAACGACCCTCTGTTATTGATGGCATGGTACTATGGTATTACTACTATTGGTACTGGTAAAAAATATGAAATATCACCAAGTAAGCCGTTTTTCTATATCGATAAATATGTTTTGTGTACATTGAGCAAATTAAAATAGGCATTGTGCAAGTGGGGTGATTGTGGAAACCAAAGTACAAAAAGAAACTATCGCACGCTCTATTAATATCAACTTTTTGGCATGTCTTGCCCTCGTCGTCCAATTTTTACTTGGAATGGTTGTGAACCTATTTGTTACAATTCCGGATCATCACCCCGGATCTCATGCCAAGAACTTTTTTGCAGGAGTAGCATCTGGTATTACATGGGCGGTATCACAGGAGTCTTTTTGGTTGATATTGCATATCTTGTTTGGATTTGTTTTAATTATTGCTTCGTTTGTTAATATCGTGCTCGCTTCGCAAATCGGCCGTAAAATTTATACGGTTTTAGCTACACTCGGGGCTTTTGCAATTCTTGGTGCTGCCTTCAACGGTATCAGTTTTATCAATTATGGAGAAAATTTCAGTTCCATGATTATGGCAGGTCTTTTTGCCCTTGCGCTATTCTGTTATCTCACTTGCGGCTATCTTGGTGCCATCGCCAAGAATTGCGATCAGACTCAATAGGGATTCCGTACGGGTGTAGCTATTTATCAAGACATCACACTAAGGTAAGGTAGCTGCTTGTTGACATGTATTGTAATACAATATTTGACACCAACTAGGATGTAAACTAGGTAGACGATCTGTGATTACGTCTAATTATCCTGAGGTAAAGCTCCTTTGATATTGCTTTAAGTTTGAGATTTGTATCATGGTCAAGCGGAACTGATTTAAGTGTAAAGGCAAAAGAATTGCAAAGTCCTGTTTGGCGAACGGTATTCACCTGCTGATACACAACTATCTATGTTATCGTATTTGTTTTATATGCGATTCATCTAAGTATTTATTATGTGAGAAATTCTTCTTGCTGTGCTTCATCAGCGGTGATGAGATTTTCGGTAGTATCAGATCGTAGCGGGCGTAGAGTTTTAAGAACTATACCGGATGGAAACCGACGAAGCGAAGTGATGTCATATTGGGTTAAGCGATCGAGAGTGCCAAAAATAGATACTCCCTCTCCCAGGGCAACTGGGAAGACGTAAAGGCGAATTTCATCTGCAAGCCCCAGTTTTATGAGTGATTGCACGAAGCTAAAGCCTCCGTGGGCGACAATTTCACCGCCTGGTTCTGCTTTGAGTTTTGCAATTTCTTCTGCTGTATCGCCACTTGCGATACGTGATTCGGCCCAATCAGCTTGTTGCAGCGTACGGGAAAAAACGACTTTTGGAATATCATTCATGATATTTGCGATTGGGATCGAGAGGGAAGGCCAGTATCGAGCCATATCCAAGTAAGTATTTTTCCCCATGATATGCGTTCCTGCTCGACCGAGTGTTTCGAGGAAGAAACTGTCATACTCTTGGTCTCCTAGCTCAAATACGTATCTTTGGAAATCTGAATCGTCAGCACAACTAAATCCGTCGAGTGAAACCGCGTACTGTTGTAGAACAACGTCTCTCACGATGTACCTTCTTCCCATCTCCGGCGCTTTTTCATAAATCCAACATTTTTGGTAGGTAATATTTTATATAATACCAGCTTATTGGACTGCTATGAGGTGACCGTCAGAAAAGTTGTCGCATTGCTTAGCTTACTTCTTAGTAATTGTTGATTGACTAATCTGTTGGGTTTACATCCTAAACTTACTTCCTTAGTTGGCTCAAATGATTTGATTTTGACCTTTGATCAACGTTGTGGATTTCTAAGTCCTGCTTCCTCGTACACTCCTTTCTATTTGCCAGTACTGCGATATCTTGAGCACTGTATTTCTGTTCGGGGGTTACAAATGAAATATCGCTGTGGAGACGGTGGTTGTTGTAATGACATACAAAGTCACTTACCCATCTCCGTGCCTCATCATGTCACCGAATCCTTTGTAGGATAAGCCGGGAAGTACTTAAGGGTTCTGAAAAATGATTCAATGTGAGCATTGCCATTTTTAACCCTTGGCCTTGAAAAGGTCTTAGTGATTACCAAAGAGTAGAGAAATCAAGTAAGGTTCTCCTTTTATCAGGGTTCCGTTGTCTGAATGCAAGATATTTGGTGTTATTCCTTTGAGGGAAGTAATAATCCTGAGGCTCTTCATGTGAATTTCTGATTGTTCGTCATAAACTTTCAAAGCCCACTATTTTTCTGGAATACACATCGATTACGACATAGAGGCAGTAGAAGAGTCCCTTAATGACTCCGGGCAGATAAGTTATATCTATCTCCAAATGTCATTTGACTGAATGACTACAAGTTCAGATGCAGGGTGATTCTTTCTCTCTTTTGGCATTCAACTTAGACTTCTTAAGCACTCTCCATTATCAGCTAGTTTGGTCACTATTTGAGTAGGGATGAGTACTACTTTTTAGAGATGCATCTACAATGGCTTATTTAGATGTGATCCCAATCGTTTGTCCGTTAGTGCATCTACATCGGATTTCCATCGCAGCAATGTCTTCTGATATGCCAACTGCCTCACATGTCCTTTGATAACGTGCACCACCTTCATGTGCTTCAACTATAAGTTCAACTGCTCTTTGGCGATCCAGGAGGGGATTAATCGTTACCTTCTCCCCGGATCACTTGTGCTTTTTTTGAAAGCACCAAGAGAGCTGTAGTTTCTGCAAGTGCCTTTTCCTTCGTCTTAGTTCTGCCTTTGAGTTTCGTCATTTCTCGACTACTGGGATGTCATTTGATATTTGACTCTTTTGGCTTTTAGATGAGTCTCCGGCAGTTTTGATCTAAGAATCAAGTTCCAATTCACTCAAAGCACAAGTCTGCAAAATAATATCGAACTTGTCGACTTCTACATCGGTATTATCAAGCTTCCTTTTTAGTCCGACTTTCCGGTTATACAGAGTGTAAGTAGAGATATTGAACTCTTCAGACAGTTCTTTCATCTCACGGAGCAGCACTCCTGCCTGATTCAAGCTGCTTTTAAAGCATCCAACGCCTTAGCCTTCGTTCTTTTGGGTAAATAGTCATAATTCATCATTAGTCCAATTCTCACCCTTTTTCTAACATTCTAATGCGATAACTTTCCTGACATAGGGGGGTTGTATAAATGAGCGAATACTTAAGAGAAAATTTCTCTTAAGTACCTAGATTGGCGTAGTTTTAGGTTCTTTGTTGTGAAAAGCGTTAGAAGTTACTAAGACGAGGCGGGAAAGTGGCAGTCTTTATTCGGGTTATTTTGAAAGATAGTGCGTTCGTATAGCGATAGGAAATCTCTCAATGGCGTAGCGTAGTGTCGTGCGCGGCATCGTTTTGTAGTGCGTATCCAAGAATGAACGCTCGACTTCTACTGAGCACCTTTTACCTATTTCCCTTAGCATCCAACCGTTTGCTTTTTGTATAAGGTCTTGTTTGTCGTAGAGGAGAATTGTAATAATTTCCAGCGCTTTATTTGGATTACCCTTTTTGATGTAATAAAAAGTAGAAATTACGGCGATACGCCTTTCCCAGATAAGTGGCGAATGAGCCAATTCCTCCAAGACTTTACTATCCTTATTTTCCAGCCATGCCCCTACGATGAATTCTGCAGAAACATCCACAAGATCCCAATTGTTTATCCACTTCGTATGCGTTATGTAAAAATCATAAATAGCTGCTTGAGTTTTTTCGTTCCCGCTTCTGAATTGGTTTACTAACATGATAAGAGCAGCCAATCTCTCTTCGTGTATATGACTGGTAATTAGTATCTCGATATCAGAAAGCGGTAACTCGGTATAGGATTTTATCAGCTTTCTGATTTCCGGCAGGGAAGCGCCTATAAAGATATCTCCTTCACCATAGTCGCCGACCCCGGTTTTAAAGAAGCGGGTTGCGTTCCTGGCCTTTTCCGGCGAACCAAATCGATGTAGTTTGGTTGTGAATTCGTCTAACTGGCTCATGTCTCCATTATATGAGTGAGCGCTTCTGTTGGTACTTATGTAGTCTTGATGTCTGACAATGCGAGTAATTTCCCGGATTGGTAAGGCCTTTGGTCTGGTACGTGGCTGTGCGGTTGCCTTGATGCGATCTACATGAGTGCATGAGATTTTTAGAACCAGTGCGGTTGTTTTTTTAACTATCTGAACTATTTACGTGTCGGTAACGTCGGCTGATCCTTCTCATGGTGTGGAGAGGTAACAGTTGAAAGGGGTACATCGATAGATTCTATTCCGAGCATAGGTATCAATACAATCATTGGTTAACCGGTTTCGCGAATGTCTGTCCGAGATGGTTTTCTACAATTTTGACTGCCGATCCATAGAAAGTATGCATTGTGGCATGATGAACCGTTAGGGCGGCATTTTGAAGGTATTGATCCGATTCAAGATCTTCGACGACCACTCCTTGTTCACGTGTCTGTTGGCGGTCTATAACAAGGCTGTGCGATTGGTGTATTTTATAATCGGCAAAGTAGTCGGCAACCTTTTCTGCTCTCATATGGCTATCGTCGCAATCTTTAAACATGTATTGTGTCAACCACTCCCATACGAGCCGTTTTGCGAGAGCCTCAGCGGTTTCGCATTGTTGAATTAATGCCGACTATATTGTTGTAGAATCGGTACCCAAGCAGTAGAAGTGCCTGATCACAGCGTTCTTCCTTCAAGCTTGGTTGTGAATTGCTGATTTTGCCCATCTGTGTAGTCCAATCTAAGATTTGCTTGTTGTCATCCGGAGCTATCCAGGGATTATCACTGTATAAATAACCCTTCGCTTCTTGTTCTCACCTGACTGTTTTATGATGGCTTCTTGATAGACATCTGCTAACTTGCGAGAAAAAGAAGCATATTCTTCATCGCTCAGCCACACTCCGGCTACCCGAAATCCAAAACCGTCGACGACTGGTTCGGCTGCCGGATTGCTCAAGTAATGCTCGCCTTCTGCAATCAGTGATGACACATAGGCGAGGAATCCTTCCAATAAGTCATGTGGCGTTAAATCGGATATATCTTTCGGGCTGAGTCTGGCAGAAGCCAAGCTCAGCATATATGTCCGCTCTATGGTTGCCCGTACCCTTTTTTCGCTAACGATCCGAAGGACTCCCGCTTTTTTAAGCAGTCCAACATGGCGGTAAAGGCTTCCTTTGGGGATGTCTGTAAGATCGTCTGCAAGTTGACTTGTGGTGAGGCTCTTTTCGCCTAAAAATGCCTGAATAATTCTCATGCGAACGGGGTGCAATAGTAAATCTACTTGTTTCATCGGATAATTCTATTTGTATTTTGCTTACTCAGATTATTGTTAGCTATTAGGTTATTATTAAATTTAATAATAATCAGGCAAGAGATACTGAGGCAAAAAAATGGCAGAAGTCGTTATTAAAGAAGATACTATTCACTTACACCTAACTTTTGGAGAAAAGATCCTTGGTGTACACAGAGAGCCAAATGCCAAGTTGAACCAAATTACTTCCGTAGAGATTCTAGAAGATGCACATACTCCGGTTGATATGGGATTCAAGGTCGGTGAGCGTCTCCCTGGGGTAGTAGAAGTCGGATCTATCCATACAGCCGATGAGAAGCTTTTTGCAGCCGTACACCAAAATACTCCTCGCGGATTAAAAATATCTTTTTCAGCGGGACCGTATGACGCTTGGGTTATAGGCTGCAAAGACCCTGAAGGCGTCTATCAAAAAATACAAAACGTTCTTTCTCACGACGGCTGATATTTGGGTCGTTTAGCTTCAGAGGAAGAGCAGCTTTGCAAGTATGCTCTATTTGGTAAAAATATTTACAATGTATATCATAGATGTATATGTAAGAAAGTTGCTTACTAACTTGGTTAATCTTTTGACTGCCCTGGTCCCATAATTGAAACAACTAACAAGAGAATCCTATGATTCAAAAAAGGAGAAAAGGCAATGGGTACTGGAATAAATACAGTTCAGAATATAAAAGAGATCAACCTGACCGGTCATATGCCTAGTAGCCTACTAAATAATACGTGGTTCCTATTTGGAAATTACTGGCTTCTGTTTGGAGCCTTCCGGTGCACTCAAAGCAGCCTTTATTCTGGTTAGGTAAAATATTTATATATTGGGAATCTAGGGAGTCAACCAGTCTTACAGATACCGAAGCATTTTGTGCCAAGCCGATAAAGCCCGGATCGGTATATGAGTTTCTATAGAAGAACCGAGGACACTGTCTTCTGACGACAAGTTCGTGCATCTGTATTTCTTGCAGGTTGGAAGGTTGAATATCTCATTTGCGAATTGTATCGATCATGGTACTCCGGACACCCTAAGGACTCTCAGAAAAGAAGCACTGGAGAAGTGAGGTTAAGTCTTGCGCAAAAGATGTCTGGGGCTTATTTTAGGTATAAAGGATTCTCTCCCAATGGTTTGACATATTGAAGATGAGAGTATTGACTACTCCAAGAAGTGAAAATTTTGAATCTGCATTAGAATTGCTGGATGAAGTATATGAAGATATAGTTAGGAACTTTGACGGATTGACACTTGGTGAGATACACGAGAAACGGGGAAAAGTAATATGACGATACTGACAGATACCTTAGTATTAAAAGGTCAATTCATCAATCCTGATCCTATGGATACCACAATGTTTTTACATATAATAGTAATAAATACTTGGATCATCAAAAGTCATTATTGAGTGGTGAAGAAAAAGATAATGGAAAAAGTGATCAGATAAAATCTAAGATTCAAAACTTGTATCAGCTCCCTGAAGGTTGGGATGGCGAATATGCTAAACCCGTATCCAGAGAAGCTGCCAGCAAAGCAGCATATATTACTTATGCTATAGCTAAGGATTATATCGAGTTGGTTCAGTTTTTTCCATTGGTAGCCGGTGGAATGCAGATTGAGTTATTCGTAGGCGGGAATCAGCTTGAAATTGAAATTGATGAAAATGGTAACGCTTTTGTAGTATTTGTTGACGATTCTGGAGATATAAAATTTGAAGGAGAATTTCAATTGAGAGATCTTCATATGATAGGAAAAATAGCCTAAGAAGTAAGAAAACTTGCCGTAATGATATCATAAAGAACTCTATGATGCTTGATAATACAAATATATTAAGTGAAGAAATTCTTTTGCGAAGAGTAAGTACAAAAAACCCAAATATGTGGAAGGTAGATTCTACCACAGGCGAAAAGCGAGCATCTAGTGCTGCATTTGCTATCAAGACGACGGGTGTCTGTGTATGGGGAAAAAATTTTATAAAATTTTAATTTAGTACCTAAAGATATTTTATTAAAGCCGACTGAAGTCGTCTTAGGTATACAAGTACAAAATGTCAGATCTTGTATAGGTGTGCGAGATGACCCTTGGCCACAAGGAATACAAGACGAATACCACCCTCGCAATGCTGCCCATGCCTTGATTGTAGGATGGAATGAAATATCAAAAAGCGCACGCAAAAAATATCAACGCTATTTAACAACTAAAGCTCGTATAAATAATATGTAATAGAGCCTTTGCTATAGTTACCGTAAGGAAGTAGCATTTATTTTGAGAATTCAGCAGTGCTTATTTGGATCAAGAAAAAGTTAATAAAAATAGTGTAATCAGTCAAGCTATACTTCTTTATCGTGCTTATTCCGGCTTATTGTATTTTCTGAAACATCTTGGCTGTACTTATCGTTGACTAGAGATGCTTCTTGGTGGGGAAACCATAATATAGAAGCAGATTATGCCGGCTGCATTAGATAAGGGGTAATATATCAAGGTAGCAAAGCTGAGGACTTGAAAGTGAATTTACGAGAAAAAATACACAACGTTATTCAAGATCTCACCTTAGACGAAAAACTTTCCTTTACCGCAGGTATCGACACTTGGCACATGGGTGGCTGTGAAAGAATCGGCATAGCTCCCATAAAGGTGAGCGACGGGCCAAACGGCGTGCGTGGAGCCACAAGAGATCATGTGAGCATCACACCTTCTCTTTGTATTCCCTGTGCCATGGGACTTGGTGCCAGTTTTGACGAAGAATTGCTTCGTGAAGGGGGAAGAATTCTAGCTGTACAGGCAAAAGAAAAAGGGATAAGTGTGCTTCTTGCTCCTACGCTCAATCTGGCAAGGCATTTACTTTGGGGACGCTGTTTTGAGACTTTTTCCGAAGACCCCACCCATGCCGGTTATCTGGGTGCAGCCTTCATTGCCGGCGTGCAGTCAGAAAATGTCATCGCCACAGCCAAGCACTACGTAGGTAACGAGTCTGAAACGGAACGTTACAACGCATCTTCTGAAATAGACGAGCAGACATTGCGCGAGATTTATTTACTTCCTTTCGAATATGCGGTGAAAAAAGGAAAAGTGGCTTCCGTAATGACTGGCTACCCACGCTTGAATGGTGCATTTGTCCCGGATCAATCCTATTACCTAAGCGAAATCCTACGCAAAGAATGGGGATTTGATGGTTTTGTGATGAGTGATTGGTATGCCAATTTCAACGCTCAGTCTTCATTTAAAGCAGGTCTTGATGTGGAAATGCCCGGTCCGGCCAGATATTTTTCTTCTAATCTGAAAGATCAGATAATGGATGGTTCGTTATCAGAAGAAGTATTAGATCAAAAAGTTTTTCACATTATCTTTTCCCTGTCCAGAGTGGGTATTGTCGATATTGAACGCATAGATGACTTATTGCGACAACGCTCATTATCTAAAGAGTCAACTGCCACCACTAAAAATGCTTCATCAGATACTCCTTTGATGGAAGAACACCCCGTTGACTGTGTGGAGGACAGGGAAATACAATATAAGCTTGCCGCATCGGCAGTTGTATTACTTGAAAATAAATCTTTGTTGCCTCTTTCTAAAAACGATATTTCATCTCTCGCGATTATGGGGCTACGCAGTGACTACTTATCAATTATGGGAGGAGGTTCTGCCGGAGTCGTTACTCATCAGGAGTATTCATTTGTTGAACTCATGCGGAAATCTTTGCCCAATGCTAAAGTACATCACTGCAAGGCTAGTCTAAATGACGCTGCTGTTGCTAGCGTATCCGATGAATATATAAGTGAGTGTAAACATATTGCACAAAATTCTCAATATGTTTTACTTATTTTAGGAACTGATAACAAAATAGAAAGTGAAGGTTATGACAAGAAAAGCCTTTATCTCCCCGGTGGTCAAGACAAGTTGGCAACGGAGATTTTAGAGGTCAATAAAAATACCGTCATTGTCGTCAACTCGGGAACTCCTTATTTGATGCCGTGGGCAAAAAAGTGTCCCGCTTTATTACAGGCGTTTTTTGGTGGCATGGAAATGCCAAAGGCACTTTGCGATATTTTACTGGGAGAAGCAGATCCTGGCGGGAGATTACCGGTGACTGTTCCACAGCGCATGGAGGATACTCCAGCATTTTGTAATTTTTTCCCGGTAAACGGAAAAGTCGACTACCGAGAGGGAATTTTCATGGGGTATAGATGGTATGAAAAAAGAGCCATTGAACCACTTTACCCCTTTGGTTATGGACTTTCCTATGCAAGTTTTGCTATTGAAGATCCAGCAGTACTCTTACCTGAGCCCGGCTTTATGTTTGCTTTGAGCTTTTCGGTACGCAATATTTCATCACGGAGGGGGAGTGCTTGCGTACAGGCGTATATAAAACCCAACAACTCAGCGTCTCCCATCCGCTTACCAAGACCCCTAAAGGAACTAAAACGTTTTGCAAAAGTGTCTCTTGATGCCTTTCAAGAAACTAAGCGCAGTTTTAGTTTTTCCAAAAGAGACTTTGCCTACTATGATCCAGGGGACGCGGAATGGGAAAGCCTGAAAGCTCAGAATTCGCCTTTTTTGTATTCACACGGTGGTGAACTTCCTGAGGTTTCCCATAGGGAAAAACCCGGTTGGTATGTAGACAGTGGGGAATACGAAATCTGTATAGGTTTTTCTTCGGCTGATATTGTATACTCCCATAAAGTCTTGGTTGAACGGGACGAATTTTTACCACCGGATATAGGGCTTGATTTTGATCAGGAGATAGTCGAATAAAACCTTTATCTCGGGAATTTGCCTCTTTATTTAGCAACGGATTTAGCAACGGGATAAATATTTTTTGAAGCATTGTCGGACAATGCCTAAGTCAGGTTTTTCGAAAGATTTCTTTTTGGGTGGTTTTAAAATCACTATGTAAGGGATTTGCATTTCTTCGAGATGTTCACATTAGGATGAGTATGAGATGTTTCCTTCATATCCTTGGTTGTGAAAACAGGTGAACAGGATACTTTTGACAAGTAGCGTATTTGGAATCGTGGTGTGGGTTCGAAATGCCTTCTTTGGCAGTTGCGGGTTTTGGTCTTTGCTGTTAGCATATCCGTGTGGGTGAGTGTAAAAAATCAGATTCTGCTGTCTCTTTGCCTAGACATGGATCGCAAAGTTCTCGGCAAGTCGGATCTTCCGGGGTAGATTCTTTCCATACTCCCGCTTCACCTGCTCATCATCTTCTCAATATGCAGCGTATTCTCGGTAATAAAAATACCCAAAAGCTCATTGCCGCGTCTTTGTCGGGTGATGAAAACGGCGCTCCGTGGTTTATGCAAAGAGATTTTTTACATCGCAATACTTCGTCTAAAAAAGCTTCCGTGAAAAGTTCGACAGGAAAAAGGAATTCCGCTAGTGTATCCTCCAACTCAGTTCCTCAATCTGCAAAAGACACTAGGGACACAAAAGATCCGTTACAGGATCTGCTCTTGCAGCGTAAATCGGTCATCAATTCGATGACTCCTGATAAGAAAGTTGAATCTCCTATAGAAGTGTTGCACAACAACCTCGAACCTTTCTTTAAAGCCGCCTCTCTGCTTGAGCAATATAAGTTTCACGGCTTGGGGACTAAACAACCTAGTGAATACGCTACAAACACATACAAACGTGCCGGTGAGGTCTCAGCTTCGATCGATCCAACTTCACTTTCCAAAGTCGATAGTAAAGACCGTGACAACACAGTTATCGGTCCATACGGCCATTTTGGGGCTATGGAGAGATCTGTTTTCAACAGACAGGATTTGGGAAATACCTATGACGGCGGACACTTGGTAGAGCACACTCTGTTGGAAGGTAAAAATGCCGACGTCCACGGAAATATAGCTCCACAGGAGAATAAACACTTCAATCAAGGTCTCATGCGTGGCTGGGAATCCATTCCGGAAAATCTCATGAGTGCTCAAACATTTAACTACAAAGTCACGGTGAGCTATTCTGGTGATGATTTCACGCGTACAGGTGATCAATTGCTAAAAAGTGGTGTGCTCGGGCCAGCCTTGGGAACACAATTGTCTTCGACTGATTTAGCAACATTGAAAACTAAAACCATAACATTTCCCCGTTGGGTTCCCACGACTTGGCAGGCAGTTGTCAGTCCTCCTTCTAGTACTACCCAATTACCTCCTACGACCATCAGTCATATGCCGAGTCATCTGCATAATCTAAAGTTAACACCAAAAGATGCCTATGATCATGTTTTTCACGTTCCAAACCCTTCACAGCCTCATCTGACAAGGAGGAATTCCGGAACGTTATCGGGAGCTATTTGGGGTGTTTCCGGTGGTAAGGACACTAGTCTTGGTTCGATGTCTGGCGGCGGCTACCTATTGCCAAAAAGTGATGAAATCAGAGCTGTTATGTATCAGCCTGATTCAATGGATGAAAGCGAGCAGCCCAAAGCTACCACCACCCCGTCCGGGGGAGTGCCGTCTGTCATTCCCCCCTCGACTGTAACTGTAAACATTTTATCTTCCCCGTTTTCCGTAGGTAATTTTTACAAAGAGATCGTATCTACAAAGGGTGCAAAAAGCGATCAAAATCTAAGATCGCATTCCAAGGCATATAAACGCCTCAGAAGTGAAATATCGATTCCGCTTGTCGGGATAGGTAAAAAAAAGCATAAAAAATCAGCTAAGAAATCTTTTATATTGGGTAACGCTAATATGGGTACGACATTGGTAGGCGCCATACTAAAGGAGATGTCCGGTTCATCCAATCCTTTGACAAAGCTCAGATTTTTTAAAGCCGTGGCGGCATCTCAACTCGATAAGAAAACCAAACAGTCACTGTTATTGCTTGAGAACGACTCCAAGATGCAGGACTAGGGCAAGCTTTTTGAGGCAATACTGCCGTGCCTGAAAAGAGCTCATTTCACAAGTCGATGTTTTTGTTGACCAAAACTTTGTAAAAGTTCTTTGATCACCTATATCAAAGCTTATTGCAGGTAAGGTACTTTCCGTTGAGAATATGCTTGGCGATAATGTGACTGATTTTGAAGTGTGTTCCCTGGCGTGTGAAGATGAATTTGTATTCTGCGTAAGGTCTATTCGAGGAAGGTATCGTGTTGGTGTACTGAGATATGGCACAGGCGGCTACGGTTGAGTTTTTTGTGACCACAAAAGAGTTATCTGCGGGAATCCAGTTGTTGAGAAGCGTGATTGGTACGGTGGGTATCATGTTTTTTAGATACGATGCGTCTAGTCCCACGGAAATACGTTGCTTTAGGTGAAGGGTTTTGTCCTGAGGATTCAGGGGAAAACCGAGTAAAAGCATTTGTGTCAGTTTGACGTTTCCTCTTTTGGGAACCCATAAAACCGCTACATAGTTGGCTAGACTGAGCGAGGGAGAGCCGACCACACTATAGGGTATAAGGGCCAATCTCTGTCCACGGCCTATATTGAGTTCAACGGGGGGTTGTAGGACTTCTGTAAAGTGGGGGTAGCCAAAATTGTCAAAGCATACCCTGCCTACTCCAGGCAGGCGATACTGAGAGGCATATGATGATATCGGAGTACCTATCGTAGGGCAGTAGGTGGAGTAGAGAGAAGGGGCAGCCGCCTTCTTTTTTGTTACCGGTTTCTTACGCTTTGTGGTTTTCTTTGTGGTTGTTTTTTTATGTGTTACCACGGTTGGTTTGTGAGAGTTATTGCTAACAGCTGCAAAGACAGCAGTTGGGGCAAGTAAGGTGATGACAGCTGTAAAAAGTAAAATAAGCGGTAATTTACGTGCGGAAAAGCCTGTTTTGCGGTTATTCATTTTCCCCTCCTAGGTAAGCTTTTATAAAGTTATAGCAGGCAAAGCCCCTTTCGACAAGTTCGCGCTGAGCTGTTTTTTCAATTTCAGAAAATAACTACTATATTTTCATAATATTTCATGAAGTCACAATCTTCTATCGAGTGTAAATTCTGTCCAAATATGGTTTCGTCATCACAGCTAGTGTCGTAAAAGTCGCGGTTTACGGCAGTTGCATTTTTTCCGATGGGGCGATAAGCAGTCCCTGATAACATCCTGTTCCTTAGTTGAGGTGTCTCGGGGTGTGCTAGACTAATCAGGCGGTTATCGCATGGTATAAACCTTTACTGCCGGCACAAAAATCATGAACAAACACTTACTGACTAAAGCGGAAAAAGAGTTTCTCTTTTCTCCGTGGACGATAGCCGGTTTTTTGGCCTCAGCAGCTGTTGCATACTTTGGCAGCGCTTTGCTGGCAAAAAATACACCTGCTTGGTGGTATCACGACTCTTGGCCGGGATCTCTTTCTCTGCGGGAAGCCCTCTTTTATGTGAGTGTATTCCTGCTGTGTCTATCTTGGTTGAGACATGCTCTCAAACTGCGGCGTCTCGTTGTCACTAAGTCAAGCGTCAACGAGGAGGCAAGTCTTAGGGTAAGAGTAATTTGTTTTGTAATAGCACTTTGGGCATTACCGCTTGTTCTCGGACCTTCTCTCTTTAGTCAAGACATGTATAGCTATTTGGCACAGGGGGAACTATGGCGACTTGGTCAAAATCCTTATCTTTCCCCACCCACGACGCTACTCCGTTTTCATCAAACATCACTCCTCGGTGCCGTCTCACCTTTTTGGAGGCACACCACTTCCCCCTACGGACCTCTTTTCGTGGCGATGGCCGGTTATATTTATGATGTTGCCGGTCAGAACCTCACCACGGCTGTCATTCTGATGCGCTTGGCGGAATGTGTGGGCGTGGCACTGGGGGGATTTTTCCTCATACGCTTGACAGGAGAGGACAGGCAGGAAGCTTCGCTGGCGCTCTGGCTTGGTATCGGAAGTCCTCTTGTGTTGTTCGAGCTCATTGCTGCCGGACACAACGACGCCTTGATGGTCGGTCTAGTTGTATTGGGCATTTTCCTTGCCAAAAAGAATCACCTGTGGTGGGCTTTTCTTATTTTAGGTATTGCCGTAATGGTCAAAGCCCCGGCGGCATTGGCGGCTTTGTTGATCGTAGCGGCGGTTGCGAGAAGTCAAATACCAAAGCGAAAAGAAAGGATAGTGGCTCTTGTAGGCATGGACGGAGTGCTGTTAGGGGCGCTCAGTGCTTTATTGGGGGTGGGTCTCGACTGGGTGAGTACAAATATTTTGTCCGCTCCCGGTAAAGTCCATATCGCCACCACTCTTTCCGTAGAGTTGGCTTTTTCGTTCAGGGATATTCTCTCCGGATTGTCGTCGTATTTTTCCTTTGTTCACATGTCGTCTTTATTTTCCAAAATCAATTTGGCCATTTTCGTCTTGTCAATTGTGTATTTTGTTCTAAAAACGCGCTGGGATAACCTGACTCATAATTTGGCTTTGCTTTTTATCATCTCCGTTTTTTTGGGTCCGGCCACTTGGCCTTGGTACTTTACCTGGGGAATAGTCTTTCTGGTGACGCAGAGACATTATCTGCAATCTTTGGTAACACCTTTAGCGATCATGGCGATATCTGTGTTGATTAAGCCAAATGGCATTTTGTCGATTCCTTCACAATACGCCCCTGCTGTTTTGGCGATACTCACTATTCTGGCTGTTTGGCACTTTTACCACTCGGGCATCTTTGGGAAACGGAGTTTTTCAAGAGCAGATATAACAGAATCTTAAAAAGTTTTTGATTTTTTTCCCTTCCTGATAAAATAGAGTTGTAACTGATTTGTATGGCAAGCTCAGAATATCTCGGATGCTTTGTATGATCATCGCGTCTGGGGTTCTGCCTGCCCGGCATATGGAATAGGTTATTGTTTGTGATTTTTCCCAATCTGAAATAGTACATATTTAATGTTGACTGACAGCCCCACTTTGAAAGATACTAACGATAAATCCCTTGTTGATGGGAAAAAAATCACCTTGAGCCGTAATATATCCGATGCATACGTCCGTGCAAGGAGTTTTTTTACTGACAACAGCTTTATCGTAAAGGTCTACTTACTCTCCAGGATATTCATCCTATTAGTGGCATACGTAAACACCATCTTGCAGCATTCTAACCTTGCCAGTGAACTATCCAATTGGGACGGCGTCTGGTATATACGCTTGGCCTCCAGAGGCTACCTACACCATCCTGTTCATTTCCAGACCACGCTTGGATTTTTCCCTTTTTATTCGATGGTGATGTGGGCTTTGGCGCGTGTGCTCGCTGGCAATTTGTTGATATCTGGCCTGACAATCAATTTTATCGGCGGCTTTGTATCAAGCGTTTTACTTTTTAAATTGATGCAGAACTGGACTAATGACACAGCTGCCCGTCGTGCGGTTGTCGTCTACAACCTCTTTCCCGGCACTGTCATATTTTCTATGGTCTACTCAGAAGGTATTACCATACCTCTGGTCATGGGCTGTATTCTCTTGGTTCAAAAGAGGCGCTATATTGCGGCAGGTATCTTGGCTTTTTTTGCCACCGCTACCGCCCCGGACGCTTTAGCGTTGACACCGGTATTATTTGTAGCTTTCCTCTATGAATTGAAACGTTATGAAAAATCTCTTAGAAAAGCCAGCCAGGCTTTTATCGGCACTCTGCTGAGTCTGGGTGGAATTGCCTCTTTTGGAATTTTTCTCTGGATTTGGACCGGAACGCCGCTTGCTTCTTATGATGCTCAACGCTACGGCTGGAAAGAGACCACCACTCCTTTGGCGCTTTACTATCAAGGCAAGATACTGGCTCACGAAGTATCCTTTAGTCATTTTCGCTTTTCTTCTATAAATTTGAATTACGTGGTAGCCTTGCTGGGAGCCCTTTATCTCGTGGTGTTTTTATACCATATCATAAGACCCAAGCTATACATATCCATCCCAGCTTTGGTTTGGACGCTGGGGATATCTTTTTTCGCACTTACCTCAGCTAAAACTCCCCCCAACCCCAGACTTCTACTGACGGCATTCCCACTTTTGATCGTCGCTGCCTATAAGTTTTCAACCAGAGCTTACAGGATTTACCTGTCTGTAGCGGTTCTCCTTTTGGTCTATATGTCCTCTGTTACTTTCGTGGGTATTGCCCTCAGACCGTAGAAACAGAACGGTTACTGTTTTTGCAAGATCAAGGAAGGCCTTGCCCAGTGGCTATTCTCTTGACTTTCGCCATGGAAACGGTTTGCCTTGGAGAATTACCTGAACCGGTATAGTGGATAAGATGGATATATAACAAAAATCTAATATTTTATAAAATTCCTTGTATAGGGCAATAACTTTTCTGAAATTAATCCGTTGGAGCAGATATGGATAATCAAATTCCCATAAATGCTCGCCGGGATCCCTCTTCTCAACTGCTGATAGGGGTACTTTCCCCTCTGTTGGCGTCGTCGTTTTTCAGCGAAGTGCTGTTTGGTGCCGTGGAAGAAATTGCTTATTACGGAGGCAACGTGATAGGCATCCAGACCCATGACGCCATCAGTACCGATCCCAGGGACGCTTATTTTTGTATAGAAGACGAGATAGCGATAGGTGAGGTCAATGGCTTAATATCTTTTGCTAATGCGTTACCGGATAATTTACTTGCCCATTATCAAAACGACTTGGGTATACCTATAGTTTTGGTAAGCCATAAAAGTAACCAATTGGTTTGCCCCAGCGTCTCTTCTGATAATAAATCCGGAGTGTCCCAACTGGTAGAACATTTGGTGAGTCACGGACATAGCAAAATAGGCTTTGTCGGCTGCTTTGAGCAAAACGACATCAAAGAGCGGTTGGCGGCGTATAAATCTGCCATGGCAGCTCACTCCTTGCCGATAGATGATCAAATGATTGTCAAAGTCGGCAGTCTGATTGAAGACGCCGGAATAGAGGGGGCAAAAATACTTCTCGAACGCGGTATCTCTACCACGGCGCTGATCTGTGCCACCGACTTTATCGCCATCGGACTCATGAAAGAACTAGGTAAACAGGGATATGTCTTTCCGAAAGATCAAGTTGTAGTAGGTTTTGATGACATAGAACAGTGCTTCTTGGCCAGGCCCTCTTTGACGAGCGTGCGGCAAAACTTTATCGAACTCGGCAGCAAAGCAGCTCAGCTTTTAGTGAGCAGAATTAACGGAGGAGAAGTTTCCTCTGGGGAATACTTTATCGATACCTCACTCGTAGTGAGGAGATCCTGTGGCTGTAATCCGACACAAAAAACTTATCTTTCCTCCATGGCAGAAGAGATTAGCGATCCTTATGCCGATTTAGCGGAAAGAATAGGCCTGGCCGTAAAGCAGTACTCCAGAAACGAAAGGAAAGCTACAGAAGTTTCAGAATCGGTAGCACTGCTTATCGCCGATGCCATCACTATGACTGAAGAAGTTTTTTGTGATCTCAAAGACAGTATTTTGGCAACTGCAGATTCCCTGTGGAAGGTATCTTTCCGCTATGAAATTCTTGAGGCTATCAGAAATGCCATCAATCTTTATATTAACTCTATCTCTACTAATTTGAATGAAGAGTATCAATACAAATTGCGTTGTAGCGATGTCGTTGAGCTCTTTACGCAGAGTTACATCAGAACACAAGATTTGGCAAGAACAGATTTATATGACGTGCTGAGGCGGGAGTACGATCTTTCTTTGGCTCTTCTGAAGAGTCCGATCGAAGGTATCATCGATTTACCCTTCCTGCGAGACTCCAAGACCAAAGCAGCCGTGCTCGGTATCTGGGAAAATGGTTACGGTATATCGTATGAAGCCGATAAAGTCTGTGATGCCAAAAATCTCTCCAACGTAATCCCAATATTTCCCACCGGGGGCATCAGCTGTTCCGCAGAAAAGGGACAGGAAACAAAGTCAGGTTCTAATGTACATAATTTGTTGATAGATCAGTGCTATCCGCAGGAGTATGCTGTTATCTCTGATACGAAAAAGGTTCCGGTATCCCTGTTTCCTCCCCGTCAACTAATAGATTTGGCCGATTCCTCTGATAGGGAAATCACTTTAGTTTTACCGATCAAAACAAAAGAAACCTATTGGGGGCTTCTGGCACTTGTCAGTCAAGTAAGTTTGACGATGATTACCGGCAGGGACTTTTATTTCCAAGCCTCCATCCTGATTTCCGTTGCCTTGGAGCAGAGAAGACTTATGGAATCTCTGATGGAACGCGAAAAGGAACTCACTTACAGTAAAAACCGCTATCAGATCATTTCTCAAGCTACCACGGATGGAATATTTGACTATAACTTAGAGACATCCGAAGTCTATTTCTCTGACAGGTGGCTGGATGTCTTGGGTATTGCCGATCAAGATTATGCGATGAGTGACTGGCTCAACAAGGTTCACTTGGACGACTATGTGGCCTTAGAGGCAGGCATAGCAGCCTGTGTCGGCGGTGTTTCGGATAAGTTGGAATCCATACACAGACTCTCTTGTCAAGACGGCAATTATAGGTGGTTTCACGTTCAAGGCGTTGTGACCATGGATCCTCAGAGTAATCAAAAGCGCTTGTTGGGTTCCATAGCCGATATCACGGAACGGAGAAACTTAGAAGATCAACTGCGTCATCAGGCATTGCACGACGATCTTACTGGGTTGCCGAATAGACTGCTTATTGTTGACAGGGCTGAACAGATGATCGCGATGGGGAAGCGTAACCATACTTCTGTCTCGATTCTCTTCATCGACTTGGACAACTTCAAAGAAGTAAACGATGCATATGGGCATAGTGTAGGTGACGAACTCCTTTTGGCGGTAGCGGCCAGGTTGCGCAGGGTAGCCAGGGAAACGGACACAGTAGGGAGACTGGCCGGAGACGAGTTTACCATTTTGGTTGACAACGGTGACTCTGTGGGCGTAGCCGAACTGCTCGCTGAAAGAGTACAAGACGTATTACGGGCTCCGTTTCACATACTGGGGCGCGACTATTTAGTCAGTGCCAGCATCGGGATAGCAACCAGTGGGGAGAGGTCAGCCGAAGGCCTCCTGCAGGATGCAGACGTTGCTATGTATCAAGCCAAGACTCTTGGCAAAAACAAATATGTGCGCTTTGCGCCGAGTATGCAAAGAAATGCACACCAGCGTTTGGAAATTGAAATGGATTTGGCAGATGCGCTTGCCATGCATCAGCTTCGTGTCTACTATCAACCCATTTTCAAGGTGGACAAGCGTGAGATGATAGGCATGGAAGCTTTAGTGAGATGGCAGCACCCCACAAAAGGTCTCATACAACCCGGAGACTTTATTCCGGTGGCAGAAGAGTCCGGAAGATTGATCATCGACATAGGTAGGTACGTACTAAACGAAGCCTGTGAGACCACCGCCGGTTGGAATAGAGCGGGGGCGAATCTTGACATAGCCGTCAACCTCTCCGCTCGGCAGGTAGAGTCGGATGAAATTATCATGACAATATCCGAAGTGCTCTCCACCACCGGGCTGGATCCAAAGCATCTGGTGTTGGAAATAACGGAAACAGCTATGATGCACGATGCAGAAGCGGTTGTGGGTAGGATGGCCAAACTCAAGAGTCTTGGTGTGCGCATTGCTATAGATGACTTCGGAACAGGGTACTCTTCTTTGGCTTATTTACGCCGTTTTCCTGTTGACGTGCTGAAAATTGACAGGTCTTTCATCATGTCACTAGCTGAATCTGCCGAAGATGTTTCTGTGGTGCAAACCTTAGTAGCTCTTGGCAGGACTCTGGATCTGGAAGTGGTAGCCGAAGGGGTGGAGTTGGAAAGCCAACTCAGTGTCGTAGCAGAAGTCGGTTGTAACGGGGCCCAAGGATTTCTACTCGGCAGACCGCTGGATCACGCCAGTACAGAACTTCTTATCGGCAACATGGCAGCCGAAGGTCAAGCATAAGTTGCTACTTTTGACCCATAGAAATCAAGACAGAACACGCTTTTTGAATTGCTTCAGCCCAAGTGATAAAAATACTACAAGAAATCCTGTCAAAACCGGATATACGGCATAAAGACTCATATGGCCGGCGGTGGTTAATCCCGCCCTCAACCCTTCGTTGACATAGATCAAAGGATTGATCAGCACCAGGGTTTGCAGCCAGTGAAAAGAACCTATTTTGACAGGTGCCAGCCTGGTCCACTGATAATAAGTACCGCCCAAAAAAGTGATAGGCAGTATAACAAAGCCGAACATCAAACCTATGTTGCGGGGTTCAAAGGTAGTGCCGAGCAAAAGTCCAAGAGATGACATGGCTATACAGACAATTGGAATGAGGGTGACGACTATGGGCCAGTCCACATTGAGATGCGGGGTAACGAAGTTGGCATGCACGACGTCGGCTATGGGAAACACGATCAGGGCGGCGATGAGTCCCTGGATGGCACCAGAAAGGACTTTGGCCAAAGCTACCAAATAAATAGAGCAGGGAGCCTGCACCCTATCTTCGATTTTACGTGTGTAACCAAACTCAGTAGCCAGTTGTAAAGCAACGGATTGAATTCCCTGGAACATGATAGATATCCCCACCACGCCGGGCACCAGTACGGTGGCAAATGCCGATTCTGTCCTTCCTGTACCGCCACCTATGCCCTGTCCGATAGAAGGAAATACATACAAAAAGACGAAGACAAGCAAAAATGGCTGGATAATCGTGCGCAGGATGAATTCCCAAATGTTTTTTTTCAAAACCGTCAGGTCACGCTTTACCAAAGCAAAAAAAGCTTTTCTGCTGGCTAGTGTCACTGTCATTTGGGCAGTTGTGACTATATGCTTTTCTTCCAAAGTCTGCGGTGTTTTAATTTCCATTGTTTTATTCCCTTAGTTCTCTTCCGGTAAGGGTGATGAATACCGTTTCCAAAGTCGGATCAGATATGGTCACATTTGTGATTTCTACACCTATTGCTTCCGAAGCGTTAACTATTTTTGGCAGTAAATTGTCTGTTTTTGAGATTTGTAATTCCAAAGTATTTTGCTGTGAGCGCGTGGAAATAATTTGTGGTAAGTATTGCGCAATATTATTTTTCATCTTGTCAATGTCGTTCTTAATTTCCAGTCTGACAACTGTGTCTATGCCTATTGACTTTTTGAGATTAGAGGGGGTATCGTTGGCAATAATTATGCCGTGGTCCATAATGGCAACTCGTCCGCACAACTTTTCGGCCTCTTCCATGTAATGGGTTGTCAAAAAGATAGTCTGTCCTTCGTTGTTGAGTTCTTGTAAGATGTCCCACAGTACCAGCCTGCTTTGGGGATCCAAGCCGGTAGTAGGTTCGTCCATAAACAAAACAGCCGGTCTATGCATTATGGCACGCGCTACCATCAGGCGTTGAGCCATGCCGCCGGAGAGGGCAAAGACGCTTTTGTCCTGCCAGTTGGCGAGTTGAAACTCTTCGAGCAATCTGGCAGCTTCTTGGCCGGCTTCTTGCTTTCCCATCCCGAACAAAAGTCCGTGAAAGTATAAGTTTTCTTTGACCGTGAGGGCTCTGTCTAGAGTATTTTGTTGTGAAACGATGCCCATCATTTGTTTGGCTAAACTTGGGTGAGTAAGGACATCTATTCCGGCTACATGCGCAGCACCGGAAGTGGGAATGATTCTTGTTGTCAACATGCCGGCCGTAGTGGTTTTCCCGGCGCCGTTTGGTCCCAAGAGGCCGAAAATGGCGCCTTGGGCGACTTCCAAATTCAATTGATTGACGGCGGGTTTTGACATCTGCGAGTATACTTTTGTCAGTTCTACCGTTTCGATAATGATGTTTTGACTCACCTATGATCCCGTTCTTGTGTGTAAGTAATCATATAGGATAAACAATTATTTTCTGTTGCGAGATACCACCTTCTTTTTTAAGGTATCAGCGGAAATGCTTGTAAAGGTCGTAAGTATATACGGAATACATACAGGGATAAAATCGTTAGAATAGCTAAAGAGTTTTTTAATGAATGAATCGCCATGCAACTGATAAATACAACATTTTCATCTCTGTCTATTAGGAACTATAGACGATATGCTTTTTCCCAACTGCTCTCTATGATCGGATCTTGGATGCAGGGGACTGCTCAATCATGGCTGGTGCTGGTGCTTACCCATTCTGCTACTGACCTGGGTATCACGGTGGCGCTACAGACACTGCCTACTTTACTACTCGGTCCTTACGCCGGCCTGGTGGCTGATCGCGTTGACAAAAGAAAATTGCTGTTTTGGCTACAAATTCTTATGGGTATACAGGCAGCAGTACTGGCATTTTCCACATTTACAGGCTCAACGACGTATACGGAAATATTGGTGATGTCTCTTGTCTTGGGGCTCAACAATTGCTTTGAAAACCCTGCCAGACAGGCTTTTGTCCTGGAAATGGTTGGACGAGAGCAGGTACGCAATGCTATTAGTCTCAATTCTACCTTTATCAATGTTGCCAGAGCCATCGGACCGGCCTTTGCCGGCATCATCATTGCATCCGCCGGAGAGAGCTGGTGCTTTGCTCTCAATGCCGTCAGCTTTATTCCGGTGGCAACCTCTTTGTTTCGGATGGACGTAGCAGAGCTGCAACCGGTTGGAGAAGTGAAAAAGGCCAAAGGGCAACTGTTAGAAGGTTTTCGCTATGTCAGAGGAGTACCCGAACTTCTTGTTCCGCTGATAATGATGGGAATTATCGGAACATTCACTTATGAATTTCAGGTCACCCTTCCCGTGTTGGCCAAAGATACTTTCCGACATGGCTCAGAGACTTTTGGCGTAATGACAGCCGTGATGGGCATTGGAGCCGTTATTGGCGGACTGCTCGTAGCAGCCAAGGGTAAGTCGGGGACGAGAGCACTGCAAATCTCGGTTTCTGCTTTTGGGTTGGCCGTTTTGGCCTCGGCATTGGCAGGCAACCTCGGAGTTGAGTACGTAGCCCTGTTTTTTGTCGGCTTTGGGAGCGTGAGTTTTCTGGCAATGGGCAATTCCACACTGCAACTGGCGGCTTCTCCTGAGATGAGGGGTAGGGTGATGGCTTTTTGGGCTATTGCCTTTATGGGTACCACTCCGATCGGCGGTCCTTTCATCGGCTGGCTGGCAGCTCATTTTGGTGCCAGGAATGCCGCTTTAGCAGGCGCGCTTGCGTGCTATCTGGCTCTGGGCATTAGCCTTGTTGCTGAGAGACACTATGTAAAAGTCCGTTCTGAGTTGTCCTATGGCGATGATCTGGAACATGGCGGTGAAACCGGAATTGCGCTGCCTGTAGGTATCGGTGATTAAAATCGTGATCACAGCGTATAAATAATTTTTTACCCTGTAGGCTTTGTGAGAATTTCTTGAATAAAAAGTCAATTTATTCATAGTATTCAGACAATGATGATATATTTAGTCATAATTAAGAAATTGCACAAAGTCGAGGTTGTAGATGACAGTAGCCCTACTTGCGTTTTTGGCCGGCGTATTGCTCGGTATGGGCGGTACGGGGGCCAATGCACTGTTGGTGCCGCTTCTTAACCTATTTTCCGGTCTTAAACTCTCGAAAATCATTACCGCCGGTATTCTCTCTTCAGCTTTCCTGAAACCGGCGACTGCCGCACTGCATACGAGAGGCAAAAAGCTCAATTCGGGTATAATCCGGTTTTTGCTGCTAGGTTCGCTTCCGGCTGCTCTTTTGGGCACATGGGTATTTTCAAAAATTATCAACGAAAAAGCTTTTCATGCGTATTGGAACTATGCTTTTGCGGTTTTGCTGAGTGTCTGTGCCGCAGCTCTCATGGCTAGTATTTACAAGACATCGGTTTATCAAAATAGACGCTTATACACAGAATACCGGGACGCCTCAAGAGTAGCCGGAAAGAACCCAACAAGAGGACATCCAAGCAGTCAAACTTTTGGGCAGACAAGACGTTGGTTACCGCTAAGCAGTGTATACCGTGGCGTCAGGGGCGCAGAAGTACAAGAAAACGCTGATGGATTTTCCGGAGTGTCTGCATACAAAAAAGTAGCCGTGCTAATTCTGGGAATTGCCTCAGGCTTCTTGTTTGGTCTGACTTCTATAGGCTCCGGTTCTCTAACGGTGTCGTTTTTGAGCTTGATCTTCCCGGAAATGTCTTCGCAGGATTTGGTGGCCATTGATTTACTGCAGGCGGCACCCTTGGCTATTTTTGCCGCCGCGGGTCAACTCTGGTTTGCCAGCTTTGATATGGAACTGTTCTTACTCCTTACTCTGATGGGGATTCCGGGGATGATCTGCGGTTGGATGCTCTCGCGTAAGATGTCAAACAGGATTTTGAAAGTGGCTATTGCTATCACCATTTGGATGGTCTCGGTGGAGTATGCCTATAAAAGCGGAGGACCCGCTCTGCTCCTGCTGCCAGCGACAGTGCTTTTTATATTTGCTACTTTGTTTCGCAGACAACAGATCTCCACTAGGCGAAAAGAAGAAAAAATCTTGTTATTTTCTGCTTCACAAAGCTGGTTATCGGACAAGTTGTGAATTCTGCCGATCGGTATTTATCGAAATAATAGTTTTGCTAAACAAAACTATCTTTTCTCCGGTGACTGAGACTAAAATGTCTTTGTCACAGACATTTTATCAACATCTGGTTTTGGTAGGTATTCCTGTTGCCGCAATCCAAAAAGGAGTTCTTATGCGTGTAGGTATAATAAGTGCCACCGGTCCCGCCGGGCAAGCGGTAGCTCTTCGCTTGGCAGCCTCCGGAATCGAGGTGCAGGTTGGATCCAGGTCTTTGGAGAAGAGTCAGCAGATCGTATCTGCTCTCCTGGAGGAGTGGTCTGACAAGAACTTAGCTTTGCTTCCGGCCACCAATGAGCAAGCCTGTGACAACGAATTGGTAATTTGTGCGGCACCTGCCGAGGCCTGTTTGGACGTTCTTTATAAGCTAAGGAATCTCTTGGAAGAAAAGGTGCTGGTGTCAATGGTTAACGCAATGTTTTTGGCCGGTAAACAACTGCACCCTTGGATTCCGGCCAGAGGTTCTATGGCCGCAGAAATGCAAGCCCTATTGCCGAAAACAAAAGTGTCGATAGCATTTCAGCACTTGCCGGCAGGCAAAGTAGCCGATATAGCGAGTACCCTAACTGCCGATGTGTTGGTGTGTGCCGATGACGTGACAGCAAGAAATGCAACCATGGCCATGGTGGAAAAAGTTACGGGATTGCGAGCCTTGAATTGTGGCGGACTTGCTAACGCCGGTCCCATCGAGCAAATGACCGCCGTGCTGGTCAATTTAAATATCATATACAAGTCACATGTCACTCTCGGCATACTAGGATTGTAAAAAGAAAATAATCCAACGTTGGAACAGAAAGTTCTGTATTGCATGAACAAAAATGAAGCAGCGCCCCCTGTTGCTATGCGCATTTATGACACAGCTACGCAAGAGAATAAAGATTTTGCCCCAAAAAAAGTTGTCAAGCTATACACATGCGGGATTACACCTTATGATTCGGCTCATTTGGGTCATGCGGCAACTTATCTCACTTATGACGTACTCCAAAGACACTTACGTGACAAAGGTTATGAGACAAGGTGTGTAAGAAATATAACCGATGTCGACGATGACCTCTTGGCCAAGGCAAGACAGCTGGAAGTCAATTATCTGGATTTGGCAGCGAGAGAAATAGCCAAGTTTCAGCGCGATATGAAAGCATTGGGCTTACTTCCCTGTTACGGAGAACCCAGAGCAACTTCGGCAATCCATGACATTTTGGGTTTTATTGCCATGGTGTTAGAAGCCGGCTATGCCTATACTCGAGGCGGCTCTGTTTACTTTGACGTTTCCAGTTTTGCCCAATTTGGCCAGATCAGTCACCTTTCAAGAGAAGAAATGCTGGACTTGGCCAAAGAGCGCGGCGGGCATCCTGAAGACCCTTACAAAGAAGATCCATTGGATTTTGTCTTATGGCAGCCATCACTGGAGGATGAACCGAGTTGGGATTCCCTATGGGGACCGGGGCGACCGGGCTGGCATATAGAATGTTCTGCCCTTGCTTTGCGAGAATTAGGGGAATCTATAGACATCCATGGGGGTGGAACCGATCTTATTTTTCCTCACCACGAATGTGAAACGGCTCAATCTGAAAGTGTCACAAAAAAGCAGTTTGCCAAACATTGGATGCATGTAGCCATGCTGAGATACGAAGGCGAGAAAATGTCCAAGTCTCTTGGTAATCTTGTTTTCGTATCAGATCTGCTAAAAGATCATTCGGCCGCTGCCATAAGACTGGCATTGCTTTCCAGACACTACAGAGACTCCATCGATTGGAGCTCTGCCATGATGGACACGGCTGAGGAAAGACTGGATCTTTGGAAAAAGTCTTCGTTGGGTAAAGTCACTGACTCAGACGGCAGCACTTCTTTTGCAAAACAGGTGCGACAATATCTGGATGATGATCTTGACGTACCCTCAGCATTGCTGGTGATAGACGAAGCTGCTCACTCTGGCTATAATGTTGTACAAACGGCTGCTTTACTGGGTGTTGATTTAAGTAGCTAACTCCGGTAAGTCTTGTATGTACTACTTTTCTTTCACTATTTAACTGCCATGCTTTTTTAGAAAAACATCTTTTACATAGCTGTGTATACATAGGTCAGAATTCGCATTTTTTTCATTACTACAATTCGAAAAGTAAATTTTATAGATGATATGAAAGCCATTTTAGTTAATAGCTGTTGGCAAGGCCAGAGATTTTACCATCACTGAAGTGATGGAAAATACCCCAGATCATATCGTCATATTTTAAATGGGTGCTTACTTAGTGTCTTTACGGAAACCGTCTTTTTGTCCTCTGCCATCGCTATCGGTTATGGGAAAAGAGCCTCTATCTTGCTAATTCCAAGATAGAGGCAGCCATTAAATGCACGACATGGTAAGAATAACAATAGCTCCTAATATTTTTACCAGATAATTCTTTGTGAGTGAGAGGAGGGTTTTGCGAGTTATCCTCTCGGTTACCAACGTATTTCTTGGTCTTTGGAATTAGCCAGGTATCTTGCAGGATCATTTTGGTCTATTTCAATGTTATCCCATGTCTATGTAATGCTAACATTTCAAATAAATAAAATCGTTTCAAGAGCGCCGATAGCGTATAAGGAGTCTTAGTGGGAGCGGAAGTCAATGAACTTATTACCGTTCATGTGGGGAACGAAACAAGCATAACTCTTGATGTGGGGTCGACGATTCTGGATTTGCTCACACATTTAGATAAAAAGCTTGTCCAAAATGTCATAGCAGCAGAGGTCAACGGAGAAGAAAAAGACCTTACCTATGCTTTGGAAGATGCTGATCAACTCGAGTTGATCGACTCCGACAGCGCGCAGGGAAGACATATTCTCAGACACTCTACCGCCCATGTGATGGCCCAAGCTGTGACATCTCTGTGGCCGGGGGCATATTTTGCCATCGGGCCGGCGATTGAAGACGGCTTTTATTATGACTTCTTCCTTCCGGACGGTAAGCATTTCACAGAAGCCGATATAGAACGGATCGAAGCGGAGATGAGAAAAATTATTGCCGCACGACAACCCTTTTTAAGAGAGGAGTATGAACCGCAAGAGGCACTCTGTATCTTTTCTGACCAGCCTTTCAAGACAGAAATAATAGAGAACATCGCTAGTACCGGTTCCTCTTCCGGGGAGATTGCCGCGGAAATTGCCACCGAGGCGGCTCCAAACGCCTCCAAAGTCAGTGCCTATCGCAATAGCGAGTGGTTTGTAGATTTATGCAGAGGTCCCCACGTCCCTCACACAGGTAGACTCGGACATTTCAAGCTACTCAAAGTGGCGGGGGCGTATTGGCGCGGGGATGAGAAAAAGCAGCAATTGCAAAGGATTTATGGCACGGCATTTGAATCAGAAAAAATGCTGAACGAACATCTGAATCGTTTGCTTGAAGCAGAACGTCGTGACCACCGCAAACTTGGTTTAGAACTGGATCTCTTTTCGTTTCCTGACGAGATTGGTTCCGGATTAGCTGTTTTCCATCCCAAAGGCGGCCTGGTCAGAAAAATTATGGAGGATTATTCCCGGATGCGCCATGAGCAGGAAGGGTACCAATTCGTCTATTCTCCGCATATCACCAAAGGCGACCTTTTTGAAATATCCGGACACCTGAATTGGTTTGGGGAAAATATTTTTCCGCCTATGGAAATTGACGGAGAAAACAAATATTACCTAAAACCCATGAACTGTCCTTTCCACATTTTAATTTTCCGTTCCAAACAGCGCTCATACAGAGAGTTGCCTTTGCGACTATTTGAATTCGGCACTGTGTATAGGTATGAAAAATCGGGCGTGATTCACGGTCTTACCAGAGTTAGGGGTATGACTCAGGACGACTCGCACATCTTTTGCACCAGAGAGCAGATGACCGGAGAACTGAAGTCGATCCTGACTTTTGTGTTGGATTTGCTGCGCGAATTCGGACTGAATGATTTCTATTTGGAGTTGTCTACCCGTCCCGAGGGGAAAGCAGTGGGCTCGGATCAAGAATGGGAAGAGGCTACTACAGCCCTGCACGATACGGCTAATGCCATGAATATACCTTTGGTTTTAGACGAAGGCGGCGGAGCGTTTTACGGTCCTAAAATTTCTGTTCAAGCCAAAGATGCCATAGGTCGTACGTGGCAGATGTCTACTGTCCAACTCGATTTTCAGCTGCCGCAGAGATTTGACATATCCTATATTGGCTCCGACAATACCAAGCACCGGCCTGTCATGATTCACCGGGCGCTTTTTGGTACAGTGGAACGCTTTTTTGGCGTGTTGCTGGAACACTACGCCGGTGCTCTGCCGACTTGGTTGTCTCCGGTACAGGTCAAAATTTTGCCTATCAGAGACACCCATGAAGAGTATTGTTTACAGCTAAAGGAATTATTGGCAGCTGAAGGTATTAGAATTGAGTATATGCAGGCAAAAGAACCTCTCGGAGCGAGGATTCGCCAAGCCAAACTAGAAAAGATACCTTATATTCTTGCCGTAGGGGATGAAGATGTCGCCTCCGGTACGGTAGGTATCAACCTACGCGGTGTGAAAGACCCGATCAGAGCCGTTCAAAAAGAGGACTTCATCGCCAAAATCAAAGAAGATATTCAAAAGCACTGGTCGAATCCGACGGAGGGTTTTGCCATTGACAACCCGTCCGCTGTCCGCGTTGAAAAGGAATTATCCTAGTGAGCTTTGATCAGCTCTGGGCCGGGTGGCGTTCTGAGTACGTGAATAAAGTCGCTGCCGAAGAAAAAAGGGACCCGATGTCTTCAAAGTTTTCTTCTCCGGAGGCAAAACATACCATCAACACCGAAGGAGAAAGTGCTTCCGGTGTAACTAAGGAGAATTTGAGTGGCATTGCCACGAAAAAGTGTGTTTTTTGCCACATTGCAGCCGGTGAAAAGCCCAGTATAGAAAGTCATTTAATTTATTTTGGACGCTACAGTATGGCGCTTCTCAATGCTTACCCATATGGTACCGGACACATGCTGATCATGCCGATTCGTCACGTTGGCGATATTGACGAACTCAGCGAAGAAGAGTACACAGATATCTGGAAGGTACTCAAATCGGCGGTGAGCGCTTTGCGCAGAGCTTACGATCCGGACGGATTTAATATAGGCGCCAACCTGGGCAGAGCGGCCGGAGCAGGTATTCCGGAACACCTACACCTGCACGCCTTGCCGCGCTGGGCCGGAGATACGAGTTTTATGACAGCAGTTGCTTCAACACGGGTATTGCCGGAGTCACTTGACGTAACTTTTGAAAAGATTACGGCCTGTTGGCCCGGATCACTTATCGAGTCTTAAGAGAAACAATAGTGCTTTGGTAAGCATGATGACAGAGTAAGGTTCTGATAAGATGAAATATGAATTGAAACAGTCGGTATTTTGAAAAGCGACATTTAATTCATTACAATAGGAGATCATATGATCGACGGAAATCGAAAAAAGCAAAGTTCACTTGCGGATTCCGTAAATACACAACAACCGGAGCAGCTATCAGTTGATGACAGTTTGCAATTGGAGTCTCCCGTTTTCTCTTCCGGTAAAAAATATAAGTGGTACCAACTCGGACCTCTGTTGGCGGCCCACGGCGTCAGAGCCAATTTTATTACCGTTATAGGTCTTTGTCTGGCGGTTGCTACTGCTCTTTTGGTCGCCAAAGGCTACTTTTATATTTCCGTCGTCTTGTTGACCATGGGCGGTCTGATGGACTTTTTGGACGGTTCCGTAGCTAAAGCCGCCAATACGGTTTCTGTTAGGGGGGCTTTTCTGGATTCCGTCGTCGACAGGGTATCGGATGCCATCATTTTCTCGGGCGTCGTATTTTACTTTCTCAACGGTTCTCATCCAAAATATGCATTGGTACCTTTGGCAATTTTGGTTGTGGCCCAAATTATTTCCTATGAAAGAGCCAAGGCCGAAACTCTCGGTTTGAAAGCCAACGGCGGCCTAATGGAGCGCGCCGAAAGACTCATTTTCTTAGGTGTGGCCATGGTACTTCATATCGTGTTGATTGAAATGCTGTTGGCGCTCCTGGTGTTGTGTATTGCCACGGCTATAGGTAGATTTTACAGAGTTTGGATGCAGATACCCCAAGTCGATTACACCAAGCAACTCGGGGAATGGAAAAATCCGAAAGTCTACTCAATTTGGCGCTCCCGTCGCGGCGCTCCGGCTTCTCGTGACGGAGTATGGCCGGCAAGTTATTATAAGCCGAGGCGCAAAGCCAATATTTCCTCACGCTCTTCTGGTAAGCGTGCGAACCGTATACGCATGACAGGGGGCGAAGCTCTATTCCACTTTGGCGAAGGACAAAGTCTTTTTGCTGAGAGAAAAAAAGTTCGCAGAGAAAAGCGGGACAAGTAAAATACCCCTTATCGTATGGATTAGGTATGACATTTGCAGTGCTATAAATACTGACAAAGCCATCTATATTTTGTCAATTGTTGCTAGTATCTGATCAACGGATATGGTTCTCATTCCATTTATTTTCGGATCATAGGACCACGATAAGCGGGTGTTGTATATATGAACTCCAAAAGTGAAGCCATGAGGCTGAAAAAGGCCTATTTGCTTTATCGAGCGATAGCTTTGTTTTTATCTTTAATGCCAAGAAAACTCTCTATCTATTTGGCAGAATCCGTATCCATGCGTTTGGCTGACAGATCTCCGGCGCAGTTTGCTACCGTAAAAAATAATCTACAAGCTGTCTTGAGTCAAAAAAACCAAGAAGAGTTGCAAAAAGCCGTTTACCAGGCTTATAAGGACTATGGAAGGTACTGGGCGGAGGTCGCAGGACTCACTTCTCGGTCAATTGCCGCTTTAGAAAAATATTGGTCCATCGAAGGCGAACAGTTTCTCGCGGAGGCCCTGGAGACCAACGGGAAAGTTATTTTGGCTTTACCGCATTTGGGCTCCTGGGAGATCGGAGCGCTTTGGTTTGCCAGGCAGGGTTGGCAGGTGACTACCGTGGCCGAGGCCATCCAGCCCCCGTCGCTATTTGAATGGTTTAAGCAAAAACGCGAGAAGTTGGGTTTGCGAATCATCCCACTTTCTCCGGATGCAAGCCCATCGTTGGCCAAAGTGCTGAAAAATAAAGGTATGGTAGCTTTGGTAGCCGACAGAGATATATCGGGCGGCGGCATAGAAGTGGAATTTTTTGGACGCCGAGCCAAACTTCCCGGCGGACCGGCCCTACTGGCTTTACACAACGACGCCACTCTTTTGCCCTGTGCCGTTTACCAGCACCCTAATGGCAAAGCACACGGTGTTATCCTACCGCCGATCGATACCAAAAGATATGCGGGTATCAAGCAAGACGTAATCAGGGTTACGCAGGAACTGGCACGCAATTTTGAAACTCTTATTCAGAAAGCACCTTCCCAGTGGCACGTATTTCAACCTATTTTTCTGGAAGAAAGTCCCGCCGCAGACAGCGGTGGTAACGGCCTTCAGGAAAGCGCTATTGACGTATGAAAATATGCGTTGTCTGTCCTTATAGTTTGTCTATGCCGGGCGGGGTCCAAAATCAATCAATTCTGCTCTCACAGCAATTTATCGCTAGAGGTCACGATGTGCTTTTGATAGCACCTGGTGAAATGCCAATTGAAGTACCTTACGAGACGTATCAAGGGAAAGACAATGCCTATCGTGGTATGGCCCGCAATTGGCAAAGAGGTAAATACGGGAACTTTCTCTCTCGCTTACGTTTTTGGCGTGCCGGCAATACAGAGTCAGAAGAAACGGGAGAAACAGGCGATTCTCTAAGCACCTCCGTTGAATCAAAAACGCCCGTGCATTCCGGAATGATTGTTTTCTATACCGTGGGAAAGTCCGCGGCGGTTCCGGCCAACGGTTCTGTGGCGCCGGTAACATTGTCGTTGAAGGCAGCCAACGATATGCTCAAAACTATTCGGGGATGGTCTCCCGATGTCGTTCATGTTCACGAACCCTTTACACCCGTTCTGTCTCTCGGAGCCTCTTGGCGAGTTCGGAAAAAGAGGAGCGGGAATCAAGTAGTGATGGCCGCCACGTTTCATCGAAGTGGCGCCGGACACGCATATAAAGCAGCCGGGGTGACCCTCAGGACGGTTTATGCGAAACTAGATCTCTGCTATGCGGTTTCTAAGTCGGCACAGCATACTTTAGCCAAGGTGATAGGGGTAAGAAATTCTCAAAAGGCTTCCGTGGTTTTTAACGGAATTGACTTCGGATACCTGAGCACAGTAAAGCCTTACCGTGATCGATACGTACTTGGCGACAAAAGCGTATTTGAAATATGTTTTGTCGGCAGGCTGGAACCGCGCAAAGGTCTTGAGGTCTTGCTAAAGGCTCTCGTTGACTTAGAAGATCAAGTACGTGTCAACATTTTGGGGACCGGAGCAGAAATGGCCAGATTACAGGCTGAATATTCGACTTTGGAAAATATTTTTTGGTTGGGGAGAGTGTCGGACGGGGAAAAGTATGCCCGCATGAAAGCAGCCGATTTGCTAGTGGCTCCGGCTCTTACCGGAGAATCCTTTGGCATAGTTGTTTTGGAGGCGATGGCTCTTTCGGTGCCCGTCGTGTGCTCTAACATACCCGGGTATCGTGCCTCTGCAGGCGATGCCGCTTTTTTCGTTGCCCCCAACGACCACATGGCCTTGCGAAAAGCAATGTCAACGCTGATCAAAGATGCCGATTTGCGGGGAAAACTCGTCGCTAAAGGTATTTTACGTGCGGAGCAAATGTCTGTTTCTAACTTGGCAGATAGATATTTGCAAGACTTTTACGGCGCCTTGAGCGATCTCGGGAAGACAAGCGTTACGCAGTAGAAGATAAGCTATCTATATGATTTCCCTATATTTCCTCTCTTTTGTGGATACGAAGTAGCTTAGTTTGAGAAAGGGTGGAAGGGAGTTTTTTCGCTTTTACTGTGGTAACGCTGTTATAATTCAATAAAGTATATTAGACAATTTGGATACACATGCCGACAAAATACAATACAGACTCAGTTTTTGATTATCTGACACAATTTCCTCCGACTTCCAAAGCCCCTAAAGCAGTCGTGACGCTCCTGGTCGTCGTTGCTGTTTTGCTCTGTTCTTTTATCGGTCTTTTTGTGGGTATTTTGTCTGCTGTTGGTTTATTGGTCGTTTTTTTGCTCCTGTTTGGTGTCTCGGTCTTTTTGGGATCCGGCAGACGCATTCTCAGGCAAATCGGAGCTATCAAGTTGAATTCTAAAATAGAACCAAGACTCTTCGGTGTGTTGGAAAACTTATGTTTGGTTGCCGGAGTTGGGATACCGGAAGTTTATACAACCGATGACGACGTATGCATCAATGGCTTGGCGCTTGCTCTATCAAGTAAAAAGTCGGCATTGGTTTTTACTACAGGAGTTCTCTCTTCTTTGGACAGAATAGAGTTGGAAGCCGTTGTGGCCTCTCAGGTGGCTGCCCTAAGACGCAAGGAAGAAAGAACGGCTATCTTAGCTATCAAGCTTATGGCGATACCGACCCGTCTTTGGCCTTCCACATCGTCTTTGGTACTTAGACTTACGGGGATTGACAGATCTTTTTTTATCGATCAAACAGCTATTTTGCTGACAAAATACCCCCCCGGCCTCTATGGCGCTCTCAAAAAAGCTTCCTCGGCGCCGTCCCTGCCCAAACGCCTCAATGCCCCGAGCCTTATGCTTACCGGCTCTCTTTGGTTTGTACCGGCTTCCAAATCACAGTCCGGTACCTCTACATGGAGTCCAGAGAGTAGAATGCAAGTCATGACAGAAATGTGAGAATTTGACATAACGGATTTTTATCCGTTTGAAATAGCTTTTTAAATAAAATTTTAGTAATCTGAAATTACTTTTCATAACGGGAGGAAACCATTGTCCGGTCATTCAAAATGGGCGACTACCAAGCATCAAAAAGGTGCTAAAGACAAAGCCAGATCCAAGTTGTTTGCCAAATTGATACGCCAGGTTGAAGTAGCTGCCAGGGAAGGCGGCGGTGATATTAACGCCAATGCAACTTTGCGGACTATGTTCCAAAAGGCCAGAGACGCCTCTGTACCCATGGAAACCATAGAACGCGCTATCAAGCGCGGTACCGGCGAACTGGAAGGCGTGCGCTACGAGGCCATCAGTTATGAAGGATATGCACCCGGCGGGGTAGCTCTAATAGTAGAGTGTCTGACAGACAACAGGAATCGTACCAGTGCGGAAGTGAGAACGATTTTTTCTAGGAACGGCGGCTCTATGGCTGAGCCCGGGGCAGTGGCTTGGCAATTTGAGAGAAAAGGTGTCATTATGATTCCGGCTTCGATGTCCGAAGATGACGCCATGGCTCTTTCTATTGAACTCGGGGCAGAAGATATCGTTTTGGAAGACAACTCTTGGGTGATCACCTGTAACCCCTCTGACTTTAACCGTATCAGGGATGCTTTGGAGCAAAACGGAATTAAATATGAGTCAGCTGATCTACTCATGGTGTCCTCGAACCAGGCTGAAGTAACGGATGAAGCCATGGCGAAAAAAGTTCTGCATGTGATCGACCTTTTGGAGGAAAACGACGATGTGCAGAACGTGTGGTCTAATTTGGTCGTTCCGGATGAACTCTTGGCTGCCATTACAGCGTAAAGATTGAAATTACAATAAAGACAGATGAGTATGCTTTATTTGTCTGTCGGGTGTACTAGTATCGAACATATGTTTGTTTTAGGCATAGACCCCGGACTGTCCCGTTGTGGTTACGGACTCCTGTTGCGCAGCAATAACGTTACGACAGTGATCAAAGCCGGACTCATTACTACTGATCCAGCCTTACCCGTTCCTGACAGGTTAGCCGAATTGCGGCTTGAACTGCGTAAACTGTTGCAAGAGCAACAATTGGATACGGTGGTAGTGGAAAGAGTTTTCTTTCAAACCAATGCTAAAACAGCCATGGCAGTAGGACAAGCCAGCGGCGTGGCTTTGCTGACCGCTTCTGAATTCAACTTGGAAATAGCCGAGTACACTTCCAACGAAGTCAAGTTGGCAGTTGCCGGCTATGGCGGTGCATCGAAAGTCCAGGTACAAAAAATGATGATGACATTGTTGGGGCTTGACAGTATGCCAAGCCCTCCGGATGTGGCCGATGCTCTGGCCCTTGCCTATTGTCATCTTGCCTCCAGACGTATCGCACATGCGACGAAGTTCCATATGTCCAGAAGTCAGTCATCGGCAGATGTAAGATGATTGCTTCTCTCAGCGGCCATTTGGAAGAAATCGTCTCGGTAGCCGATACGACGGCACAAATCTCGCTGGCAGTCAATGGGGTGGGCTATCGGGTGACCGTTTCCAAAAGGACTTTAGACTATCTCTCCCGTCCCGAATCGGAAGTACATCTGAAGATATACACCCATATCAGAGAAGCGGTATTTTCGCTTTACGGATTTATTACTTCAGAGGAAAGAGCATTTTTTGAGCTGCTGCTGACGGCCAATGGGGTGGGGCCTTCTCTGGCGATGTCCTTCCTGGCTTTAGGTGACCTCCCCAGTCTGATTTCTGCCCTCGTCAATTCTGACCTAGATGTTCTGACAAAAATTCCGGGAGTTGGAAAAAAGACGGCGCAACGTCTGGTGATTGAATTGGGTGAAAAGCTGGCTAAGACCTCTTGGCTGACATCTGTCGATGCCAACTTTGGCACTTTGATACCGGGTGGCTATGTCTCCCCTTTGACGAGCGCAACGCCTATTTCAGGAGGAGCCTTTTTGGTGGCAGAAGCTCTCAGATCCCTTGGCTACGGCGATATCGAGATAAAAGAAGCTTTGGCCGTTCTCGCTGCCTTCGACGAGGAGGAGTTGTCTTTGCTCAGCACGGAAGATATGCTGAGAGTATCTTTACAAAGTTTGGCGAAACGCAAATGAGTCCGAGAAGAGAAATCATCAATAATACAGAGTCCTCCTCTTTCATGGGAGACGGTAGTCATAACTTATCAGCCGATGTGGAATTCTCTCTCTCATCCGATGAAAATCAAGATGCGGATGGGAATAATGATGTACTGAGAGATAAAAACTTTTCCGGCAGTAAAAAGCCCAATTCGACACTCAACACATCTTCTCCGGATCTTTTCCGCAAAGAAACTGAGCGTAGTGTATCTCCTCTGGCCGACATGCCGGAGGAGGCTTTGGAAGCCGGAATAAGACCCAGATACCTCGGTGATTTTGTTGGACAGAGCGCACTTCGAGAACACCTTTCGATTTTAATTGAGGCTGCTAGACAGAGGTCGCAGTCGGTTGATCATATCTTATTTGCCGGCCCACCCGGTCTTGGTAAGACGACATTGGCCTCTATCGTGGCCAATGAGATGGGTACTAAAATACAGGTTACCTCCGGTCCGGTATTGGCGCGCGGGGGAGACCTAGCGGCTATTTTGAGCGGTTTGGCCCCCGGGGACGTGCTTTTTATAGACGAAATTCACAGACTTTCTAGGGCGGTTGAGGAAGTTCTTTATCCGGCTATGGAGGACCAAGCCATCGATATTGTGATAGGTAAGGGTCCCTCCGCACAGGCCATCAGGCTTACTTTGCCTTCCTTTACTCTGGTGGGGGCTACAACCAGAACAGGTCTTGTCACCGGACCGTTGCGCGATCGTTTCGGTTTTGTGGCCCGTTTGGACCATTACGGTATCGATGAGTTGCGTTCCATAGTTTTTAGAACGGCAAGGATCTTAGATGTGGAAATAGACGAAGAAGGGGCTTGGGAGATAGCTAAAAGATCACGGGGTACGCCGAGGCTTGCTATCCGTCTTCTGAGGCGCGTTAGGGATTTTGTGCAGGTCAGGGGACAAGGTGTCATAACGGAAGAATCAGCCATGCAGGGCTGTGAAATATTTGGTGTCGACAAATTGGGTCTTGATCATTTGGATCGCCAAATTTTAGAAGTTCTCTGTCTGCGTTTTGAAGGAAGACCCGTAGGGTTGTCCACCTTGGCGGTAAGTCTGGGAGAAGAGCCGGATACTTTGGAAGACGTCTACGAGCCCTATTTGCTGAGGGCAGGTTTGATTTTACGCACGCCGAGAGGTCGGGTACCTTCTTTGGCGGCATGGAGACACTTGGGCATTGAGCCTCCGCAATCCCAGTTGCCCTATATCCTTGAAGATTCTGACACACAAACCGGTGGACAGCAAAGCTTGACCGAAGCCAACTGACTCGGTAGCTGAAGACTTGGGTTCCGGAGGATGAGAACCATATTTTTTGGGTGCTACGTGCCGGTGTCGGTTATGGCATAAACTATAATGGTTTACCGCACGATTTCGCGTATAAGCTATGCTAAGTAACGCGCAAACGGACATAACCATTTTAGATAGACTGAGGATTTTTAATGATTTATCACTTAACTGCCGCCGTACAGGGCGGATTGAATTCACTAAGCACCAAGTTGAGTCCGGCTATAATTCTCTTGGCCAAGACTTCAACCAAGAAAACCACCACTTCCAACAGTTCCGTGCTGATTTTTTATTTACTTATTGTATTGATGATAGGTTTTTTTGTTTTCTCCAGAAGAATGCGCGCCAAATCAATGGCCGGTTCCAACAGTCCTTATGCCAGGAATCAGGGAAATCAGTTTTTGATAGGTGACGTCGTCGCCACTTCATTCGGGCTGATCGGAAAAGTAATTGACATTACGGATGATAATAAAGTTGATTTAGAAATAGCTCCCGGGGTTGTGGTAAGTGTGCTCAGACATGCAGTAGCCCGTACGCTGACACCCGACGAACATTACTCCGGGGATCAAAGCGCGTCCGCTTACTCGGAGTCGGAGAACTACGATTCGCCAAAATCGGATTTAAATGAAGAAACGACTAAATTTCAAGCTAAGCTAGACAATAGTTTTTCGGATGATGACAACACAAATGAAGAACTGTCGTAATCTATACGGGGGATCTGATAAGAAATGAGCGCGGAGACAAAATAAGATATGCGCCGAAAATTAATTTTCAGTGTAGTTATAACTACAGTAATATGTCTGGCCTCTTTGGGGGGTGTTTTGGCTGCCAATTGGCGTCCAAAGTTAGGTCTTGACCTAGCAGGAGGTCTCTCTGTAGTCTTTGTGCCGGCCCACCCGGTGCCGCAGTCTGAGTTGCAGACAGCCGTCAATGTAATGGATAACAGATTGAACGGGCTTGGCGTGGCACAACCTAATGTCACAACCGAGGGAAATCAAATCGTTGTACAGTTGCCGGGTATCAAAAATCCTCAGGAAACACTGAAAGTTATCGGTACCACTGCTCAGCTGTTTTTCAGGCCTGTATTGGGGGGAGCCCCCGCTTACACGCCGCCTAAGGCAACCAAAGGTCATTCGGCACCCAAGGTGGCATATAAAGTTCCACCTACGCCTGCGGGTGGATATTTGTATAGCTCTGCATATTATTCGACTGGGTCAAGCGGAAACGCTACTTATAGCCCGCCCGCCACTGATGTGGAAGATCCGATATATGCCGATTATCCTACTACCTCCAATAATAACGACAATCCCAGTCAAAACGTCATCCTGCCTTCCAACGGTCAGATTGCCGCTCCTCGCATGATACTTGGTCCTGCATATATCAACGGGCAAGAGGCAGACGGACAGATAATTTCTTCGGCAACAGCCGCAGTCAATCAGACGGGTCAATGGATTGTTCAGTTCACTCTTTCTTCAAGTGGCGGCACAATATTTAACGATCTGGCCAGTAAATATTACAAGACTTTAGTTGCCGACGACTTGGACGGCCAAGTTATTTCCGCTCCGATTATTGAGGCATCTCACTTCAACGGTTCGGGTCAGATAACCGGTAACTTTACTTCTCAAGAGGCAAGTAACTTAGCCCTTGACCTCAACTACGGTTCTCTTCCGGTGAGATTGGTACAGGAAACGGCGCAGACCGTTTCGCCCTCTTTGGGCAGCTCGTCACTGACGGCGGGTCTTTTTGCCGGAATCTTGGGTTTGCTCTTGGTCATGATCTATACCATTATTTACTATCGTGCTCTTGGTATAGTAGTTTTGGTGGGTCTTGCCACAACGGCAGCCTTGATTTACGGTTTGGTCAGTATTCTGGGCAACACTTCCTTTGGTTTGACTTTGGACCTCTCTGGGGTAACCGGTTTGATAGTTTCTATCGGTATCACAGTTGACTCTTATGTGGTGTATTTTGAAAGACTGAAAGACGAAGTCAGAGCCGGTAAATCTATTAGGGCTTCTGTCGACAAAAGCTTCAAGAGTGCGTATCGCACTATTTTATCTGCCGACGCCGTTTCTTTCTTGGCTGCTTTGATACTTTGGATTCTCTCCGTCGGTGCCGTCAAAGGATTCGCTTTTATGCTGGGACTTTCGACGCTTATTGACGTGCTGACATCCTATTTCTTTACCCGTCCTTTGGTCATCCTTTTGGGATCGAATCGTTTCTTTACAGAAGCCCGTTGGGTCGGTGTTGCCAGAGGTCTTGCAGCGTATAAAAACAATGATAAAACTGTCAAGTCAGGAGTTGTTTCATGAGCCCCGACATCATAAGACCGGGAGACGCTGCCAGGCGCCGTTCCGAGGATTCCGGTAATGACGAAAGCAACGAAGAGCCGGATGTCTCATCTGCATCCGATTCTTTGGAGTCAGAATACGACGAAGAAATTGAATTTACATCTTCTGTAGACGAAGAAGATTTTGTCGACGAAGAGGAAAACTCTTTGGATGCAGATGACGAACCGGATGGCACAGAACAGGACGATTTCTTTTCTGACTCCGAGTTAAACGAAGATGAGGGGGACTCACGGGTCGGAGGAAATGAAGTTACTTCGGAGAAAGTTCCCTCCTTTGTGTCCCCTGCTGTGCCAAAAGCCAAAAAGAGCAAAGACACAGAAGCTTCTTTAGTCCAAGAAAGCGTAATTTTTTCTGACTCCGAAGAGGCATCGTCGTCACATGCCAAGCGAGAGGGTTTTTATCACAAACTTTATTATGGCAGGACAAGAATAGATTTTGTCAGACGGAGAAGAATCTGGTTTGCCATCTCTCTTATTGTGATATTTTCCGGAATTATTTCCCTCTCTACCAGAGGATTAAATCTGGGTATAGATTTTTCCGGAGGAACCTCTTGGCAGGTGAGAACGGCTACTGTTACTCCGGCAGAAGCCAGAACGGCGCTTTCTCCACTCGGCTATGCAGGGGCTACGATTACAGTTCTGGGTAGCAATGCTGCCACCAAAACTCTTCAAGTCGAAGCCAAACTGGGCAATGGTCAAAGCCCAAATCAGACTCAGGTGGCTAGGGTTACGGATACGTTGGCCAGGTTGGCGGGCGTGAATCCGGAAGCCGTTGGTGTCGATAGCGTAGGTCCTTCTTGGGGAAGTTCTGTTACCGATAAAGCCATTGAAGCCCTGATAGTATTTTTTATCGTCGTATCTCTCTATATCTCCATATTCTTTGAATGGAGAATGGCAATGGCTGCTGTTCTAGCGGTTATCCACGACGTCATGGTGGTAATAGGAATTTACTCTTTGACGGGATTGCAGGTAACACCGGATACGGTTGTCGCCATTTTGACTATTTTGGGTTATTCCCTCTATGATACGATAGTAGTATTCGACAGGGTACGAGATAATGTATCCCACATCGGTTCTACGGGACGCCTAAGTATATCCGACATCGTCAACCTCTCCATGAACCAGACATTGGCCAGATCTATCAACACTTCTCTGGTGGCCATCTTGCCTATTCTCTCTGTTCTTATCTTGGGTGCCGATATCCTTGGTGCCCAAACCCTGCAGTACTTTGGGTGGGCTCTTCTCATCGGTCTTCTCTCCGGTGCATATTCATCTATTTTCATCGCATCTCCAATAGTTGCTCTATTGAAAGAAAAAGAACCCAAGTACAGAACCGTCAGGGAAAGACTGCAGGCCAGAGGACTCGACAGACAGGTGTATTCTGCTTCTGCCGTGGCAAAAGGTCTTTTGGTTGCCGATCAGCCAGGTCGTGTGAGACCAAGTCGTCCAACGACACGTGTGGCTGCTAACGCATCCGGTCGTAGTGTCTCGAAAGGTACCGGGACGGGAGAAGCGTCGGGCCAACGGGAGTCATCCTCCAAATCAGCCTCTCCCAAACCATCGCAAAACCAAATTTATCGACCGAAAGCTTCCGCAAGGTCCAGACGCAAAGGCAGGCAGCGCTGATTGATCTGAAAGCCGCTAGGGCCAATCCAACGGAATTTCAACGCAAGCTCGCCAGAAAAAATGCGGAAGAAGTTTTTTTACATCTACTTTCCGCAGACGACGCTTGGCGTGAGTTACAAGCTAAAGTCGACCTTCTGAGATCAGAAACAAAGCCAAAAGGTCGCCCTGATGACGCCATGTTGGCACAGTTGCAGCAAAAGAAGCTGGAGTTACAAGCTGCCGAAGTAGAATTGGCAAAACTCACTTCAGAGAGAGATTTACTGCTTGCCAAAGTTCCAAATCCTCCTGACGATAATGTGCCTGATGGCGTGAGCGACGAAGATGCCCTTGTTGTAAAAGAAGTTGGCGAAAAGACTACTTTTTCTTTTACTCCCAAAGATCATTTAGAACTCGGCAACTTCGATATGGAACGCGGAGCCAAGCTCTCAGGTGCGCGTTTTACTTACCGCTGCGGTAAGTCAGCATTATTGGAACTGGCTCTATATCGCTATGCCATAGATACTCTGGTTTCCAAAGGTTTTACTTTGGTGCTACCCCCCGTGATGGTAAGGGAGGAAGCTATGTATGGAACCGGCTTCTTGCCCACAGAGGAAAGCAATCTCTACAAGGTGGAACCGGACGGTCTTTTTTTGACGGGCACTTCTGAGGTGGCTCTGGCAGGATTGCATCAAGGTGAAATTCTGGATCCAGAAAGTTTACCTTTAAAATATGCCGGCTATTCTACGTGTTTCCGCAGGGAAGCCGGGGCGGCAGGCAAGGATACCAGAGGTATTGTCCGCTTACACCAATTTGACAAAGTGGAGATGTTTATCTATTGCCATCCCGAAGAATCGGATGCAATTCATTCCTATATTTTGGGAATTGAAGAAGAAATAGTACGAGGTTTGGGCATACCTTATCGTGTTGTCCTTACCGCTGCCGGGGATCTCGGTCCTTCGGCTGCCAAAAAATACGATATTGAAGCCTGGGTACCCTCTCAGGGTAAATATAGGGAGATAACCTCCTGTTCTAATACAACCTCTTATCAGGCCAGACGTCTGCAGATCAGAAGCAGATATGAAAGTGGTACCAACTATCTGCACACTCTCAATGGAACTGCCATGACAGCAAGGTTTATGGTTGCCTTACTGGAGAATTTTCAGGACGAAAAAGGACGAGTTGGCGTTCCGCCCGTTTTGCTACCTTTTGGAGCGCCGGAATACGTCTAGGTACTTCCCGGACTTCCGGCGTGCTTTTCAAAAGTTCCAAGACAACAATTGGCGTTTTTTCAATACAGATTTACCCGATCGCTATTTGGGATACCGACGTTTTCCGGCTGTGAAAGTGATACAATACTTTTGGGCCAGTGTCGTCCCTTTTTGGGTAAAATATGTGTTTGTATTTTGACTCTAGAAATATTTGAGGGATGATGAATAAAGAAACTAAACTAACTGGTCTCTACGACTCACGTTTTGAACACGATGCCTGTGGTGTGGCTTTTGTGGCCGATATAGCAAACCCGCCGAGTCATAAAACCGTTCAGTTGGGTATACAGGCTCTCTGTAATTTACGTCACAGGGGAGCATACGGCGCCGACCCGGAGACTGGTGACGGAGCAGGCATCATGATCCAAATGCCGGACAAGCTCTTCAGGTCCTCAGTCTCTTTTGAACTTCCGCCAAAAGGTTTTTACGGTTCCGGAGTGTGTTTTTTGCCAAAAGATGCTTCTGACCAATCAGTTGTAAAAGCAGCGATAGAGGCTATAGCAGCCGAAGAAGGCGTGAGTGTACTCGGATGGAGGGATATTCCTGTCGATCTGAACTTTGCCGGTAAGTCTGCTCTTACGACGGCTCCGGTTTTTACACAAGTATTTATGGCGCCTGATGTCTCCGGGCAATACGCCGATATCTCGGGAATAGGGCTTGATCGCCTGTTGTTTGTCGTGCGAAAGCGCGTGGAACACGCAGTTCCGGGCGTGTATTTCCCCTCTCTGTCTTGTAGAACTTTTGTCTATAAGGGAATGTTGGCGAGTGAGCAATTGGAGAGTTTCTATCAGGATTTAACCAATCCTCTCTGCGAAAGCTCTATATCCTTGGTGCACTCCAGATTTTCTACTAACACATTTCCTTCGTGGCCGCTGGCACATCCCTACAGGGTGATAGCACACAACGGAGAAATTAATACGGTCAACGGTAATAGAAACTGGATGCGAGCCAGAGAGTCTATGCTGGCTTCTGACGCATTGCCTAAAGGTTTTGAAAGAATTTTGCCTATTCTGGCAGAAGGATCCTCGGACTCGGCATCCTTTGACGAGACATTGGAACTCCTGCATCTTTTCGGGAGGTCTTTGCCCCACGCCGTTTTGATGATGATTCCAGAAGCATGGCAGCATAATGACAAGATGTCACAAGAGCTCAAGTCGTTTTTTAAATTTCACTCCTGTATCATGGAGCCTTGGGACGGACCGGCTGCCGTGGCCTTTACGGATGGTACCATCGTCGGAGCGCTTCTCGACAGGAACGGTTTACGGCCCGCCCGCTATTGGATAACCAAAGACGGACTTGTGGTTCTGGCTTCCGAAGTCGGCGTTTTGGAGATACCGCCGGCCGATATCGAGAAAAAAGGTCGTTTGCAGCCCGGAAGAATGTTTTTGGTGGACACGGAAGCAAAAAAAGTCTTAAACGACGCGGAGCTCAAAGAGGAACTGGCCAAAGCTCACCCTTACGGCGACTGGGTAGCCGAAAATATGATCAACCTTTCAGAACTGCCCCCCAGATTTATGTTGACACCTCAACATGCTACGGTCGTTACCCGTCAAAGACTCTTTGGCTTTACCGAAGAAGAGTTGAGGATCCTTCTCACGCCCATGGCTAAAAACGCTGCCGAACCGATAGGTTCTATGGGTTCTGATACTCCTATCGCAGTTCTTTCCCGGAGACCCAAGTTGTTGTTCGATTACTTCAATCAAATTTTTGCCCAGGTTACCAATCCTCCTCTGGATGCGATTCGAGAGGAGATGGTTACTTCTCTTTCCAATACCATCGGTCCGGAAGGCAATTTACTACAACCCACGCCTGAATCAGCCAGGCAAATAGCCATAGAATTTCCTATTATCGACAACGCTGAGTTGGCCAAGTTGATGTACATCAACGAGAATGGTGAGACCCCCGGCTTTAAAGCTTTTACCATTGATGGCCTGTATGAAGTAGCAAAAGGCGGAGCCGGTATGGCACAGGCCATCGAGCGTATTCTCGATGAGATCATAAGTGCCGTCAGGAGAGGGGCCAATGTCATTATCCTCTCTGACAGAAACTCAAGCAAAGAGATGGCACCGATTCCCTCCCTTCTTTTGACAGCCTCCGTGCATAACCATTTGGTAAGAGAACGCGCGAGAACCAGAGCAGGTTTAATAGTCGAAGCGGGTGACGCCAGAGAGGTACATCATATGGCTCTCTTGATCGGTTACGGCGCAGTCGCTGTCAATCCTTATCTGGCCTTAGAGTCCATAGTTGATATGGTTCGTTCCGGTGAAATAAGCGACGTGACAGAGCGCCAAGCTGTCAAGAACTACATTAAAGCGGCAGGTAAAGGTATTCTCAAGGTCATGTCCAAGATGGGCATTTCCACTATTGCTTCTTACACCGGGGCGCACGTGTTTGAAGCGGTTGGTTTGGAAAAGAGTTTTCTGAACCGCTACTTTACCAACACTGCTTCTCACTTGGGCGGTGCCAACATAGACAGCCTCGCTCAAGACGTTGCGCACCGACACAGACTTGCCTATTTTGCCCCTAAATCTGAATTGGCTTATCGCGAAACTGAAATAGGCGGCGAATATCAATGGCGCAGAGAAGGTGAAGTGCACCTTTTTGATCCTAAAACGGTGTTCAAATTGCAACACTCAACTCGTTCCAAGCAGTACTCAATTTTCAAAGAATATACCAACGCCATAGATGAGAAAAGCAGACAGTTGGCTACGCTGCGAGGACTATTTGATTTGCGTGTCGGCGAAAAATCGCTGAGACCTCCAATACCAATAGAAGAAGTGGAACCGGCTTCGGAAATAGTCAAGCGGTTTGCCACCGGTGCCATGAGCTACGGTTCTATTTCCAAAGAAGCTCACGAAACTTTGGCCATCGCTATGAATAGGTTAGGTGGAAAATCCAACACGGGTGAAGGCGGAGAAGATCCGGAAAGATTTTTCCCGGATGAAAACGGAGATCTCAGACGTAGTGCCGTTAAGCAGGTGGCATCCGGCAGATTCGGCGTTACTAGTTACTATCTCATCAACGCTGACGACATTCAAATAAAAATGGCTCAAGGGGCAAAGCCCGGAGAAGGCGGTCAATTGCCCGGACACAAAGTCTATCCATGGATTGCCAAAACCAGATACTCCACACCGGGGGTAGGGTTGATATCTCCTCCTCCGCACCACGACATCTATTCGATCGAGGACTTAGCACAACTTATCTACGACTTAAAGAATGCCAATTCAAAAGCCAGAATACACGTCAAGCTGGTGTCTGAAATCGGTATCGGAACGGTTGCCGCAGGCGTGGCCAAAGCACATGCCGACGTGGTACTGATTTCCGGACATGACGGCGGCACCGGAGCTGCGCCCTTGACTTCGGTAAAACACGCCGGAGCACCTTGGGAACTTGGTCTGGCGGAGACTCAGCAGACACTGATGAAAAACGGACTGCGGGATAGAATAGTTGTCCAAGTGGACGGGCAGATGAAAACAGGTCGTGACGTTATCATAGCCGCTCTCCTGGGTGCCGAGGAATTCGGTTTTGCCACGGCTGCTTTGGTGGTTTCCGGTTGCGTCATGATGAGGGTGTGTCACTTAGACACCTGCCCTGTGGGTATAGCCACACAAAACCCCGAACTCAGAAAGCGCTTTACCGGAAAACCGGAATTTGTGGAAAACTTCTTTCTTTTTATCGCTGAAGAGGTACGCGAGTACTTGGCGGCACTTGGTTTTCACGGTTTGGAAGAAGCCATAGGCAATGTGGAAAGTCTGGATTTTGCCCCCGCCCTTACACACTACAAGGCCTCTGGTATCGATCTTTCTCCCCTCTTGGTGGTAGAGAGTTCCGAGTTTGGCTCTGGTGCCAGAAGGAACACTAAGCCACAAGAGCACGGTTTGGATAATATTTTGGACAGAGAATTGATCAGGTTGGCCGCTCCGGCCATTGAGAATGGCAAACCGGTATCGATAGAGGTGCCGGTACACAACACCAACAGAAGCCTCGGCACCATGCTCGGTTCAGTGGTGACATCCAAATACGGTATGGAAGGTCTGCCGGACTCTACGATAAGCATCCGGCTATCTGGATCTGCCGGACAAAGCTTGGGAGCCTTTTTACCCCGTGGGATAGAAATAAAGTTATTTGGAGACTCCAACGACTACTTGGCAAAAGGTCTCTCCGGGGGGAGAATCATCGTAAGACCCCCACTGGAAGCGACTTTTGATTCTTCTACGAATATCATTGCCGGTAATGTCTGTGCCTATGGGGCAACGGCTGGGGAATTGTTTATTTCCGGTGTCGTGGGGGAGAGGTTCTGTGTCAGGAACTCAGGCGTGACGGCCGTGGCGGAAGGGATAGGCGATCATGGCTGTGAATATATGACGGGAGGACGTGTCGTTATTCTGGGTCAGACCGGTCGCAATTTTGCCGCCGGTATGTCTGGAGGCATAGCCTATGTTTTTGACGAAAACGGCGATTTTGAGAGTAACTTGAACAAAGAGATGGTGACAATTGACGAACTGTCCGGTGAAGACGCATCATTTCTGGAAGATATCTGTAAAAGACACTATGACTTAACGGACTCCCGGAGGGCATTAGCCGTCTTGGGCGACTTTACCAATGCACTCAGGAGTTTTGTGAAAGTCATGCCGTTGGACTATAAGAGGGTAACCGACATTATGAAACAAGCGGAATTGTCAGGAGCGGACCCGCTCGAGGCTATTATGGCGGCCAGTCATGGCTGACCCCAGAGGCTTTTTGAACTACAAGAGGGAAAATCCTGCGAGGCGAGCCGCAGAAGAACGAATACACGACTGGAAAGAAGTTTATCGCGACTTTGACAAGGATAAACTAAAGGTTCAGGCGACCAGGTGTATGGACTGCGGCATACCTTTTTGTCATGAAGGCTGTCCTTTGGCTAACCTCATCCCGGAGTGGAATGACCTGATGCGACGCGGAGAAGTCGATGCAGCCATAAATCGTCTTCACGCCACCAATAATTTCCCAGATTTTACTGGCAGAATATGTCCGGCACCCTGTGAAGGGTCATGCGTTCTGGGAATTGCCGATGATCCGGTTTCGATTAAACAAATCGAATTTGAAATTTCCAAAGCGGCATCAGAGCGCGGTCTCGAACCGGTTTTGGCATCTCGTAAAACGAACAAGAAAGTAGCTGTCGTGGGCTCTGGACCGGCTGGACTGGCATGTGCCCAGCAGTTGACTAGGGCCGGACACAGTGTAGTTGTGTTGGAGAGAGCGGAAAAAATAGGTGGCTTGCTCCGCTACGGGATTCCTGAGTTCAAACTGGAAAAAAGCGTTTTGGATCAACGGATCCTGCAAATGGAACAAGAGGGTACAAAATTTGTTACCAATACCTCCGTAGGCGAGGTGAGCAGCGAGGTTCCTGGGGCATCAGCCCCTGGTGCTTCCGTCATTTCTGTCGGAGCCCTGCAAGACGATTATGACGCCATTATTTTATGTACGGGATCGACATTACCGCGTGATTTAGGGATAGAGGGTCGCAATGCAGACGGGATTTTGTTTGCTATGGATTACTTGAAGCAGGCAAATCTGGTCTGTGAAGGAGTGCTTGATGCGCCATCGGTCAGCGCTAAAGGTAAAGATGTGATCATCATAGGCGGCGGCGATACGGGTGCCGACTGTCTGGGAACTGCACATAGGCAAGGGGCAAAATCTGTTGTCCAACTGGAAATCATGCCCCGTCCCCCACAGGCGAGACGCGATGACAACCCCTGGCCAACGTGGCCGCGTATTTTTAGGGTTTCTTCGGCTCACGAAGAAGGCGGCTCACAGATGTTTTCGATCACTACGACACGGTTTCTGGCAGATCCCGAAAACAGACTTACCGGTCTGGAAGTTGAGTTATTAGATAAAAGCGCAGATGTATCAGGAATCGCGAAGCATACGGATGACAATAAAGTCATCCTGGATACCCAACTGGTGCTTCTGGCTATGGGCTTTGTCGGTCCTGAAAAAAACGGACTTGTCGCTCCTCTGGGGCTAAAACTCACTGAGCGTTCCAATATTGCCGTCGATGCCAATTTCATGACCAACACCGACGGCGTTTTTGCCTGCGGAGATGCCTCTCGGGGTCAGAGTCTGGTGGTGTGGGCCATCGCTGAGGGCAGGGCATGCGCTTCCAAAGTGGATGCCTACCTAATGGGAGAGACTTATTTGCCGGCACCAATCGCACCCGGTCAAATGGCGTTGGCATAACAGCCAGCCGTTGCTATTCTTGGTTTATGAAGACAAACGACGACTCTCGTGCAGAAGAAGCACTGACAGACATTGTTGTGGAGTTGCAAAAGATAGCTGACAGGCTCGACGAACTGGTTTTAGATGCGGTGAGGACTGCGGTTTCACAAGGCAGTACCAAGCGTTCCGAAGCTGACAAAAAGTTAACTAAGTGTCGCTCTCAGATTTTACGGGTTATCAGGTTGCTGAACGATGCAGATGACGATCTGCCGTTTTGAGGTGGCTACTGCGCACTTATCTGATTCATAACAAATCAACAGATATTTCTTAACATTTTCTCAGGAATGTATGTCACTGTTTGTATATGAACGCCATTACTTATAAGAAAAAAATAACCGAGCAGCGACTTTCTGGACAATTTTTGATTCTTTCGGTACTGAGTGTCGTTGCTTTGCTGTTTGCTGCCTGTGGCGGGACTTCGGATGCCTCTTCGACTGTCACATCAACAAGCGGTAAAACGACGACTTCTACCGCCAAAGGGGCCTCTGCCGCCACAAGTTCGTTTACCGCATACAGAGATTGTCTGGCAAAACATGGGCTGACGCTACCCGGTTTTTCTGGTAGGAGGGCTGGGTTCGCAGGAAGCTCCGGATTTAGAAGATTTCGCTCCGGATCCTCCGGTACGGGAGTCGGCGGGTTTCCACGCGGTGCTTCCGGAACAGGCGGATTTTTTTCTTCCAACCCCAAATATAAAGCCGCTTTGAGCGCTTGTGCCTCCCTCAGGCCAAAAGGCGGGTTCAGAGGTTTTCCCGGTGGCGGAGGGTTTTCTTCTTCTGTACAAAATAAGGCGTTCCAAGACTGTCTGCAGGTGAACGGGCTTTCGCTTTCCGATCTTAGACCTGCATCAGGCAAAAGACCGGCTATTTCTGCTGCCGACCGCAAGATTATCGGCGAATGTCTATCTTTGGTCCATAAGAGCTCTTCCTCGACCGCTACTACAGTAAAAGGATCGTAACATGGGAAGCAAAAAAATAAGATCCGCTATTGCTTACGCAATATTGACGGCGGCGGTGCTCTCTTTGGCAGGTTTTGCCGTTGCCTATGTCTACATGCCTAACTCGGCATCTGCCGCCTCGGTGAGGACAGCATCTGTTACCGCCGGAAATGTTGAAACCTCTCAGACAGCTACCGGCAATATTCAATCAGCCTCCACTGCCACGGTCGGATTTCCCATAAGCGGTACTTTAACGGCGGTAAATGTGACGCTGGGTTCACGGGTTAGCGCCGGTCAAGTGATAGCAAAAATCAGTCCCTCTAGCGCCCAGACAGCATTGAGTGCCGCCGAAGCATCTCTGTCTGCCGCCGAACAGAACTTGACTACTGCCGAACAGGGAGGCTCTACGGCTAACAAGCTATCTAATCAACTTACCATTACAAATGACGAATCGGCTATCACAAACGATGAAGAGCAACTGACGACTGACGAAGCTGACCTGGTAACTGCCAAGCAACAGCTGAGCACAGATGAGAATTTGGCTTGCCCGGCAGCCGGAAGTTCCACAGTGACAAGTGCGATAGGCGGAGCTTCGACGGGTTCTGCCTCCTCGATAACCGGCGGCAGTTCTCAGGGTACAAATGCCACAGCCAACAGCGGTTCCACAACAACGGGAGGAAAATTTAGCGCTTCGGTGTTGCGAGAAAACCTTTTTGCAAGCAAATATTCTACGGTTCTTTCTGAAAGTTTATATTTACCTGATGCAGTCCTGCAGACTACAAAAAGCTTTATAACCAGTGGTATTATTACGGACTCTGCTCCGACTTCTGGTCCTGTCTCTACAACATCTTCTCCGGTACAAATTACGACTACGAGCACCACGACGACGACTCTTGCGCCGGTGGCTCCCGTTGCTGTTACCGGCAGCGCAAGCAGCATAGCGACTAATGAAGTAAACCTTTCTGGTAGCGTTACGCCAGGCAACACAACCACTTCTTACTACTTTGCCTGGGGAGCAACAGATAAATTGGGTCAGGTCACTCCGACAGAAACTCTAGTGAATACCTCCGGAACTTCTCAGGTTTCAGCTGTCATTACGGGGCTCAAGGCAGATACGAATTACCTATTTCAACTGATAGCACAGAACTCGCAAGGTATCAGCAAGGGCTCCATGCAATTGTTTACCACGGCTTCATCCTCCTGCGCGGAAGAAAAAACTGTTATTTCAGAAGATAAAACAGCGATTGCCAAGCAAGAAGCCACTGTTCAAAATGCTAAAGAGACACTGAGTACGGCGGAGGCTTCCATAGCGCAGTCAAATCAAAGTAACAACGTTACTGTGGCAACCGATGAAGCAACGGTAGCCCAAGATCAGGCAAACGTTACCGCCGACCAAAAGGACCTGCAAGAAACTACCTTAGTGGCCCCTATTTCAGGCACAATAACTTCTCTTAATGGTGCGGTGGGGGAAACAGTTGCAGCATACTCAGGGGCTAGCTCGGCTTCTTCGAGTTCTTCTGCGACCGGAGGATCAACTTTTGCCACTAACTCCGGTAAGGGGGCTTCCTCCTCCTCTTCTGCATCCGGTAGCGGTTTTGCGACAATTACTAACTTAAATAATTTTGAAATTATTGCCGGTTTCGCTGAAGCTGATATTTCTTCTATCAAAGTAGGACAGTCGGCTTCAATTACTTTTCCGGCTCTGACAAATGTTACGGCAACCGGTAAAGTGACATATGTATCAGATATCCCTACTACCAGTTCCAGCGTCGTGACTTATGACGTGACAATAGCTGTCAGCAACCCGCCGTCTTCCGTCAAAGACGGTATGACAGCCGATATTTCTATCGTGACGGGTTCTGTGTCTAACGTATTGACTGTCCCGAGTGCCGCCGTAACAACGAATGGCTCCACTTCTACGGTTACCGTTGACGAAAACGGGAGCGATAAAGTCATTAACGTCAAAACAGGACTTGTGGGAAGTTCAACGACACAGATAATATCCGGTTTACAGGCCGGTGAAACAGTTGTACTCCCTGTAGTAAAAGCTTCTTCCGGGGTTACCTCCACTGGCGGATTCGGCGGCAGGTTAGCGAGATTAGGCGGCGGATTCGGCGGTGGGGGAGCCTTCGGTGGGTAAGCTTCTCGGAGATAAAAAGCTAAGAAGAATGCTTAAAGCTGAACATATAATCAAAGAAACTAAGAAAGTCAATACTCCGGATCCCCGTCGACCTGTCATACGCTTGGAAAATATTTATAAGATTTATCAGACGGGAGAGCTAAATGTGTTAGCTTTGCGTCAACTGAACCTGGAAGTAGAAAAAGGCGATTTTGTGGCCATTATGGGTAGCTCTGGTTCAGGAAAATCTACTCTGATGGGCATAATAGGCTGTTTGGATATGCCGACGAGCGGTGAATACTACCTGGATGGTATCAACGTAAAAGAACTCAATGAAACACAACTTGCAATTATACGCAACAAAAAAATAGGGTTTGTATTTCAGTCTTTTAATCTTATACCGCGTACCTCGGCGTTGGCAAATGTGGAACTACCCTTGGCCTATGCCGGGGTTAAGCCAAAACAACGTCGTAAAATTGCCATGCGTGCTCTTGATTTGGTAGGACTTTCTGATAGGGGCGACCATGTTCCCAGTAAGCTTTCCGGAGGACAACAGCAACGCGTGGCCGTTGCCAGAGCCATAGCCACTAATCCCTCCCTAATTCTGGCAGACGAACCGACAGGCAATCTGGATACTCACTCAAGTCACGAAGTTATGAAATTGCTTTCAGAGTTTCATATGGCTGGCAGGACAATAGTTTTGATTACCCATGAAGCAGATATAGCGGCGTATGCCAACCGTCTTATTAGAATAAGTGACGGACATCTGGTAAGCGATGAGGCTATAACCGATGACCATTGGATACGAAAATCACATGCCACAAACCCTTCCGAACTTCAAAAAAGCGCCGTTGCTCAAACAGCAGGTCCTTTGGGAGCTCGTAACATCGGTGGGCGCGGCGTATGAATCTTTTAGACGGGATAAGAATTTCTTTTAGAGGTATTCAGACCAATAAGCTTCGTTCCTCACTCACAACGCTTGGTATTTTAATAGGTGTGGCAGCGGTTATTATTCTAGTGGCCGTGGGAACAGGTTCTTCACAGGCCGTAGAGAACAGTATAAATGCATTGGGTACCAATACGCTGACTGTACTTCAGGGGGGATCTTCGGCCGGCGTACAAACTCAGTTCACCAATTTAACACTGCAAGATGTCACGGAGATGGAAAACAAAACACTGGCCCCCGACGTGCTTTCGGTGTCTCCCGTAATAACTACTTCAGTTACGGCTACCTATGCCAGTTCGTCTGGCACGGCAAGCGTTATTGGGAGCACGCCGTCATATTTGACAGCAGAAGACTATACCGTGGAAGCGGGCAGTACTCTTACCTCTTCTGATATTACGACGCGAGCCAGGGTTGTATTGATAGGACAGACCGTCGTATCGGATTTATTTTCAGGGGGACAAAACCCTATAGGACAAACCGTCTTACTTGGATCTTCAAGTTTTAAGATTGTGGGTGTGCTGGCTAACAAAGGAACTTCCGGTACCAGCAATGAAAACGATGTCATTATTGCCCCTTATACGGCTGTGCAGGATCAGTTGACAGGAGAAGCATCGACGTTTTCTGAATTGTTGGTTGCAGGGAAATCTTCAGCAACACTGAACTTGGCTGAGAGTGAAATAGAAAATATCTTGGCTACTAATACCGCTACGACGGTTAGTACTTTACCTTTCACTATTGTCAATCAAGCCAGCTTACTCTCTACCGCTGCTACAACATCCAGTACATTCACGTTCTTGTTGGCTGCCGTAGCAGCGATCTCTCTCCTTGTCGGCGGTATAGGTGTTATGAACATCATGCTTGTTACGGTCACGGAACGTACGCGTGAAATTGGTATAAGGAAAGCAATAGGGGCTCAGAAAGGCGCTATCCTTGCCCAATTCCTGATAGAGGCAGTCATTCTGTCATTTGCTGGTGGGATTATGGGGGTACTGGTAGGGGTTATTGGGTCGCATTTCAAAATTGACGGTATACAACCGGTGATCGCACCATATTCCATTGCCCTAGCATTCGGGGTGGCAATTTTTGTAGGCGTATTCTTTGGTTTTTATCCGGCTAACAGAGCTGCTTCCCTTCGACCCATTGACGCTTTACGATATGAATAATTGACGATAAAGAGGAAAAAATGAGTAATCATTTAAGTGAAAATAAAGATTCTGGGATTGGTGCCGAATTAGATGATATTCTGCCGGAAGATATAGATGCCCTTATCCACTCTTCTATTAAGCGAAGACAAATCAAGGTAAGGCTCCCTATTGCCATATTGATCTTGCTCTTGGTAAGTGCGGGTTCATTTTGGGGTGGGGCAGCAGCTAAAAATGCTGAAACTAGCTCTTCGTCTTTCCCCTTTTCCTCTCTGAGGTCTGCCTTTACAGGTAGTGGTGCAGCGTCCTCTTTCTTTTCTCGCTTTTCGGCTACCACTGTTGCACCCACTGCTTCAGGTGAAGTCGTTGGGGTCAAGGGAAATACTGTTTATGTCACAACTTCCTCTGGCGTATTGATGAAAATACTTATGAATAAAAGTACAGTTGTTACTCGCGATGCCAATGTTGGGGTTGGGTCTCTTAGCATAGGTGACACCGTATCTGTAGAAGGAACGAAGACAGCTAAAAACACAGTGCAGGCGACCTCTGTTGCTGCAACGGCGCAAGGTGTGACAACCACTACTCTCCCGTAGGAGGTTTTTAGTGAATAGCAATTCCTCGAACCTGTAACTTATTTGCTGCCGGTTTACTAATTTTGCTGGTCATTCCTGCTACAGAAAAGTATTTTTCTTTCCCTAAAACACATATTTCAGCTAATATCCATACTATGAACAACGAAAATCAAGTTTTAGAATTTGAAGTCAGACCTTGGGGCAATTATACAGTTCTTTCTCAAAATGAACCTGACCATAAAGTTAAAACAATAGTAGTCTCTCCTGGAAAAAGATTGAGTTACCAGAGACATGCGCGTAGATCGGAACACTGGTTTATAGTCAGAGGTGTGGGTAATGTAACTTTAGACGGAAACATCATTGAAGTCCAGGCAGGCATGGCCATCGATGTTCCAGTCGGCACTAATCACCGTATTGAAAATACAGGAACATCAGATCTGCTTTTTGTAGAAGTCCAGCATGGGGATTATTTTGGTGAGGATGATATCGTAAGGATAGAGGATGATTTCGGGCGAGCGGCCGTCTGACTGCTTGTCGTCTCGTCGAGCCTCTAGGAACTTTTTATTGGAATAACCAAAAAGTAAACCATAGTTCATCGCTGATAGGTTATGAGCAGGTGTGTATCTACTTTTATCAATTTGAACTTGCGTTTTAAGTGGATAGTTCACCATAAAAATTGAATTTGCTACCAAATCATATAATTAGAAACAGCATCGGTATATTCATTTTTTACTTCAAAAGCGAAATATTTAAGTAAACATCATAAGACTTTTATATCAATATAAAGCATTTATGGGTGTTATTAGAATGTAGAAGTAGTCCCCTATATCCTGGTTGTCAATAATGCGATTACAATAACTGTAAGTAAGCAAAATATCATTATAAATAATATTAAAAAGTTACAACTTATTTCTAAAATTCACTTTTAAATATATTTTACTGCATTATTAGTGTAAAATATTTTTCGAAATTAACGATTTCGGTCAGAAAAGTAAAAATTACTTTATCGGTTATTCAGTATTGAGAAAGTTAAAGTCAAAAAGTACTCAATTGAATGCTACAAAACCGGTTCACCTAACCACTCAAAGTAACAGACAATTACTGTGAGTGGTATTGTTTCTCACGGAAAGTAATACCTGATCAAAAGGTGTATTTTTTATTGACATGCCTATTTTCCTTCCTTATTATGTACTTAGTGAAATAGATAAGTTAAGCGCTGGGGGAAGTGCAAAGGAGGGGAGTAGTTTATTAGCACAGCGCTTTGGTAGCTGAATCGG
>JAKBPI010000055.1 GCA_021829645.1 Actinomycetes bacterium | reverse complement strand
ATTATTTTGTTCTGCTACTTCCGGTTAGTGGTAAAGGTAACTGTTGAGAAGCAGAGTGTCTTTGGACATCCCACCCACGGTGCCATATGTCAATACAAAAGTAGGCAAAGGACTTATTTAGAGCTTGACTAGGGTCTTTGGGTCAATATTTACGACAATGTCAATGCCTGAAGCGGAATATCGTTTTGTCAAGCGGTTGGTGGGGGTGTTATCCGTACGTCACTACGGTGATAGCGTGAGACATCGTTCCTGGGAGTACTCAAAACCAACGGATAACTTGCCCCTCTTCTCCATAGTCAAGGCACGATTAAGTACAGGTGCTGATTAAGAAACATTTGACGACACCAAGGAACCAGGGAGGCAGGGTAAAGTTTTTCGGTATCTCGTACCCCGGTCTAAAAATCTTAACAGGTATGGGGATCAAGCGTATGGTAGATCTCATGAACTCACTAATAGCTGATCTGTTGGCAGTAGAGGTATGTTATTGGGTGCAGGACTATAATGTGAAAAATAAAAGCAGAGCGAGTGTATTGCATCAAGATCCGTGAGTTTATAGGCAAATTAAAATTCTTTACAGGGGATGTCATGTATATAGATGGAATCGATTCGACCCAAAGTAGCCAGAGACAGGGATAAAGCTGATCCAACACCATATAACCGATTAAGTCAAAATGCAAAGTTACTGGCTATAACTCAGATTCTAGAGAGACAGAACATGTACGAGATTGTAATTGTTATGTGAAATACTTTAAGTAACATCAAACTATTAGCTAGCGTAAATTATCGAAGTTTTATCGAAAATAGCAATTTACCTATCAATAATTAAATCAATCTATTTATAAACAATTGTATAAAGATTAAAGGCAGTAAATACCTTTGGATACTAAGTTAAAAATATATATTTGACAAATAAGTTTAAAATATACTTTTGGCAAAATCGATTCAGTAATCTGACCTATGTCAGAGAGCAATTGCTTTCAGCCAGAGCTCTGGCTGTTATCATAGTACCTTATAAAGTAATATATATCTAATATTTTGCTTGTATCCAGTAGACATGTTTAATATTACGAAAAATCTACGAAAATAGAGAGAATTATAAACCCGGTGCTTAGTGCAAACCATGCTTAATTTTTTGAGGTTTATATATAAGAAAACTCAAAATTATGACAGTAGTAAGTTTAGATAAACGGCACCGAGTTATTTTTTATTGACACGGTTCATTTTTTATAGTAAATTTGTAAGCGGCTATTACAAAAAAATAGTTACAAAAAGAGAATGTGGAATAGCGGCACTTTATTGCCAAGCTATTCCTATCTAAACAGTGGGGGGATGTAGTATGAAACTAAACACCGCGCGATTTCGCGCCAAAGCCAAGCATGGATTATGGTCTATTGTCTTGGCAGCAATGGCAACATCAGCTGCTTCTTCAGTCCTTATAACTGAAGCGGTTAATCCGGCTGCCGCTGCCTCAAACTCTGGTACATCAAGCGGTTTGTCAGCAGACGTTACGATAAATCCGTCGGCAACTTTAAATACGGTTCCGTCGACAGCGTTTGGTTTGAACACTGCCGTATATGACGGTTATCTGACAGATCCAAAACTTCCACCTTTGCTAAAAGCAGACGGTGCTGAGATGCTGCGATACCCCGGTGGATCTACATCAGATTCATATAATTGGGAAACAAACAGCATTATTACGGGATCCGGATGTACCAACTGTGGTGGTTATGCAAACCCGAATAATAACTTTTCCAGTTTTATGAAAGTAGCGCAGTCTGCCGGAGCTCAGCCGATCATTACCGTTAACTATGGTACAGGCACACCACAACTGGCAGCTGCTTGGGTACAAGATGCAAATGTTACCAACAACTACAACATCAAGTACTGGGAAGTAGGTAACGAAGTATATGGCGACGGTGTCTATGGAGCAAGTTGGGAAGCCATAAACAGAACTGGCTTAGGACCGCGTACTTATGCGAACAATGCCCTTAGTTATATACAAGCCATGAAAGCCGTTGACCCCAATATCAATGTGGGCGTAGTCCTTACCACTCCCGGTGATTGGCCCGACGGCATTGTCCTTTCCGGACAAACGCTTGACTGGAATCAAACCGTACTATCTACTGTCGGGTCTGAAGCAGGTTTTGTTATAATTCACTGGTACCCAAACCAGACGTCAGAAAGTACATTTTACAATTCTCTTTCCGTTATTCCAAATACCGTAGCTCAGGTGAGAGCGCTACTAGAGCAGTATGACGGTCAAGCTGTTGGAAGCAAGATTCCTATTTTTGTTACCGAAACCAACTCAAGTATCAATAACGTACCTTATGCATTTACGAGTCACGAAGCTGGGGTCTTTGCCCCCTTTGACGAACTCGGTTGGATAGCATCTGGAGCTGCAAACGTTGATTGGTGGGATGTGCACAATGGTATTGGCACTCCATCAGTAGATCCCACCACGGGAGTAATGAACTATAACGATATGGGTATCTTATCAAATGGTACTTGCAGCGGTAGTGTATGTGAACCTACATCAGAAACCCCATTTCCTCCCTACTATGGATTAGAAATGTTGAAGTATTTTACTTCAACTGGGGATTCAATTGTCACTGCAACATCTAATCAATCAAGCGTGGCTGCATATGGAAGCATCTCACCGTCTGGCCAGAGATCTGTAATTTTGGGCAACGAAAGTAACTCAACTTATCAAGTAAATCTATCTGGTATAGCCGCCTCATCCAGTGCAAATGCGACTGTATATACATACAATCCGGCACTCAACTCGGGAATCACACAAACTCAGTCAGCCACTGCGACAGTCACACTTCCGCCTTTTTCAGTAATTGTCGTAGATAGCACCGCTAATACTTCTAGCGGTAGCACAACTACAGCTGCACCCACCACAACTACAGCTGCACCTGTTACCACAACGACGGCTGCACCTACAACAACTACAGCTGCTCCTGTTAGCACAACAGCTGCACCTACATCTACAACATCTGCTCCTGTTAGCACAACATCTGCTCCTGTTAGCACAACATCTGCACCTACATCTACAACAGCTGCTCCTGTGATAACTTCTTCTTGTGGTGTAACAATGACCATCGGAAGCCAGTGGGCCGGAGGATTCACTGCCAACGTGACAGTAAGTGCCGGTTCATCTGCTCTGTCATCTTGGACAGTAGGATTCAACCTGCCTTCAGGTGCTGCTATAACCAACTCATGGAGTGCCGTGATTACAACATCTGGCTCTTCGGTTACAGCTACAAATGAAAGCTACAATGGTTTACTTGCAGCCGGTCAATCTACATCGTTTGGCTTCCAGGGTACTGACACAGGTACTATTTCACCTGCAACGTCATTTACCCTAAATGGTCAACCCTGTGGCGCAACCACCACAACAGCTGCTCCTGTGACAACAACAGCTGCACCTGTAACCACTACAGCTGCTCCTGTTACAACAACAGCTGCTCCTGTTACCACAACTGCCGCTCCTGTAACCACTGGTACATGTGATGTAGTAATGGCTATTACAAGTCAGTGGACAACCGGTGCCAGCTCAGGAGGCTTTACAGCCAACGTAACAGTTAGCAACAATTCAGGAATAGCTCTGAATG
>JAKBPI010000033.1 GCA_021829645.1 Actinomycetes bacterium | reverse complement strand
CGTTGTGGTGGTAGGGGCAGCCGTTGTGGTCGTTGGTGCGGCTGTGGTGGTGGTAGGGGCTGCCGTTGTGGTGGTAGGGGCTGCCGTTGTCGTGGTAGGGGCAGCCGTTGTGGTCGTTGGTGCGGCTGTGGTGGTGGTAGGTGCAGCCGTTGTGGTCGTTGGTGCAGCCGTTGTCGTGGTTGGTGCGGCTGTGGTGGTGGTAGGGGCTGCCGTTGTCGTGGTAGGGGCTGCCGTTGTCGTGGTAGGGGCGGCAGTTGTCGTGGTAGTGCCAGAGTTACCGGAAGAGGATGCGCCAGATATACCGTTTGGCTTCACGGAGTAGCTATCGATTGCCAAGCCGGTGCCATTCTGCCATACTTCAAATCCCATTTCGACGTCTATCAAATAGTCAGAGCTTGACATATAACCTCGCTGCACGGAGTCCAGTGCTAAGTCCCCAATATTTAAGTTAGTGACAGACGTTCGACCTGATGGAGTATATGCGCCTTGCATTACATAAGAAACGGTTTTCCAACTAATACCTTGTTCGTTTGTTTGCGAACCAACCCATATTGTGTAGTTGATTCCGTCAATTGTAGCCGTTCCCACAGGGGAACCACCAATAGGATAAATAGCTCCATTGTAATTTAACCACACCATCAATTCTTCTGCGTTTGGCTGTGTGTTGGTTGTAGGCGCTGAATTAAACCATATGTCGTACGCCACGTCATAAGTACTTGATCCTGCCACACATGTCAATTTTGGTAATGAGTTTGCCGTACCGTTCCAAGTACCGGAACCTCCAAATTGAGTACTACCCCCAGCAGAGATTGTGCCGTTGTAACTTTCATTACTGGCCGTCACGTTTGCGCCTGATTGATTTAAAATAACGTTGTTGGTTGCTGTAACGGTTTGGCCATTGGCGTATGTCCAATTGATTTTCCAGCTTGTGTCGGGAGTAGTCCCTGTGTTTGTTACCGTCACGGTCCATTCAAAACCTCCACTAAAAGAAGATCCTACACTGTAAGTTGCCGAGCAAGAACCGCCGGTATAAGCGAGTTGAGTAGTCGATACAGACGTCATCGGATTAGATGAGGATCCTTGGGAAAATGTACTTACTTGTCGCGGTAAGCCGTTTTGATGCTGGCTGCAAAGACCCCAGTGGCATCCCATGTAAACAGAAGGATATCCGCCGGGTGCACCGCCTGTATGATCTATAGATGAACTTGTTACTGAAAATTCAGGATTTCCGTTCGTAGTGATAGATTCAGGCTTTGTCGAATCCCATTCGTTGTTCTGCACCACATAATTACCGCTTCCGACGGCTGAAGTACCGGAACCGGTCAAGGTTGCGGCACCAACGTCTGTGGTTGAAGTAGTCAAGGCGTATGCATTAGTCGCAAGATTCAATAGCGAGATTGGAACAATGAGCAAAGCTGCGAAAAAGCCTGTTATCGCCAACATAAACTTTTTTCTACCGACGGAACCAAAAAATAAACGGTTCACTAAATTATGTTTCTTTTCCATGGATCCCCTTAAGTGACATTTTCCCGATTGTAACACTTGTTTTATTGAATGTAAATGCTGTTTTTTAGCGCACTTGCAAATACCATTCATAATCAGGCAGTGACTTCTGAGAGTGAACCTGATAAGCACCTATACGTACTTTAGGTAACTTTCTGTGGCAAAGTTCTTACGAATAAAGCTCGATGGCAACAGCTTTTGGAGTCTGCTTCATCTTATATAATAGGCTTCTGAGACAGATGCCGGACTTTACTATGTAGCGAAGAGGGTGAAGAATTGGTTTTATGAGCACTAGATAGACCGGTCTTACTATGTTTCACATTAGAAAAATACTTTTTCAACAACGACTGGACTTGTTTGAGTTCCATAGCTGATTTTTCTTCGTAAGTTTGATAATTTCCCAGATCCCCTTTGGATAAGTATTCTTGAGCAGTGGAGGAATATTTAGCCTCTATGTTTATCAACTTTTGGATATCAGTTGCTATTCCAACTGGCGATGTAGGTACGTTGCTTGAGGCCGGCGCAAGCAACTGCGCAATGACGCTATAAGGACTAGAGCCCAGCAATACATGTCCATCATAATCAGCAGCCACTCCATACAAACGCAAAATTTGCGAATTTGGTGATGCTACATAAACAGGCTGTTCATAGAGTAGGGAGTCTGTCAAAGGCAACATATCTACTTTTCCTAGAATAATACTGGAATCAGTTTTGCGTATAGTGGCAGCCAAGTTGACGATCGCTTGACTGGTCACAATTTGTTGAACAGCAGAAAATGGACCACTTATATTTTTACTTGTAGGAAGATTGTAAGAATATATATTGCCAAATGACTTATAATTAGAAGATACAGTCACGAATGAGGCCAGATTTTGAGCAGATCCCTCGAATGAATAAGGCACCAAGGGTTCTATTAAGTCAAAATTTAATTGACCCCGGTTTTCGAAAGGTAAGAATTCGTTATTAGGTTCAAAAGGACCTGTCTCGCCAGCAAAAGTAAAATTTTCTTTATTTTTTTTCGCTATGACACTAGGAGCAATTGGAATTTGCCATGCTCTTAAAGAATTGTAGAGCACCGAAGGGTTCGTCACATGGTAAATGCCGTAAGCAGCCGACTGAAGCATGAATAAACTTTTAGGATATTCAAGATGCTGTTTGAGAGTCAATTGCATATCGGTAATTGGCTTTAGGACTCCAGGAAACGCCTCCTGGTATGCTTTCATTATAGGGTCATTGCCTGGTGCTATATAAAAGTTCATCTCCCCGGTACTCGCGTTTTCAACTGCAATGACGCCCTCACGAACAAAATTGTCCTGCACTCGCAATGCTGAACTTGCCTTCAAAACGGAGTAATCGAGCGGTTGGGCATTGGGATAGTAAGCGCTTGTTACGTAGACGTTATCTATCCAATAAAGCTGTCCATTGGATACAACGGGGTAAGGATTTGTCGAGACCCGTAGGAATGGTAAAGCTTTTTGTATTTCCTCGGTGACATTTGTGATTGGTATAAGCTTTGAGTTCTGTCCTATCAAATTGGAAAACATAATACTTGCACTATCAAAATGTATGGCAGAAGCTACTCTAACCAAGAAAGAATTGAGACCTATCCCGAGCCCTGAATAAGACGGGCTTCTTGATGAAGATATCCTTTCACTTGTCTTTTTAGTCTTGAGAGGCGAAACATTTGCAATTACATATCTTTCCGGTGCTGGATACGAATAATATATCTGACTTCCTTTGGAACTCAGATAAAAAGGAGAGCTACTTTTGCTTGAACTTTTGCCGTTTAGCACCTCGGGCTCACCTGTAGACGTCGCTCCTGCAGCAGATACGACCACCACACCTTGTGTGTGGTTATCAGTGATGTGTGTGGTTACCCAACTCTTCCCAGAAAGTGCAGCACTGTCTATGGCTTCAACACTCATAAGTACGGGTACTGTTGACCCTTTGATGATATAACGATCGACTTGTGGCTGCGTCAACGAGTAAGGAGTTTGTTCGAATCCATCTGAAGACAGTGTTGGGGTTACATTTTCTGGATCCCAGAGAATGACATCATTAATTTCTTTTGCAAAACTTTTAATAATACCTTCATTGAGATCTTGATTTGCAGGAAAAGTAGACGACACTACACCTGAAATATTGGTAGCATATCGCGTAGCGTTGATATTATTTTTTATACTTGCCAGTTCAAGGGTATTTTGTTGAGGCAACACTGTAAACGCCTCCAATACAGCCGGGTATACAACATCTATGGCAAGAACAAGAAAAATCCATAGGCCGGCGGCTAGAAACAGCGTGGATAATTTTCTATGGTAGACATTTACCACTAATATAACAAAAATAATCAAAGAAACTATAGCCAGAAAATTATCTGCAGGCAAACGTACATTTATATCAACATAGCTAGCGCCGGCAACTACTCCGTCATGGGAAAGCTCCAAAGTAAACCTGTCAACATAATAATACGCCCAAGCCCTAAATAGCGTCCAACCTGCCAGGATGAGAGAGATATGAGCAAGTGCTCTTTGCTCTATCTTGATTCTTTTTTGCTCTATACGGATTGCCCCGCTGAGAATATGTCCACCCAAAGCAAGGATAAGCGATACTATAATAACAATTTGTACCCATGACACTACAAATGTCAGGAAAGGAAGTCTAAAAATAAAATAGCTGATGTCTCTGTGAAATATGGGGTCGAGTCGGTGGAATGCAACTGCATGTTCAAATAAAAGCCAATTTTTCCACTGCGCCGAAGCTCCTATACCAAAAACAAGAGCGAACAAAAGAGCCAGAAGACCTCTTATTAAAAGACGTCGCGACATCAGGGAACGCTGAAATACCTGTATATATTTCTTTTCGTAACTGACGGCAAGCGCCTGTGGAGTTGATCTTTCAACTAACCATATGTTTGTCCAGCAGGCCAGAAAACCTAAGGCTATAAATGTAGCTCCCAGTCCCAATTTGTAAGCCAGCATGACTTTCCATACGCCAGTTATCCTATATGCCCTGAACCATAAAAAATCTATATAGAAACCGGATATTCCCTGAATAATCAAAATAAACATCAGGATAACCACAAAGACCAAAATCCACTTGGTCGCCTTATGCTTTTTAGGAGGCCTGATCTGATCTATATCTGTTGGTATTCTCATAAACCTAATTAAACTTTTCTTCAACAGCCCTTATCACACACCGGCATCCCGGATGAGCAGGCGGCATTAGATGGCCTGTGGGAAACTGACTGCCCGCCAATACAACAAGTAAAGAATTATCTTCGCAATCTGGACAAATCTCTCCATCCATAATCCACCTTAGACGTGAACCATTCGCTAAGGCTTCATCATATGTTGCGCCAGACACGATCTTGACAACGCAATCGCCTACACCGCGACCAAGCCTGTCCCCTTTGAGTTCGCGATACACAGATGATAGGTGCTCCATAAAATCTTGCTCATCTTGTAGTGTATTATCATTGCGAAATGAGATTTCCTGCAAAATTTTCTCTACAGGTTTTAGTGTATACAAGATTAGGGAGTTGGCTTCCTCTGCAAAATGAACAGACACATTCTCATAGACATCAAGTGATTTTGTAGTTACAAACGACCGTACGTCTGCATATAACTTCTCTAAATGAACTTGTGCCTCCTCAATATCTTGAGCGCAAGCATCAAGATAATTTGTTTTAATATAGTCGTAAGATTCTTTATTCCAGTTAAGTCGCAAATCATCTAAAACAATATTCTGGTGTTGTCTTATTAATTTTTTCATTTTGCGGAGAAGATATTCTTCAGAGTCGGCTAACAGACTATGGAGTTCATCATGATCATCTTGATTCTCCATTCCACTCACTACGACGTTGGTCACGATGTCGTTGTTCTCAGACCCCACATTCATAACATCTTCGTAAACAGACAAGTCTGTTGCGGTGTCTACACTGCCTGTCGCGTAGGTAGCGGTGTTGCTCAAGAATTTGACATCGGGAATATTGTCAAAATGAGTTTTATCAGTGTAAGTGGAATTTCCTTCCAAAAGCGATCTGGCCTGTTGTACTTCCCTGTCTCTATCTGCCCGTATCTGAGCAAATATTGTGTCTATGTCGTCTTTTGTCGATGCAGAGTCGTCGCCTGTCAGACCCAGCCGGCTATCCTTGTCAAAATAGGCGACAGATAGCTCTTCAGAACTTTTGGCATCAAATATAGAACTTGTAGTGATTCCACCCTGTTCTTTTATTAACGAGGAATCAGTATGGTCTATATTGGAGTTCGCCTCTTCTCTGTAATCTTTTTTCACGTAATCTAAGGCAACGCTATCGTTTTCATCAACAGTCATACCGCTTGGATCACTTCTTAAGGCGCTATTACCGGTTTGGATAAACACCACTCCAGCTTCTGACATACCGACAGAATCTTTGGCTTGATCAGCAACGGCAATTGAATCATCAGCGGCACTTTTTCCTAGATCACGAACTAACGATGTTGACGCATTTTGATCCTCTGTATATGAAGCCGGCTTGAATGATGTAGATACACTCCCTAAAATCCTAAATCCCGAATCAACTTCCGTATTGTTCCAGCTACCATAAGACATAATGCCGTCACCTGCGGAATCATCTTCATCCACCTCAGCCTCAACGGGTTGAAATTCTGGATTGACACTGTTAGCGACTTCCAAATCCTTACTGACTTCCAAATCTTTACTGACTTCCAAATCCACATAATTGCTTTCAACGTGCATCTCTTTTGCGAATCCGGTTTCAGTGCTATCTTGCTCCGCTGGGAGAAGGCCGTCTGAAACAAGGATTACCTCTGAATCTCTATCAGTATTTGGTATATCAGTGTGATTCTCACCAAACTGTGGATACTTTATAGACTCTACAGGAGTTCCCACTGTGGTCTCTGTAGCGAGAGAGTCTTTTATTGTCAGAGTGTCAATTGAAAAGTCGGAGATCCCGTAAGCATAACCATTGTTTGAGTCTTTGTCATTACCGGAAAGACTGTATCCGCCAAGAGAAGCAACGCTATCTGAATTCAGGAAATCAAAATTATCTTCCTTCAAATCTATATCTTCCGCAGCTGCGTCACCGGCTACTTTAGCACTTTTTTCAGCATCTGACAAACTTGTGCTTACTTCCCTGACTGCCCGTTCTGCATTATCAAAAATCACCTGAAAAGTATCCACGGCAGCCTGTAATTGTCGCACTTGCCCAGAGAGCGATTTTCTTCGCTCAAGAAGGTCGTTTAGAATTTGGCGCCTAGATGCTTTAGCCTCCTCAATCATAGCTATACAGCGTTCTTTGGTGGTTTCAAGCTCAATTTCTGCTGCAAGCCTTGCCTCGGCTATAATGTTATTTGCACTTTCTTGTGCACTACTAGAGTTCTTCTCCATGACGGCAGAAGCCTCTTGCAAGATCTCTTCTGCTCTCAACTGCGACTGAGCCAAAATATCTTTAGCTGCCTCATGTGCGGCTCTTAATACTTTGCCGGATTCCATACCGATTGCCCTAGATAAAGTTTCTTCATCCAGTTCAGGGGCTTCCGCTCGCTTGATTTCTTCGGCTAATCTAATATGAAGTTCTGCTTCACGCCGTAGCATTTTACGGAAATGTATCTCGACGTCAAAGATGAATTCTCTGACGTCTTCGACGGGGTAGCCTTTTCTGACAACTGTAAATTTTCTTGACAGGAGTCGCGAAATGTCTTCTTCTATAGCGTGAGACTCCTCAATTTCAAAAGGTAAATTTTCTGCCACTTCTCCAGCCTATGCCTGAAATCATTACAAATCTTGACTTTGCTGACTCTTTTTCACATTTACAAGAGTCCTAAAAACAATTTTTGCATACCAAACAATAATACAATGCCAAGAAGCCTACATCGAAGCGACAAAAACAGAGGAGCGCCTTTCGTAAGACTACAGGTCTTTTGTGAAAAAGGTTTTTACTTTTAAGCTAAACAATGTATCACGTAAGCATTGGTAACAAAAATTATTTTGAGATATTTCAATGCTATGCGTGACTAGAGATTACCTCACGGTAGCATTCAACCTACCGCCCGTCTTCTCGAGATACCTGACAACTTGAGCTATGTTTGTTACGCCTACGATCTTGAGATGCCCATTATTCTTTGTTTCTGCTGAAGCCAAATTGGCTTTTGGAACAAAAAATAGGGACGCACCTGCCTCTTCTACGGCAATGGTCTTTTCTTTTACGCCACCTATGGGTCCAACGTCACCGTTGACAGACATTGTGCCAGTGGCCGCTATCCGCAGATGACCTATCAAACGACCGCCATCCAACCTGTTCAACAATCCAAGCGTAAAAGCCAAGCCAGCCGAAGGTCCTATAATGCCTTCGGCACTCAGATTTATCGCAAAAGGCAATTTGGACAAAGTATAGTAAGGCTCACTACCGCCAAGGTAAGGGGCATATATTAATCCAAGACAGCCGTGTATAGGGGTCTTTGCTTTATACAAAGGATACCGGCTACCTTGATTTGGTGGAAAGCATCTCAAATATTGTTCTTTACCTTGTGTGACAACCCTATAAGAACCCAGACGGAAGGCAATCTTTCTATCTTTCTCTGAACCGAAAGGGTGAACGGTTAAGATAACTTTTTCACCGGGCTTGCTGTTCGCTAACAGCAGACCCACCGACGCAAATGTCGTCACGCGCTTACCGTCGACGGCAGATATCACATCATTATCTGCTAAATGTAACGCAGCGGGAGAACCAGGTTCAGGTTGATATACTATTATCCCTGTCGGTATCGCACGTATTCTATAGCCGAGCGTTTTTAGCGCCACATATGTAGCTGCTTGCCTTGCGTTAGCCATATCTATCACGCCTTGCTCTTGATATTGAGCAGCAGAAGCAGGACCCGTAATCTGGGCCGAGGAATAAATTTGATCGTTGGAGTAAATCCAGGCATAGTATAGATACGACAGAGCACTTAGCTGAATCAAGCGAACATCAACCATGTCTACCTGTCCTTTTGTGCTTTGAGGATATTTTTTTGGTAGACCTATCAGTGACTCTACAGAAAAAGCGTTACCGGGCACGATAACATATTTAGAAATACTTATCCTGCTCAGAATGAACGCGCTCGCACCCAGAAAAACCAAAAGAGAAAGAAGTACTCTCAAGAATAAACTGGGGATAGCGTGCTTAAATGTTTGCCGTAAATTTCTTCGGCGCTTTGTAGGTAAGGGCTGAGAACTATTATCTGTCATTTATGATTACCTACTTATTGATATTATCTGTGACTAGAACGACATTTGTAAAATACAATCAATATACCCCTCATACACCACCAGAAAAACACTTCTTACCGATATCAAGGGTATATTTTGCAACAATATTCAAACCTTGACTCTAGCATTTGCCCTCAACAAAAACCTATCGACAGCAAAGTATATTTTCCGGACAAAACGTCTAAGATTCTTTGTAATCTAATTAAGCGATTGAAAGGATTACCTTCACGCTTAAGCTCAACAAAGATAAGAATATGCAGCTAAGCCCAAGAGAAAATATAGCCAAAATAAGAAGCCGGATTATGCTTTCCTCATACAACGACGATGAGACTTCTGTCAGAAAATTCTGTGACAGCATTTACCCTGAGCTGCGCGCTACGTCACTTAGCGCTCTGGTCAACATGCGCAAAGCGACCGAAGATGATGGGCGACGCGCTATTTCCGATACCAGCTCCATAGTACAACGCAGAGCTTGTGAGTTGGCGCCTCATCTGCCCGGAGCCAACTACTTGTCACTGCTACTCAAGCAAGATCATCTGGTAACCGAAGCAGCCTGCTTTGCCTTGGGAGAAGTACGTGATCAGCAAGCGGTTGAAGAACTGATTGCCATAGCGTCCAAACATCGTGATGCTCTCTGCAGGGAGTCCGCTGTGGCCGCCTTAGGTGCTCTCGGGAACAAAGTTGCATTACCTCAATTGATTAAGAGCTTGGACGACTCGGCGCCCATCAGAAGGCGTGCCGTGCTTGCCCTATCGGTTTTTATCGACAACGATGCTGCCATAGCGGCCATTCGCTCAAGGAGCGACGACAAAGACTGGCAAGTACGTCAAATTGTTGAAAACATTTTAATACGCTAGACCAAATTGGTTTTTCCGGAAACCTACGCTTTTGTCATATCAGAAAAATGACTTAAGCTTTTGCGAAGTCCTCCTATCACATGCGTCTCGGGATTTGCATATGTATGAACCGGAAGCTCCATGGCATTGGCAAGCATACCCTCCAAGCCATCCAATCTGGCAAGACCGCCAATTACGTGTACACCCGACTGACAGAGATCGTTGGTTATATCGGGGGGAGTCGAGGTGAGGACTTGCGTTATGCCTTGGATAATTTGCGACAAGACATCGTCTATGACACCCCACAGCTCTACTGCCCTCACATCCACGGAAACATTTTCTCCGCTACTGATGTCATATCCCACAATGGTATGCGTGTTGGAATCTTGATTGTCCCTAGTAATGTTTTCCCGCAAATGACTACAGAGCAAAGTACTGACATTGATATTATATTTCCTGATAAAGTGATTTTTCAGACTGCTGTCTATATCGGTGGCGCCTACAGCAAGAGAGGTAGAAGTCACGATAGATCCCAAAGACAGCACAGCTGCCTCACAACGGCCGGCGCCTAGGATGACGATCATATTCCCCACGGGTTCACCTATTGGTAAACTTAAATCGACAGAAGCCGCTATCGCACTTTCCAAAAAGCGCACTTCATGCACACCGGCTTCTTTGAGAGATCTGGCCATAGCTCTCTGCTGCACTTTGGTTGAATCCCCATACGTACTTACCAATACGTAGCTACGACCAAATTTTGTATGTCCGGCCTTCCTCAACACGCAGGAAACGATCTGAGCACCTAGATTGAGATCTTCTATCTGTCCGTGTCGCACCGGCTTGAATATTTTCACACGACCGGGTTTGGCTTCTATGGCCGACAGGGCGTCACTTCCAAATGCAACCAACTTGGATGAATCCATATCTATGGCTGCTATCGTCGGTTCAATCAAATATTTTTTTCTTGATTTATCAGAAATTTTAGTTAGGGAAGTGCCCAAATCTACGGCAAAATACTTACTCAAAATTAATTCTTCTCCTCATGCAGTATTGCAAAAACCCTATATACCACAATATATTCATTAAAATACGATTGTTGCCCAATGCTACACCGGCTCGCTCCGAACTCTCCGCTTCTATATTGCCCTAAAAACTTTATCAATATTTTGCTAAGCATCTCACGCAGGCAGGAAGGCTTATCATCAAAACGTGTCTAAATAACAAATTATCCCCGCAAACCGACCTGTAACTTGAATACTCAGTAGCTATAATCAAGCCCAAATGCTCAAAAAGCACTTTTGCTGCCACCCATAAACTCCATATAAGCGATAATCTTTTTAGTTGTGACTAGTCATTTTGACGGATTTGATAACGACGACGAGGATTCGTCGCCACTGCTTCCACAAGATGACAGATTGTGGCGCCACCCTTCCGAACTATCTAATTCCGCTTACAAAAGGGATCTCCAAAATACCTGGTTGAACCGTGAACCTTCGAAGGCAAGTGCTTGGACAGCCGGTATCGTAGGAGCACTTTTGGCCAGTGGTCTGGTTCTGGTCGGAACCCATCTGGCCGCCGCATTGACATCTCCTACCAGCCATCAGACAAGCAAAGCCTTAACGGCTCCGGTTTTAGGAGCTGAAGCCGGAATAAATGCCAATGAACAGGCTGGATTCAATCTTTCACCCGGCATGTCCTCGGCTGTTAGCTCTGTGGCCAAATCTATGGTGAACATCCAAGCCAACTTTGGAGCAAAGCCATCCTATGTAGACGGACTTATAATTTCACAAAACGGACTTATCGTAGCCCCAGCAACTTCCGTAGCGGGAACTACTAGCATCATCGTGACCCTAAACAACCAAGTCTCATATGTCGGTACGGTTATAGGAATAGACAACGGCAGGCCATATAACAGCGATATTGCCCTAATCCAGATCAACGCCAAAGGACTACAGCCGGCACCTCTCGACACACAAGAGCCTACATCCAACCACCAGATAGTTCTCGCTCTCAATGTTCAATCTGGCAATGAACAAGTTATAGCCACCACAATAAATGCATTAGACAGTCCGCAAACCGGCCATCTCTACCAACAACTGATAGACTCAATAGTGTTATCGCCTACTCCCCAAAAACTTATTCCCGGCACAGCCATATTGGATGACACAGGTGGCGTAGTGGCTTTTGTGGTAGGAAGCAACAAAACATATCCTGTTGCCATACCGTCATGGCTCATCAAGCCTGTGGTAAATGTGATTGCCATACATAAGACCCCATTAAAAGGATGGCTTGGGGTCGTCGCCACAAATTACACTCTTGGCAGAGGAGTCCTCATCGACACCGTTTACCCACATAGCGCCGCTGCTCAATACGGCATTTTACCTGGTGATGTTATAATTTCGATAGATGGTCAACCTACTGACACCGTCAACTCTCTCATGGCCCACCTCTACACCAAACCACCGGGAAGTAGCGTGTCCATGGTTGTTATCCGTGACAATAGAATGTTAACAATAAAGCCTGTCTTGGGATCATCTGTTGGGGTTAAATAACTTTAACAACGTTTGGCACCGTGGCTTCTTACTCCTAAGACGATATTACAGAGGAACACCTGAACACGACTATTCATGACACTTAACATGCATATAGCTACAGACATTTCGATCGCCGAAACAACAAAGCAAAGTCATATTATAAATAAAAATTGCCAAAATGAGTACTTTACAAAGAGGATATATTGAGCGGCATATCTCCTTATAAAATAACTTCTCACTCCGGATCAGAAGACTCCTACAACCGTATCTTTTTCCAAATCTTGACTACCGATCAGCAATTCCATTTTTATGGTTTGCAATACCTAATATACAACAACACCGGAGTGCTCGAAAAGATGCCGAATTCGCGAGAGTCAGACGCCCTTCTCTTTTCAACATCTAGGACTGTGTTGCTGTATCTCGCATATACTTATGTTAGGTAAAAAGAAAATGGGTACTTAAATGAGCAACATGGGCAATGGAAATTTCGGGGAACAGTTTCCCAATTTTTTTAACGACATCCTACGATTATTAAATACAAACACCCCTGTGCAGTGGGACTTAGCTATGCAATTGGCCGAATCCGTAGCAACCGACTCTGCCCCGGGAAGTGGTGCCGGTGAACAAGATAACGTTGATCCTATCGACAGAATACGCCTTGAAGAATTGTATCAGATAGCAGAACTGCACGTATCTGACATCACCGGCATGGATATACGCGGTGACAAACCTATTGTTCTCTCGGCAGTGAGTCGTCGGCAATGGATCAGAGCAAACATGTCGGCATGGAAACCTTTCATGGAAAATATTGCCAAGGCAATCACAGACAATGATTCGGATACGGACGCAAAAGATAGCAATGCTGAGATAAATGTCCCCAAAAATGAGGGCAAATTAGATGAACCCGCAGAGAACAAAACCGATAAAAAAACCACTGACTTCACAGACGAATTTGATCCGGAAAAACTTGGTCTTGGTGATTTAGCCAACATGCCTTTTGAGCAAAATACAATGTCCTCAACCGACAGCACCGGACTAGATCTGAACAGCATAGCGGGAGCTGACTGGTTATCAGACGACCCATCTAACCCACTAATGCCCATGCTGGCTCAATGGAACAAAATTATGGGACCCATGATGTTGGCCATGCAACTTGGCTCTGTGCTGGGAAGGTTAGCAAAATACAGCTTGGGGGCTTACGAATTCCCTTTACCAAAAAAAGATTACAGCGATATTTTAGTAGTTCCGCAGAATATCAAACAATTTGCATCAGACTGGAGTATCCCACTATCCGACTGTGAAATATACGTAGCCATCAGGGATATAACTTCTCACGCTATTCTGCGAAGAAGCCATACCAATGATTACTTGGCAGATCTTCTAATACAATATGCCGCATGTCTAAATCCCAATGCATCCCTAATGGAAGAAAGAATCAAGAACCTACAGGCATTCGATATATCAGATATGACTCAATTGATGAGTGACCCGGAATTACTGCATTCCTTACATGACTCCCCCCAATTGAAACAAATTCAAGCAAAAATAGATACTTTTGCTTCAACACTTCTCGGCTACATAGATTGGGTACTTGAGACAGCCAGTTCTAGGCTAATTGCGAATAGCCAGGTTATGGGTGAGGCCATAAAGCGCAGGCGTGTTGAGCGCAACGGCGAAGAACGTGCTGCTGAAAACTTTTTTGGCTTACACTTAGATCAAGAGATCTTAGAACGAGGAAGTTACTTTATACAGGGGGTAATCCAGCGCGGAGGCAGCAATAAACTGGCCGTACTCTGGACACGAAAGGAGCTCCTACCTACACAAAGCGAGATTGAGGCACCTGGATTGTGGCTTGAAAGAATTGAGCTTGATCAGGCTTAAGTAGTCCTTGTAAAGGACAACACAAGGAAATAGCTCTCGTATTTTCCAAAAATTTTGCTATATACCTCGGCATTTGCATATCGGTTTATGCCGACACAGTCGGTTAAAACAAAAAAATTGAAGATAACAATTTTTTTAATCGCTTTTAGGCTAATTAGTCTACTTCAGCAGAGCCTAAATTCCACTCCAGAACAATATTTTCTCTCTCGGCATCACGGACAATACGCTCTCTGTTGCGCTTAAACTGTGGATCATGCGGGGGAAGAAGTTCCAGACGCTTTAGGGCGCGAAACCTAAATCCCTCTACTAAAGCTCTATCTCCGTACTCAGAGTAAACCTCGTAATGAGGAGCAACTGGTCCTAAATAATCTATACGTACATGTCCGGTATATTCGCTCGCCATAGATTTCTCTCTCCATATTAAGTCTTGTGCTAATTATGAATACCACAAGCGGCTTTTTGAAAATTGCAACTATACAACTTATAGATAAGTAAATAGTAGTGAATTGCGGAGTTTATAATTGAAAATATGGCAAATACCGCGCTAAGACTGTAAAATATAGTTATAGAAAAGTAATTTAACTTAAAGTTTACTTATACAACATTTTTTTCTCATAAAATTTTAATGTTTACTGCCTATTATGATACTAAGAACAGTAAATACTGCATTTATGCGTGTTTAGATCGGATTATTTTTATGATGGATACCCTTTGGATGGCAGAAGGCAAATGCAAAGATCTGCCCCCTGAAACATTTTTTCCGAGTGACGGCGTGGGGGTAGATGTAGCGCGCAGAATCTGCAAAGATTGCCCGGTAAAATCTCCTTGCCTCGAATATGCTATAGCTAATCACATCGATCACGGAGTCTGGGGTGGAGCCTCAGAAAGAGAAAGACGTAGAATAGCAAGGCAAAGAAGACAGTTGCATCTAATATCAGGGGACAGATAATTTATCCCCGAAACCGATAAATCTTTCGCGAATGCTTGAATGCGTTATCAATATCAGTGAAGGTCAAAATATATCTTCCCTGCAGCAAATAGCGGCTGCCGGCGGAAACTCTATTTGTGACATACATAAAGACTCGCTCCACAACAGAAGCGTTTTCACTTTGCTTGGATCAGATATTTTTGAAAATGCAAAAAATATCACAAAAAAAGCGGTTGAACTGCTGGATATCACGACCCATGCGGGCTTGCATCCGCGATTCGGTGTTGTTGATGTGGTTCCTTTCGTCCCTTTTACACCAGGAGAACTCAAACCTCAGTCTTTGCGTGAAGCAATAGATTGTCGGAATAGCTTTGTGGAATGGGCAAAATGTAACTTAGAGTTACCTTGTATTACTTACGAGCCAGAGCGTTCACTGCCAGAAACAAGAAAAATCCTAACGAGATCCATTTCTGACCTCCGACCACATCCAACAGCTGGGATTACCTGTGTGGGGGCTCGACAGCTACTTGTCGCTTACAACATTTACATCGGGAAAGGCTCGGGAGCGAAAGCAAAGGAAATAGCTGCTCTTATTAGGTGCGCCTCAATACGCTCTTTGGGTTTTTCACTTGATGGAGAAGGGCAAGTATCTTGTAATTTGATCAATCTGTCTGATGCCGGACCACAGGAAGTGTATAACTTGGTGAGTAAGTACACACAAATTACCCGAACAGAGTTGGTGGGTCTGGCACCTATGGCCCTTTTGGATAAACCATATGACAAAGAGAGTCTGGATTTAGCGTATGAAAAATCTTTGGAATACAGACTCACCCTAACCGCCAAAGAGAGAAGTCAGCTGATCACATCGCTTCTCGAGAAAAAGGAGCTATCTCACACGACTGAACGGTTGCCGCTAACCTAGCTACTCAAGAGGCCAGATAGCCCGAGGCCGCAACAAGTCGTTTCCGACGGAGTTTGCGTCTTTCTCTTTCGCTGGTACCACCCCAAATTCCGAACCTCTCACCTGTTTTCAAAGCATAATCAAGGCATTGTCCTTTGACCGGACATTCCTTGCATACATTTTTAGCTTCCCTGGTGGACGCACCTCTTTCCGGAAAAAATAGATCTGGGTCGACCCCCATGCAACTAGCTTTGGCATACCAAGGCTCTTTTGTAACAGTCCGAAACATATCTTCTAATACCATCCGGCCTCCTTTTCACGTGGCTTCACTCAAAGTAAATTACAAGCGTGAAATTACACGTATCGTATTATATTTACCGCTTATTGAGAGAAATGCAATACCTTGAAGCAAAAAATTAATATTTTTACGCCTAGATAAGTCCAAATTTTCCCATAGCGCTGTTAAGAGCCCTTCTCATGACCTCGGTTGTTTTTGAATGATGTGCCGGTTTAAAGAATTGCGCCTAAGGCTATTAAAAAATATTCCAAACAATTTTTAAAAAGTTACATAGCTCCTTTATTAAGCGCTAACGTAATAAATGGTTTGATTAAACTTGTCAGTAACCAAACGCTACTGGGCAAGTTTGGGATCAAAGTAAATACGAAAACCCTAAATACGAAAGGCCAGTTGTGACCACACTGAATACAGAGCCTGATGCACCTGTACCGGTAGGGATAGAAGCAAATAAGGTCCGCGGAGGACCTCCAAGGTCGGAAGTGCTACGCAAAGACAAATGGTGGATCCAACCCTTGGCTATTTTCACCGGTCTCTTCGCTTTCATAGTTTACGCCACGTGGGCCGCTCTCAGAAACGGTCATTTTTACGCCGGCAATGTAGGCAGAGACTACCTATCGCCTTTCTACTCTCCATGTCTGACGAATTCCTGCACCAACAACGGTTATGCATGGAGTGACTGGTCTTGGTGGAGACTTTCACCCGCCATACCAATCCTGATATTTCCCCTCAGTTTTCGGCTTTCCTGTTACTACTATCGCAAAAGTTACTATAGGTCGTTTTGGCTTTCGCCGCCTTCCTGTGCAGTACCCGATGCCGGCTCCACAAAAGCCGGCGGTCCGAGAAGTAAATACAGTGGTGAGACAAAATTTCCGCTTATACTGCAAAATATCCATAGATATACATGGTATTTTGCAGTTATTTTTGCCGGAATTCTTACATTCGATGCAATAGCTGCTTTCCGCTTTCCCAACGGCATAGGCATGGGCCTCGGCACTTTGATATTTGTCGTAAATGCCTGTTTGATATGGGCATACACACTTGGCTGCCACTCTTGCCGGCACCTCTGTGGAGGGGGATTGCGTAAATTCTCTGCTTCCCCTTCAAGACATTTTGTCTGGAAAAACTTCGTCTCCAAACTCAATGAACATCATCAGCTTTTTGCATGGCTCTCCCTATTCTGGATTGCTTTCGCCGATTTCTACACATGGCTCGTCTCTACGGGAGCCATTCACGACCCAAGGTTTTTTTGATTACTATGGATACAATTGAAACGCATTACTTTGACGTACTCATTATAGGTGCGGGTGGCGCCGGTCTAAGGGCTGCCGTCGAGGCAAACGCCATGGGGGCAAAAACCGCTATCGTCTGTAAGTCATTACTCGGTAAAGCACATACCGTTATGGCAGAAGGCGGTGTGGCAGCCGCCCTAGGCAACGTATGGCCTGAAGACAACTGGAAAGTCCACTTCAGAGACACTATGCGCGGTGGTAAAATGCTCAACAACTGGAGGATGGCGCAATTGCACGCCCAAGAAGCTCCGGACAGAGTCATGGAATTAGAAGACTGGGGTGCACTTTTTGACAGAACCTCAGACGGCCGTATTTTACAACGTGACTTCGGCGGACACCGCTACGCCAGATTGGCTCACGTAGGAGACAGAACGGGATTAGAACTCTTACGTACGCTTCAACACAGATCTGTAGATCAAAGCGTTGAGGTTTTTATGGAATGCAAAATTTTCCGTCTCCTCCAAGACGACAACGGCAACGTCAACGGCGCCCTTGGCCTCTGGAGGGAAAATGGTAAATTCGTCGCGTTCGGAGCAAAATCTATCGTTATATGCTCTGGTGGAATAGGCAAAATCTGGAAAATTACTTCTAACTCTTGGGAGTCTACTGCCGACGGACAAGCGCTGGCCCTATGGACGGGAGCTGACTTAATCGACATGGAATTCGTCCAGTTCCATCCGACCGGCATGGTTTGGCCTCCTTCTGCCAGAGGTATTTTGGTGACAGAAGGCGTCCGGGGTGACGGAGGTATCCTAAAAAACAAAAATCAAGAGAGGTTTATGTTCAACTATATACCTCCTTTTTATGCTAAAGAAACCGCTGACACCATCGAAGAGGGAGACCAGTGGTATGACAACAAGAAAGACTTCCGCAGACCTCCAGAGCTCTTGCCGCGAGATGAAGTGGCAAGAGCAATCAACGCAGAAATAAAAGCCGGGCGTGGCAGTCCACACGGTGGTGTCTATCTGGATATATGCTCTAGGCGAAGCCCTGAATACATACAAAGACGCCTGCCGTCTATGTATCACCAATTCAAAGAACTGGCAGATGTGGATATCACCAAAGAACCGATGGAAATCGGTCCCACCTGTCACTACGTCATGGGTGGCATTAGGGTTGACGCGGAAACTACCGCTACTTCCGTCCCGGGGCTTTTTGCGGCTGGCGAAGCAGCCGGTGGTATGCACGGTTCCAATAGGCTGGGGGGCAATTCGCTCTCAGACTTGCTCGTTTTCGGAAAAAGAGCCGGTGAGTACGCTGTCCGTTATGCCACGGACCATAGCAGCGACTCAAAAGTAAGTATGTCGCTCATCAATGACCACATCAAAACTGCACTGGCTCCTTTTGAACGCGAAAACGGTATCAGTCCGTATGAACTGCACCACGAACTGCAAGATACTATGCAGTCTCTTGCCGGCATCATCAGGACAGAGTCAGAATTGGCAGAGGCGACAGAAAAGTTGCCGGTTCTGAAAGAAAAGTTACAGAAGGTAGCAGTTGAAGGGAACAGACAATTCAACCCTGGGTGGCATATGGCTCTTGACTTAGAGTCGATGCTCGATATCGCCGCCTGCAATGTAATCTCAGCCCTAGAAAGGAAAGAAAGCCGGGGCGGGCACACCAGAAATGACTACCCGCAATCGGATCCCGATCATTTCGGTAAGGTAAACATGGTGACCAATATGGGAAACGACGGAGCAATTGGTTTACGACAAGAACCTCTTCCAGAAATGCCGGATGAGCTCAAAGTTTTGTTTGAAGAGGGGAAATGATGTCAGACACACCTACACAGACATCCACCGGAGATACGAACTCACAGAAGAAAGTTACTTTGAAAATATGGCGGGGAGATGCCGGCGGCGGTCAGTTCGTTGACTATACGCTGGACTATCTTGACGGAGAAGTTGTATTAGACGTAGTCCACCGGGTTCAGAGTGAACAGGCACCAGATCTGGGAGTTCGCTGGAACTGTAAGGCCGGTAAATGTGGTTCCTGCAGTTCGGAAATCAACGGTAAACCAAGTCTGATGTGTATGACCAGAATGAGCACATTGGATATCGAAAAGCCTATAACCGTTTCACCAATGCGGACCTTCCCGATCATTAAAGACTTGGTAACGGATGTTTCGTTCAACTTTGAGGTCGCCAAAAAAATACCTGCGTTACGTCCCAAGCCAAGAGAAAAAGACGGCACCTATAGAATGGCCCAAATTGATATCGCCAGGGGCCAAGAATTTCGCAAATGCATCGAATGTTTTCTGTGTCAAAATGTTTGCCACGTCATTAGGGATCACGAAGACAATAAAGCCCACTTCGCCGGACCAAGATTTCTCATGCGCATAGCAGAGCTCGAAATGCATCCTTTGGATACTCTCGATCGAAGACACTATGCTTTTGACGTCATGGGGGTAGGATACTGCAACATCACTAAATGCTGCACGGAAGTATGTCCGGAGCATATACACATCACCGACAATGCCATTATCCCACTAAAAGAGCGTGTAGTGGATGCTCGCTTCGACCCGGTAGCTTGGCTAGGAAGAACTATTATGCGTAAGCCTAAGCCCATGTCTTCCGAAGAAGTGGCAAAAGTCACGCCAGCCGCCAGACAGAATCAAACTTAGACAGTTGTATGAAAACATCACTTATGCCGCCAAAAAGAAAATCGATCTACTCCTATGTCAGGATGCCATAACATGTCGGATTTGTTTTCGCCGGAATGGTTGGAAAACTTCAAATCAAATCTAAGCAATGCCCTTAAACTCTCACTACCGGAAACTTCTTCTGACGAGAGTATAGAGATTGCACAGGTAGTAACTGGCTCCGGCGACAAAGACGTTTCATATGTCATCAGAATCAACAATAACAACGCAGATGTTGTTCTCGCCGATCCTGATGACACAACGCCAACTCTCATAACCGATTACTCTACCTATACGGATTTATTGCAAGGCACAACCGATGTTTCAGACGCCATTTTTGCCGGAAAAATCAAATTCAAAGGCGACATGCAGCTCTTGGTTGCCAACAAGCAGTTGCTAAAAGCCATAGGCAGTGCGCTGGCATCTCAAGCTTAGCCATACTCAACAACAAAGCTTTAGGGATAGGGGGCTCTAGGATGATAACAGAGATTGCAATCCTAGAGTTGCATGAGGGTACAGTCGAGCAGTTTATAGCAAAACTCCAAGTTGCCATCACCTTTTTGGAACAAACGGCCGGATATCGCTCAATCGAGGTAAAACGTGAAATAGAAAACAAATGAAGGCGCTACCGACTTTTGTGTGGGTGTCCCAGGTCATGAAGCTGCGGGATAAAGATCAAGTCCACCTAAGTGGAAGTAGATTGCGGTCTTGAATCCTTCCTTAGTTCTAAAACCTCTGGCAGCCACTTTAACTGCTTGAATACGCGAGTTGATGCCTTCGGCACCTGCACTGGTAAGGCGATGGTCAAAGTAGTTGAGGATACCCGTGAGATGGTTCTTGATCATCTTGGCGACCTTTTTTACGGGTTCAAGGCGAGACCTGATAGCCCAGGAGTACCATCGATCGAAGAATTTCCTTGCCCAGGCCTTGGACCTATAGCTCCAAAGTGTCCGAAGCATCTCTTTGATCGCCCAGGCACGTGCGGTCTTGTTGACTAGATGGCTGCTGAAGTAAGGGCCAATTCATTCGGGATATTTCATGGAAATTTAGTGCATGCAAGATTGCATTTGAAATTGGTTAATTTATAGCGACATTTATTGGCGATATTTGTTGATATTTC
>JAKBPI010000032.1 GCA_021829645.1 Actinomycetes bacterium | reverse complement strand
TAAAAATTTATAATTAGTTGCCCTAAGACAATAACTTAGCGATAAGACCACCCTGTCTCTATAAACTGGTTTTTTATAATTTCCAGTTTTCCCAAAGGCTGTACGGCGGCTATCCTGACATAGTCTGCTCCCATGGGTCCGTAAAAGTCTCCGGGACTCACCAGCATTCCCCCATACCTGGCCAAATCCTCGGCAAACCTCCACCCCGGTCCCAGATCGCTCCTATCGAATGTGGGGTCTTCCAAATACCGCTCAGGCGCTTTTACCCAGAGATAAAAAGCGCCGGAAGGCAGTTCAGCGGAAATACCTATACTGTCCAGTATGTCCACGAGACAGGACAGTCTCTCCCGATAGATATCCCACTGTTGCTCGACTTCAGCATCTTGACCCAGGGCAACAACTCCGGCTGCCTGAATTGGTCCTGGAATCATCATGCCCGCATGCTTACGAATTTCTTTCAGGAAATAAACTAGATTCTGATCTCCCGCGTAAAAACCCACCCGTAAACCGGCGGCATTGGATCGCTTGGACAGAGAGTGAACTGCCAATACATTTTCCTTTTTATACCGCAACACAGAATCTCTGCTTTGCGGGTCACTAAACTCAGCGTAACATTCATCGGAACAGAGAATAAAAGAGTGGCTCTCCGCGAATGATGTCAACTTCTCCAGATTCTCTAAAACACCCGTTGGATTTGCCGGACTGTTGACCCACAATAGGAGTGCTCTGTCTAAGTCGTCTTTATCCAGAGACTCCAGATTCATCATAAAGTTATCGTCACAGGGGACCGGAACGGCACGCATCCCAGCTATTTCGGCGCCCATTGCGTAAGTGGGATATGAAACTGCGGGATAAAGGAGAGTGTCCTTTCCCGGATGACGCAGGGAAAGAAAAAGAGGTAAAGTGGCCACGAATTCTTTAGTTCCGACACACATGGCAAGTTCTTCTTCATCCAAATTCACACCAAAACGACGCGCCAACATTTGGCGTGCCGCCAAACGAAGTTCCGCCGAACCAATGGAAGGAGGGTAGCCGTTAGCGGCTGTAGCCTGAGCCAAAGACTCTTGTACATCATGAGACGGTGGGTCACACGGCGTACCTATAGATAAGTCGATCAGCTGCCTATTATTGTCAGCTGCCAAGGTTTTGATATAGCCTATCTTGTCGTGAGGATACGGGGGTAACTGGAAAGCTCCCATCTTTTTACTTACCTTTCAAGTAACATTTTGCACAATCCATTATCTTATTGCAGTAAATTATCAATGACTAAATGCTCATTTCCATAAGAATCATCAGTTACCGTGAATGGAGATAGTTTTGCCATAAATTGTTCTCTGATTTTAACTTTCAGCTCCACAGACGTCTCACAATTATTTTCACTGATAATTTGAGCTTTTTTGTGCAATAAGTCTAATAAATCACCTCTTGCGTAAGGAATCCGCAAATTTATACACTTGTCGGTTGCATGAATTCTCTCAGAGATGATTCTGATCAGTTCTCCTATGTTTTCTTTCATGGCAGCAGAAACAACCACTGATCCGGGGTAAAGATTACAAAGTCTCGTCGCCTGAGTAGAATCTAGATCTGCTTTATTGAAGACGATGAGTTCCTCTACTTCATCGGCATTGACCTCGTGCAACACCTGCCTCACAGCCTCCATTTGAGCTTCCGGAGCGTTAGCGTGGGAATCCACTACATGTAAAAGTAAATCTGCCGTCCTCACCTCTTCCAGGGTAGATCGAAAAGACTCTACCAACTGATGCGGCAATTTTTTCACGAAACCTACTGTATCCGAGCAAATAATCTCTTCTCCGTTTGAGAGAATAAGCTTTTTTGTTTTCGAATCCAAAGTTGAAAAAAGTCTGTCTTGCACCAGAGCATTCGCCTCCGTAAGGGCATTTAGAAGAGTGGATTTTCCTGCATTTGTATAACCTACTAGGGCTATAGATGGGACCTGAGATCTTTCCCGCGACTTACGCTGTACACCCCTCTTTACTTCTAGTGCCTTCAACTGCCGTTCCAGACCAGCTATGCGCCTCGTTATTCTACGTCTATCAGATTCAAGTTTTGTTTCTCCGGGACCTCTGGTACCTATACCTGCAGACTGCCTGGAAAGTGCAACTCCCCTGCCGCGCAATCTTGGCAGTCTATACTTCAGAATTGCCAGCTCTACCTGAGCACAGCCTTCTTCTGTTCTGGCATTCTGTGCGAAAATGTCCAAAATCACAGCCGTCCTGTCAATAGCTGTTCTGCCCAAGATCTTTTCCAAGTTGCGGTGCTGTGCCGGTGTCAAATCTTCGTCAAACACTACCGTGTCGGCGTCAACCTGCTCACACAAAAGATGCAGTTCTTCAGCTTTACCCGTACCGATTAGCGTAGCCGGATCCAAAACATTTTTAGACTGAATAACTCTGGCTACTTCGTCAGCACCGGCTGTATTTACCAGACTGGCCAGCTCATCTAAGCTTTCTTCGATTTCACTCAAACCGCGCGGCCAGCTCTGCACTCCTACCAGAACAATGCGCTCCCTAAACGAGCGCTCGATTAACGACATTAGCCGCTCTTATCCGTGAACAGTATTTTTGATAAAGCGCTGTGGCAGTAGCACGTCAGCCGTGGCTATGTAATTGGCCGGTCCCCTAAGGTAAGTAAAGTAGCTACTCTTGGTAAAAGGCTCCAACCTAACCTGTAAATCTCCGCCGGGATTGGCAATCACATAAGTAAAGTTCTCCGAAAGTTGTGAATTCTGCCCCAGAAGCGTTTCTCCAATGGCCGCAGCGCTTGCCACGCTTCCGCTGCCACAAGCTTTGGTAAATCCGACACCTCGCTCCCAGACGACCATGGGAAATACCGCTTTGGGAAAAGCCGCTAAGTTGCTGATGTCCAAAAATTCTACATTAATACCCTGTGGGCGTGCTTTTTCTTCTCCTGCACCTATTGCCGCCAAATCCAATCCGTGAAAACCATTTCCGCAGATCACCAGGTGGGGATTACCTACGTTAGCCTCAAAAGCAGTAGTGCCCTCGACAGGGCTCTTGACCTGTGTTATTTTCACTTCTCCCATGGAAACTTCTACTTCGGCACTGGTAATGTCATCGACAGAGAGGAAACGACAAAATGCCTCTACCGTGATGTCAGCAGCTTCTATCTCCGTAGCGCCAGATATTTCACCGTTATAAGTATCAGTTTTTTCCATACCTTGCACAAAAACAGCCAATGCCGCACAGCGTAAACCATTGCCACTGGTCTCAGCTAAAGTTCCGTCAGCATTGCGTAAAGTCATCTTAAATTTTTGACCGTTTTGAGCTCTGCTCATCCGTATCAAACCATCGGCTCCAAGTCCAAAATGCCTGTCGCACAAAAATTCCGCAATTTCTGCGCTAAACGGTTGTTCTTCCGTTTCGTCAAAAAATATCAAAAAATCGTTTCCCAAAGCTTCGTACTTTGTAACTTTCATGGCATAGGGTTTTAATCTTTTATCTTCCGTCATGCTGTACCTTTTTGTAAGATTCCATATAAGTATATACTGTCTGAAAATTTTCCTCTTCGCTGCCCTTCAACCAACGGACTCGCGGATCTCTGCGAAACCAAGATTCCTGTCGCTTGGCATATAGCCTAGTCCTGGATAAAATCTTTTCCTTGGCTTCCAGAAGACTAATTTCTCCATTGAGGTATTCCAAAAGTTCTTTATAGCCAATAGCCTGAAGTGCCGTCTTGGATATAAGCCTATTCTTGCGCAATTCTTTGACTTCGTCAATAAATCCCGCTTCCAGCTGATCGTCCAAACGTCGTTCCAATCTTTGATAAAGCTCTTTTCGCTCCGCGTACAATCCAAACAATTCTATATTATTATTTTGCTCATAGGCTTCCAGCCCCGGCCCAAACGAGCTAAAAGGACGACCGGCACCCATGGTAACCTCAAGTGCTCTGATAATTCGTCTTTTATTACCTGGCAGTATCTTTTCGGCAGCGGCAGCGTCAAGGCTACACAACAGAGCGTAAAGCTCTTCCGGACCACCTGCTTTAGACCAGGTCTCTTCTAAGCCAGAAACGATATTGGGATAGCGAGAAGGCAGTTGTAAGTCATCTATGGCTGCCCTATGATAAAGACCTGTTCCCCCTACCAATATTGCCCGTTTCTCTCGTGATTCTATGTCCAAAATGACTTCCTTGAAAGCCTTTTGGAACTCGGCCACAGAAAATTCCTGTTCAGGAAGAACTAAATCCAGCAAATGCCACACGTGATCGGTTCTGTCCGCACCTAATGGCTTGGCTGCCCCTATATCAAAACCTATATATACAGCCATGGCATCTATGGAAATCAACTCAACATCGGCAAATTTTTGTGCAAGTCGAATGGCTAATCGCGTTTTCCCGGTTCCCGTGGAACCTACTAAAGCAATATGCCCGGCTGACATTTCAGAGAAAGACCCGTTTCTAAAAGACGCATCAAAGCGTAACGCCATGTCTCAAGTTATCTCCGTCTCCGTACAGCGCATTACAATATGCGTCATTTGTTCAAGATGCTTAGGTGTCTGACCTGGTCTTTGACCCCACACCCGCTCGCTGAGAGGTTTGTGAATTGGTTGCGGCGTTACCCTGGTAACCTACACAACATTTCTTTCCTAAGCCCCTTCTCCGCCGAATACCGCTTGTCGGTACTCCGGCGGGCGAGTCTTACTTCTAAACCGCACCATGATCGACAGCAAAAAACTGTCTTACGTGGATCGCTTTGCCTACGGCTGGCTTCGACTTTCAACCACAGAACCACCTAAACATCTTTTTAGATCATAGCATTGTATGAAGTTTTCTTGACTGCAACAAAAGAATTCCTCTCATACGGACATACCCACTTGCCGGTACTCATATGAAAAAGTTGGCCACAACCTTTAGACTTGCAAAAATACCTGTATATAGTGTCAGTACTTCTTGGCTCATCAAGCTATTTTGCAACATTTATCAGTTATGACCGTTATAAAGGCAAGGAGGACTAAGAAGACGTGCTTCGAGACATCAAGCGAGGCAGAGTAATAAAAATTTTGCAATAAAGTTATTATGGATTTATAATATTAAAACGTATGGTGTCCACAAAAGATGATTAGACGTAAAAAGAAAAATGCGACACACATTTCCGGTGACGCGCAACCAACCGTAGACACTACATACTATGTTCGCGGGGAACAGACCACACCGGAACCTGAACTCATTTCACAAACGATGCAGGGCGCCCATGACACCCATTCCGCACCGGCAAACGATGCCTGGACAGAACGCTATGGAAACAGAACTGTTGAACTGGCTGTAGGCCTGGGCTGGCAGGTAGCCATCATTTATTTAAGCACCCCAGCGCAAGGGGCTTCTGCTATACAGGGTTCAGGGGTAACAGCTCCGGGCCTTCCTCCAAGGGATCTTGTCTCAAAAACTATCAAAAGCAGAACGACTTCCCTTGGTTTGGCAAACGTCGACGAATCTCAAACTTGGACCGTCGCCCTTTCAAAACTGATTGACGGCAACTACACGGACGAAACAGAGGCACGCCACCTGGCTCAGAACCTCCACCTCGGCTTAGTGGAGTCGCTGTCTATATCCGGTAAGTACATGAGGCCCGCTTATGAACTAGGCAGACTCCTCTCAGAAGCCGTTTTGTTGGCAGCCGGTGCCAATGTTCAGGAAAAGCCAAGGGTTTACAGACAGCTGTTCGATCCTTTGCGATTGCTGCCTTTGGCAGAGTGGCTGGCAACCTTAGAAAGTCTGCTCCCCGCCGGAGCTGCTCAGGCGGTTTTCGGCAGTTTACAGAATTGGTCACGTTGGATTGCCCAGGCCAAGGACGAAGATTTTGACTCAGCCGATGATTTTCTACGGGAACAGGCTAGAATCTGGCGGGATCTTTTGCTCGGACGTTTGCGCTCTCAGGATCTGACCGATACAGAGAGCAACGCTTTGTCGGATTCATATAGAGATAGGCCGCTGACAGAAAGCCTTGCTGACATCTCGCTGGCGGCGGCATTCAATAACAGAGCCTCATCACCAGCTACAACACCCCACGCAGAAATACAGTCGGATGGGCTGCGAGCCACAAGACTCCCAAAGCACACAACGCCGATTATAGATACTCCGGATATCGACGATACCGTGATCGCAAACCACAGTGCAGAATTAACAGCAAATATCTATAGCGAAGAGGAACAATCCGAAAAGAAGGTGAGCCCTACTCCAATCGCCTCGCAGCCTCAAGAACACCCCGAGACAACCTCTGATTTCCCCAAAGAAAACGCCATACCCCCCTTACCTTTATCAATATCACGTTTTTCACTAGGGGTAAACAACGAGAATACCGCCGCAGATGTTTCAACGCCTGAAAATGATTCCAACACCGCTAAGACTTATGAAGGATTCAAAAACGACACTTCGGTTTTGGCCAATTCGCTTGACGACAAATCTGAAAACTCCTGGATGACTAAGTTGCCTCACAGTACCGAGGATCTTTTTTTTGATCACGGCAATTTGGATAGTACCGATACGAAAAGCTTTACCTTTCCCATGGAGCAATACTCCCCCGACCCTGAACAGACAGCCTCTCAAGTCAAAAAAAACCATCCCGGATTTGACATAGATATTTATGAAAATTTTGATTTTGACTTTGCCCCAGGTTTTGCCCCCGGTTTCATGCCTCCCAACCCGGAGGATAAAATCAAAGAAATCATACGAAAAGACGGCGCTGCGGAAGAGACGGCGAGCACAACTTCCAAGTCCTCAATTGACCCCATCGGGGATTGGGAGAAAGGGCCCGATCTCCTGCCATTTGATCTCAATACCCTGCAAAACTTCAATATCAATAATGTAAAACCTACTTTTACACACGAAGATGTAGTATCCGCTGTGTATGAAACTCAAAATACATCTCTCCCCAACGCCTATAGCAACTTCGAGCAGGCTCCGGGTGTACCCGCACTGACGCAGTCACGCCAGACCCCTTCTGTTTCAAGACGGCGCATCAAATTTCTCAGTCTAGTGTTCATTTTATTTTCTTTGCTTTTTGCCGCCAGAGCATTTGTAGTAACCCCGGTGGAAGTCCGACATGGCTCATTACCGCCAGTCATCAAAAACGGTCAATGGGTTTTGATAAGTAAACTGGCCATAAGTTATCGACAAGGGGATATCGTCTACATCACAAAACCCGGTACGAACATTTCTTTGTTTGCCCGCATCATAGCTCTTCCCGGAGAGGCAATAACATCTTCTGACAACACTGTTTATGTCAACGGCACGGCCATCAGCAACAAAAAATGGTACAGAGAAATGGTTGGATCTTGTGTGCAAAAGAGCGCCGCCTCGATTCCCCAAGAAGTAGTTCCAAGCTCTCAGTATGCAATCATGAGTTCGTGCTCACAGCTTACAGCACAAAACAATATTCCCAACCCCGTTCCCAGTCAGGACATATCCGGCAAGGTGATAGCCGTTGTCTGGGAAAACTCACATCCTTGGTTTGACTGGCTCTGATTCAGGGCTGATCATCCTGAGCACTAAGTTTGCCATGACCTTGGGCTATCAATGCCTCCAGTCGTGATTCTTCCTCAGGAGACAAGGACACCGCTTCGTCGATAAGCAAAACCGGAATGCCGTCTTCAATACGGTATTTCCTGTGCAATCTGGGATTGTAAAAGCAGAGCTCTTCAGGAGCATCTATCAGCCACAGTGATTGCTTATCTTCTGGACAAACCAAAATTTTCAGAAAAAAATCTGGAATTTCGTAAGCCATCATTTACCCATATCTTGGATCTGGCTTCTCACTTTGTCCACATAGACAGACAGAGAAGCTTCATCCTTGGCCTCTACATTAAGTCGCAGAAGAGGTTCGGTATTGGAGGGACGCAAATTGAACCACCAAGAGCCACTGTCCACAGTAAGTCCGTCCAATTCGTCTATCTTGGCCCCGTTGGCCTCATATGTCTCTCTAATGCCGGCAAGTACGGACTTCACGTCCTTTACCTCTGTGTTGATCTCGCCTGAATCGGCATATCTCTCATACGGCACGCGCAATTCCGATAAAGGAACGCCGGCTTTTGACAAAACCCCCAACACCACAATTGCCGCTATGATGCCGGAATCGGCTTTAAAATTGTCCAAGAAGTAGTAATGACCGGAGTGCTCTCCGCCAAACACGGCACCCGTCCTAACCATTTCGGCTTTGATGAAGGAATGCCCCACGCGTGTTCGCACCGACTTTCCACCCATCTCTTCTACTATTTCCGGAACGGCTTTTGAACATATGCAGTTATACAAGATTGTTGCCCCCGGATGGGCTTCGAGCATAGACTTGGCAACGATGGCCGTCGTGGCCGAACCGGAGAGTGGCACGCCTTTATCGTCAACAAGAAATACCCTGTCGGCATCACCATCAAAGGCAAGCCCTACGTCAGCGCCGGTAGCCAAAACTTCTTTCTGTAAATCAACTAGATTTTCCGGCTCTATCGGACTAGCCGGGTGGTTAGGAAATGTTCCGTCCAACTCAGGGTAAAGAATCTTTAAATCCACGGGCAAATCTTTGAAAATAGCGGGGGCGATCAAGCCACCCATACCGTTGGCCGTGTCAGCTACCACCTTGAAATGTTTCAGCTTGTCCGCTTCTACAAAACTGTGTACGTGCTCTACGAAATCGTCGATCACGTTTCTTTCTTCGCCGCCTTTATCAGAAGCGATTTTTGCATCTATGTCGGCCGTGCCATAGCGGCTGAGGATTTCCACGGCTCCTTTTTTGATGTCTTCAAGACCGGTTTCCGATCCAATCGGACGAGCCATGGAGGCACAAAACTTGAGACCGTTATACTTAGCCGGATTGTGTGAAGCGGTGATCATGACACCTGGCATAGAGAGCTTTCCGGATGTAAAGTACAAAAGATCGGTAGAGGCAAGCCCTATTTCGATAACTTCGCAATCCTCCAAGTGAGCTCCGGCAATAAAGGCCTGTTTCAGAACTTTGGAAGATTCCCTCATGTCGTAGCCGACGGCTATACGCGAGGCGTTTTCTTTTACTTTTACAAACCGGGCAAAAGCTGCCCCTATGGCAAACACCTGATATGCATTCAAGTCGTCCGGGACTATTCCCCTTACATCGTAAGCTTTGAAAATCTTGCTAAAATCTTGTTCAAAAGTCATAACCTAAAAGCATAGTCAAAGCAAAACGTTCCGGCTATTGTTATCGGTCGATTTTATCCGGATATGAATAATCTGCTTAAAAGTGTCCCCTGGCTATGGACGCATAAGCAACGGCGTTGAAAGCCATGTGCGCCGCCACCCCCAATCCAAGGCGACGCGTCAAATAAGCGGCCAGTCCCAATATGACGCCAAAGCCGAACAGCGGCATCAACTGTAGCAATTCAAAGTGAGCTATGGCAAAAAAAACCGCCGTCAAAATCACACTCGAGATAACAGAAAACAACCGACCATGCTGTGCCGAGACTTCTAAAAACGCCCGCTGTAAAAGCCCCCTGAAGAAAAGCTCTTCAAAAAGCGGACTCATGACGCAGACCAAAACGCCCAAAACAATAATTTCCGTGTGTGGAAGTCCGTGAACCAAATTGTCAGCCGGCCCAGAAAGTTTACGAGACAAATTGTGTACAAAAAACGACAGAGGCCACGAAAACAGCCCCACTAAATAGAGTTGGGCAACGACGCCCAGGCCGACGCCCAACGGAATGTCAACAAAAGGTTTGATTTTAAAACCGTAATTATCAAAAAGCTTTGACAGAAAAAATCGACCGTGAACCTTTTCTGTCGCTTTCTTAGAGGTTTTCCCATTTATTTCATGCAAGGACGGAGCAGCGATCATATTTTGGTCGATTTGTGGCACCTGATACCGTAAAGCATATATGCAGGTAAGCAAAAACCCCGTCCAAAGACCCAAAAGAGAGAAAAGATCGGTATAAAAACTGCTCTTACGCCAAGAGACCACGAGACTTTCCACAATAGCAGTGAGCGCTGCCGATGCAATAAAACTGAGCAACAAGCCCAAAAGTGCCGTTTTGAGCAGTAGATACTTCCCGCTCATTCAGGCTTTTTTCTGTAAAGGTTAATCACGAGAGCCTACCTGGTTTAAAATGTCATTTTCAACCATCTATCTTATGCTAAGTCTTAACCTGATGGCTTCTCTCGCGACAAAAGAGATCGGAACTAAAAAATAATTTTTGCTTACAAAACTACAAATTACCTTGATGATGAGTTTTTAAGAAAAAATCGACAATTTTTTATCCAAATTGCCGTTTAGTTTGCCAAAGCGAGCCACATAGGGCTTAACTTCGTCCTACGATATTTATATAATGTCACGACAACAACAAGATATGCAGCAAAACAAGAATCAGCGCTATAGGCAACAGGGTATGCCCACACCAAACCAAGGGGAAAATTCCCGGCGATGGGGAATGGCCTTCCTGGTGGTAGGGGTTATTCTGGTGCTACTACTGGCCCCGAGCCTGTTCCATACCAAATCGACCACCACACAGTCCTACAATACTTTTTACAGCGCTCTCATCCGAAACAGGCTTTCCAGTATTCAGGTCAACAATGCAACCGGAAGCATAACTTACAACTATAAGAAAAAATCGGCATCGTACTCTACCACCGGACCCATCTCGTTGCCACAAAGTGAAGTAAGCGCCCTTCAGGCACACGGCACAAAAGTCACCTACGAGACGCCAACATCCAGTATCTGGCCTTCCATTATAGAATGGATAGTCTTCTTGGGTCTGGGCTTTTTACTGTTGTCATTTTTCATGCGCAGAGCACAAGGTCAAATGTCCGGTCTTATGTCGTTTGGGAGATCCAGGGCAAAAATTTACTCCACAGAGCGACCCAGAACGACTTTTGACGACATAGCCGGATACGACGGCGTGAAACAAGAAATCAGCGAAGTGGTCGAATTCCTAAAATCCCCGGCCAGATTCAAGGAAATAGGAGCCAGAACTCCCAAAGGGGTTTTACTAGTGGGTCCTCCGGGTACGGGGAAAACCCTTTTGGCAAGTGCAGTTGCCGGTGAAGCCGGGGTGCCTTTCATGTCCGTTACCGGATCAGATTTTATGGAAATGTTCGTCGGTGTAGGTGCCAGTAGGGTAAGAGATCTGTTCCAAACAGCCAGAAAACAGGCGCCGGCCATTATTTTCATAGACGAAATAGACTCAATAGGCAGAAAGCGCGGAGCCGGGCTGGGACTCAGCGGCGGACATGACGAGAGAGAGCAGACCCTCAATCAGATGCTGGCAGAAATGGACGGCTTTGACCCATCCGAAGGTGTCGTGGTCATGGGGGCCACAAACAGGCCTGAAATACTCGACCCCGCTCTTCTCAGACCGGGTCGCTTTGACAGACAAATGGTTGTACCTCTCCCTGATCTTCAAGAGAGAAAACCCATTCTTGCCGTACACTGTAGGGAAAAAAAGATAGGTCCCGATGTAGACCTAGACATCATAGCCCGCGGAACACCGGGCATGAGCGGAGCAGACTTAGCCAACCTGGTCAACGAGGCGGCTCTTCATGCGGTGCGACGCGGCAGCTCAATGATTGAGATGCAAGACTTTGACGCCGCAAGAGATCGCGTTTTGATGGGACAAAAGCGCGACTCAATGGCGCTTTCGGAAGCGGAAAAAGAGAGAGTTGCCTACCACGAATCAGGTCATGCTATTTTAGCCTACATCTTGCCTTCCGCCGATCCTCTACTCAAAGTCAGCATTATCCCTGCCGGGATGGCCCTCGGAGTGACACAGCAACTGCCTTTAGAAGACAGACACATCTACAAAAGGGAGTATATAGAAGACTCTCTTGCTGTACGCATGGGTGGTCGGGTAGCTGAACTAATGGTCTATGGGGACCTCTCTACGGGAGCCAGTGACGACCTGCAAAGAAACACCGATTTGGCCACAAAAATGGTACGCGAATGGGGTATGTCCGAGGAAATAGGTCCGATGGCCTGGGGTCCACAGGGAGCTATGTGGTCAGGTGATGAGTTGGTATCACAACGGGATTATTCAGAGGAAGTCTCGCGTGTAGTTGATAAAGAAGTGGCCAAAATCCTGAAAGCAGCCGAGACTCGCGCCAGAGAAAAACTCGAAGAGCACCGAGAAGGCTTAATGCGCGTTGCCAAAGAACTCCTCGAAAAAGAAACAGTAGACGGAGCTGAAGTCGCCCGTATCATAGATGAAGCCTACGGCAAGCCGGTTCACGGTGAAACCCCAGAGGTTCCGCACTACGCTGGCAGCATAGTCGACGCTTCCAAATATAAAAACGAAAAAACCTCTTAGCTTCACTTCTATCAGTGGTATATCCAGAAAAGTATCTGCAAGGTGTTACCTTGCAGATACTTTAAGTGTATTATTTAACTTAATGTTAACTGAAAAAGTATACACTACTGCCTTGCCTACTGAAAAGCCGGGGATGAGAGGTGTGGACGGTCTCAGACAACTGCACTTCGATGTCGATTCAAGACCGTTTTTAGTCCTTATGGAACTTACCATAGCCTGTGATATGGCATGCCGTCACTGTAGGGCCGAGTCCATACATACTCCACCCTTGAACGAACTTTCCACCGAAGAGATCATGGCCATATTTGACGACCTCTCAAAGTTGGGACCGCCCAGACCGATAGTTGTATTGTCGGGAGGTGATCCGCTACGCCGTGACGACCTCTGTGAGTTAATAGGCTACGCCACTGCCTCTGGACTCACGTGTGCTGTTTCTCCGGCCGGTACGCCACTGGCAACCAAAGAAATGATGAATGATATCCGCGAAGCAGGAGCGGGAACTGTCTCTTTTTCCCTAGACGGAGCGAACGCCAAGAGCCACGACTCCTTCAGGAAAGTGCACGGCTCTTTTGAGGCTACCGTAGCGGGAGCAAAAAATGCTTTGGAAGTCGGATTGCGCCTGCAAATCAACTCCACCATCAGCAAAGAAACGGTTGCCGAATTACCGGGAATAGCTCATCTGGTATCTGAATTGAAAGCAAATCTCTGGAGCGTTTTTTTCTTGGTCCCTACAGGGCGCGGCAACAACTTAGAACCCCTAGATTCATACGAGACAGAACAGGTACTGCAATTCTTAGCCGATATATCGCCTTTTATCCCCTTGAAAACTACCGAAGCTCCCGCTTATAGACGAATAGTTTCACAACGACGTTCCAGCGCTTTAAACGGCATTACTAATACGCTTGCAGGGCTCTATAAACCAAATAGCATGGGCTCAGATGCCGTACTCTACCACTTTTTACACAAAAGGCTGGAACAACTCGGACCTATTACCACGCAACATAAGGTAGACCGTCAACGTTCACGCAGGTCTCCTTTATCCGTCGGAGACGGCAGAGGTGTCGTTTTTGTCTCACACTTCGGAGAAGTATACCCGAGCGGCTTTCTCCCCCTCAGCGCAGGCAACATACGGGACAATCCGCTTACCGAAATTTATGCCACATCTGCCCTGCTGAGATCACTCAGAAACCCTGATCAACTCCAAGGTAAATGCGGTATCTGTGAAATGCGCGAGACGTGCGGAGGCTCGCGGGCCCAAGCCTATGCTCACACACAGAATCCTCTGGCCGAAGACCCGTCTTGTATGTATTACCCCAACTAAGTGTTCCGGCTACTCTCGCTACGAGTAAACAGCGGCTTTAGCCTTTGGTGCACACAGAATCCTCTGCCGAAGACCCGTCTTGTATGTATTACCCCAACTAAGTGTTCCGACTGCTCTCGCTACGAGTAAACAGCGGCTTTAGCCTTTGGTGAATATCGTGCAAGCACCGACCGGTAACCCTGTTGCACATTTGCCCACACTATCCCCCATGGTAGCCGAGTGACGTACGGTCATAGAAAAGGGCGGAGCCAAGTCTACCCCGTCAGGTCCGCTCAGGTAACCGGGTCCGGCACCTACCACGCCGTCATGTCCGTATTGCCAAACGATTTTATTAGTTTTTGGATCCACGACTATCACTCTATTATCTCCGTCGTCATTGCAGAGCACATATCCATTTGTCGGAATCGACTCACAGAGTGAAGGGGTCGTCAACTTACCTGGACCGCTGGAGGGGTTGTAGCGCCATATGGTATTGCCGGCCTGATTGAACTCAACTATCTGACCGGGATTGGAATAGTCTACGGTAAGAAATTTGTTGGGACCTACTTGATTGGTGTCAGAAGGATATGCAACGTTGGGAGGATGTACTGACCAAAGAATTTTTCCCTGCAATGTCATTTCATCCGCCCAGTCCCCGTTGATTTCACTGATCAAATAATTCCCGTTGTTGAGAGGGAATGCCCCATTAGGACTGCCGAAACGAAGAGGAGGCTGGTGATAACAGTACGTGGTATTTTCACCGAAACGCATGAGTGGTACGTGAGAAGGAGGTCTCAGGACCAAAATCGAGCAATTCATAATATCGGCAGTAATAATGTCGCCGTTTGGCATCATCATGGCGTCATCCGGATTGGACAGCTGATTCAAGCCGGCACCCGGATGGCCAGGGGTCCCGTAACGCCAAATAATTTTATGGGATTTAATACTAATAAGTGAAATAACAGAGTCGTTTTCTTCGGTTGCGACAATATCTTGACCGTTGGGTGTAAAGAAAGCATCATCTGGCTCCAAGAAAGTTTGCCCGGGAGCCAAGTCTCCTGGAGAGGGAAATTTCCAAATTATTTTTCCAGTAGGGGAAACTAAAAGTAAACGGTTATTTCCTTCATCAGCGATCAAGACGTCACTGGGCAAAACGGACGGATCAGAGCCGGGCATAAGATTGGAAGTGATCTTTTGCCCGGCGGCGGGAGGAGGAAATGGATATTTACCGGAAGTCAATTTTGGCTCAGAAGTTTTTGCTTTTCCCTCAACACTAAGTTTCTTTTGAGCTCGTTGCGTGGCAGTATGCTGGGTACCCTCAGTGGAGCTTTTGGTATGCGATGACTTTACCTCAATAAATACGACCACCAGCGCCACTACAAAGATGACTACAACAAAAGCGCGCTTGTATATTATATTTTTATCCATAATGTTAGAACTCACTTAGGTATTTATGCAATTTATCTTTTTACTGCCTTAATTTTTTGCTTTGCAAACATATCTGTCACAAAAGCAGCGACTGCCTTTTTTGTTTCTTCTTTATGAGCCTCATTTGCTTTCACGGCAAACCTGTCAATAACTTTTACATTTTTTTGTAAAAATATTTTTTCCATTTTCTCAAAAGAACTCTTTGGATCAAAGCCATAGCTGCAAAATAAGCTGACTCTTTTACCTGATAAATTGGGTAGATTTTTGATCCATGTCATCATATTTTTTGAAGGTCCTACCTTGGCAAGCACCAGACCTTCAATCCAGGTTCCGCAAACGATGAGATCTGCTGAGGAAATATCAAATTTATTTACATCATTTATAGACTTGACGGTTTTAGTGGATACCGACGTCGGCAAAGACTCTGTAATCACTTCTGCAATATGCTTGGTCGTACCGCCCATGGAATCGTAGCAAACCAAAACGTTTAGACCCTCAAAGGGATCTTTGTTTTGAGCACTTTCATAGGAATGGATAATGGAGCCGGCACACTTCTTACCATGCGCCATAGCCTCCACTACCGTCGCCGGACCGATCAGGGCATCTCCTATCACCCACAACCTGTCTTTGTAAGCTGTACCGGCTTGTAACAAAGCGTCTTCACGCCTCAGACTCAAATTACCTACTTCCATGGAGTAAGTAACCGGCGAAGATTTGGTAGCCAAAATACCGCTGGCTGCCCAACGCATGTTGTCCTGCCATGATATAGCCCTTGTCTTTGGCATGGGAACAAATTCACTGGAAAAACCAGGGTCAATCCGGTACCCCATAGCCATGACAACCAGATCTACCGGTATTTTATTTAGCCTCCCCGTAAGGATCTTGGGCAATTTGTCAGCTGCTTCCTGGTGTGTCCCGGCCAGCATGGCCCCGGAAACTTTGCCGTTCTCAGCCAATATTTCATTTAGAGTAGTAGAAAATAGTATTTCTACGCCTTCATTTCTAGCCTCGGCCACTTCATCCGGTCTGGCAACGGCAAATTTTTCGTCAACCCAATCTATACAGGTAGCTCCCAGCCCAAACCTGCGGGCGCTTCTTGCCACGTCCATCGCAGTGTTACCGGCGCCTAAGACCAAAATATGATAGCTGTTCTTTTCAGAAGCTATATCCTCTGAAACGTCTTCGTTGTCATCCAGAGAAGGCCTTGATAAGCCAAGGGCTGAAAAGAAGTCTTTTCTGCTGCCTCCGGCGGCCAAATTGGCTTGTGCTTTCTGCAGAAAAGTTGTGGCATCGGTAACGCCCTGGTACGTATTGCCCGGAGCCGATGTCTTGATGGGGATACTCGCTCCGTAGGCGAGAATGACATGATCATATTTTCCCAAGAGGCTCTCTGCTTCCGAAGGTTCCACTTTGTGATTGCAAAACAGATTCACCCCTGCTTCGACAAGTTGGTGCCAAGGTCTAGCCGCTATTTCGGCAGGCAAGGTAAAATCGGGAATCCCCCAAACTATCAGACCACCAGGTCGGTCGTCTTTTTCAAAGACATCCACCTGTGCACCTTCTTGCAATAGCTCCCAGGCAGCAGCAATTGCACCAGGTCCTGAACCGACAATGGCCACTTTGAGATCCTTTTTTTCACTAGACACCAAAGGGGGTGCCACTTGGACATGGTCGGTCACATAGCGCTCCAGCTTTCCTATCGCCACCGGTATCCCCTGGGCAAGTGACCAAGAGCAAGCTCCTTCACACTGGGCTGCCTGGTTGCAGACCCTGCTGCAAATGTCTGGCATGCTGGATGTCCTAGAAATAATAGAGGCCGCTTTCTCCAGATCACTTTCCCGTATCGCAGCTATGAAACCAGGTATGTCGTTATGGGTTGGACAACCCCTCACACACGTCGGGTCAGGGCAGGTAAGACATCTAGCGGCTTCCTTGTAGGCCTCTTCGAAATTCCGGAATCCCTGCCTGAGTTCGTCTACGTTGTATAGCAGTTCCTCTGGCTCTTTATCGACAAGCAGACAACGCTCAGACACCTGTGGATCGCCTTCTATATAGATAGCAGAAAATGGACAGGTTCTGACACACTGACGACACCCTACACACAAATCAGAATCGCCCGCAGCAATCCATCTTTTTGTATCCATCGAGAGTGCCGCTACGGGGCAACGAATTACACATTCCTGGCATCCAGCGCACCTATCGGCTACTATCGTAATCACAGGGTGTGCACCCTGTCTCTTAAAGCCGGGGAATAATGCTTCTATACCTGTTACTTCCGGCGCAATCGTCATAATCTTTTACCTTTCGTCATTTGTTTATTTATATAAACCATTACTTTTATATAAGTGAAAGCATTTTCTAATCTCAGCTGGCAGCGTGCATGGCCACATAGAGGATGGAGGCCGCCAAACCACAGATCACTACCAAAGAAGTTGTTGCCAATCTAAGCGACACGGCATTTTTGCTGACAGGGATCAAGTCTCTGCCGGAAATACGCCACATTGCCCACAAGGAGCCGAGGGTACCCAAGGCTATGATGGCTACCTGTACAACGACTATCCATGAATTGTTGATGATGTGAAAAGAGTATATGGAAGAGTTCACTCCGCCGCCGACTCCAAAGAAGTGTCCCACAGAAGGTACAAGTCTTGCGGAGTGCTTGAAAAACTTGGGCAGCTGGCGGGCAAAGTAGTCAGCTCCGACTATCGGAATAAGCCCGTACATCATGGGTAGGAAGAACGCCCTAAACTTAGATTTCTTATCTACAAAATCACCGGACTGCACAAAGTTGACGTCTTTTTTAGCCAAAGCGTTAGCAAGCAAAAGCACGATGCCGGCCGTAATCAGAGCCAAAACCCCAATGATGACCGTGTAGTCAATGGGGTTAGGATAATGGGCAAAAGACATTTTCTTGTTCAGCCAGTTATCCAAAGAAGCATAGACGTTAGTGGAGTTTATCTGCTGAAACAACACCAGTCCCCAAAGTAGGGCTATTGCCCAAGCAACGTCTGCCCTGCGTCGCGAAGGCTGTACGACAGAGGTAAGAGGCTTTTGGACAAAAAGTCCTACGTTGCCTTCAGGACATGTCTTATAACACTCAGTACACAGACCACAATAAAGGTTAGAGTCCGCACTACCGGGCCAAGTGTACCAAGGGCAACCAAATCCTTTAGAGTTACCCCTCATGCAATCTTTTGTCTGACATGAAAGACAGACATCTCTGTCCTTTGTTCTAAATCCTGCCACCGATCCCATGGACCCTACGGTTCCTATCAGAGAAGTCAGAGGACAGAAATAACGACAAAATGTACGCCTTTCAAAAACCAGGAAGAACAGTAGCGCAAAAGAAACTATCCCTACCACCATCCAGGCAGTGTCTGCGGGATTTCCGGGACCGGCAATGTTGAAAAATTCTTCTATCCAGGTAAGGATAAGGAAACTCACAACGGGAATGATGAATCCATATCTGGCTATAGGCTCGGGTAACTTCTTGCCAAGACCGAGCGCCTTTTGTGTTCTCTTCCAAAATGTGCGTCTTTGTATCCACTCCCCGAAACCACCAAAGGGACACATAGAGCACCAAGCCCTGCCAACTACGACCATCATCACGAATACCAAGCAGAACCAGACATACCAAGTAATGGCGGCACCAAAGTTGAGACCTGGCACTACGGTGCCAAACAAACCGACAAATATGACGGTCCAAAAGACAATTTGGTTGGGAAGTATCAATAAAAACTGCAGTTTTCTATTGGCAAGCAACCTGCGTACGGGTTTAAATCTAGATACTTCCAATTGTCTGTTGGGATCGGAACTTTGAAACCTCTCCCCTATCCCGATCCTTACCGGCGGTCTCAGCCTGACAGCTACGGCAACCGGATCACCCTTTTTGGGTACTCCATCGCCAGAGGCAGTACCAGGACGACTATTGTTGCCGTCCTCTTCCTCATCCGACAGGAAATCTCTATCCAACTCAATCGTCATGTCTGTCTCCTATTTTGGGGAATGCATGTCTTCCCTTTGGTGAATAACACTTACTTATATTATACGCTTATTATTGTGTGTACAACTAAATAATTATTTTTTACTTAATGTTTATTTTTTTACTATATGTAATTTAATTTATTCTGACGCTTTTTTAGTAAAAAAAGTTACTCGTGGGCAAAATACCACTTCAACACGATAAATTGAAGTGGGTTAAGACAAAAAATACTTACGAAAACAACCCTCAACCGGCGGAAAGTTGTCTCTCGTAAATTACCTTTACATCTTTTTAAAAGATAATATTTGTATTTCAATCACTAATTAATATATAAATTCTGATTTCCAAGATCAACGATTCCAAAAACTTGGCAGGCAACCTAGGACAGCACGGCCACTCCGTACTTGCTCACATTCTTACCCCACAGATTTCTCTAGATTGTCTCTTGACAGTGCCAAGCGTTAAAATATAGAGGTTGACTATGTAGATTTCTCCAGATATGCTGCCGATATCATAAAATTAACAGGGATAGCGCTATGAATAATCTGGTTAAAAATATAGAAAGCGCTCGCCTAGGGCGCGGACTGGCATAGAGCAAGTAGCCAAAGTTTTAGGTATGAACCGTCAGGCATATGCCTTTCTTAGTCCGGCAAGGAAGAAGTTACCGTATCGCAAGCTGAAAAGCCAACGATGCCAAAGGTCCCTGTAGCAGATTTGACCCAGATAAGGCAATGCTAAAGGAGTTGACTGAGGCAAACTTCTAACCCTATACCTAAGAGTCAGTCGCTCAACCGGCTGAATAAAGGTTTCGGGGTATCTAAAAGGAAAGTCTACAGGGTTGTTGGTCAAAATCTCTCTGCCCAAGCAGGGTAGAAAAGGATAAAGGATTTAGGTCCGGTAATTGTAAATCATCTAAAAAATGCCTCAGAGAATTCCACGGGAGAGGATATAAGAAGACCTATAGCTATATCCTTGAAAAATAGGTTTCCTATCAGTCTAAAGAAGGTTCGACGTCTTTTGATCCCGACCAAACTCAGAGTCTTGCATTCTAAGAAAAAGAACAGATTGGGACATGGAAAAGCCATGGGAGCAGATAGTCCTTTAGCCCCAAATCTCAATCTGGGCACTTGATTTTCAATTCGAGGCAACTATAAACGGAAAGACTCTAAAAATACTAAACGTTATTGACGCAATTGTGGAAAAGTACTGAAATCTGTTACCTGTAGGTAGGTAACTCCAACAAACCAACTGAAGTCTTGGATGAGCCAGTTGTGATATAGGAGCTTCATCAGGTCAAAAACGGACCCGAGTTCATGCAAAGGCAACTGAGGCCTGTGTCAAGAGATGGGAACGATTATGTGTTACATCGATCCCGGTTCTCCCGACAAAACGACAAATGCGAATCATTCAACTGAATTTGGCAAAACGCATTCTCAACAGGGAATTATTTGACTCTCCGCTTGGTGTCCGAATCTTATTCGAATTTTTCTGCGAAGAATATAACAATAGTCGGCCCCATAGTTCTCTTGGATATCTAATCCCCGAGAGTTCTTATAACTAACAATCAAAGTCCAAAGACAAATCCTGGCTAGATCGGCAAAATCAAGAAAGTACTATGCCAAAGAGTTCTTCAAGATTTCTGGCGAGAAATACCTTGCGAAGGTATCATGAAGGATGGAAACCATACATTGAGGATAGACCACATTTTGGATACACGCCATTGTTGTTTTTCAAGGAGTTACCAGCTATAAGAATAATTAATCTTTTGAACCAGTTAAGACATTGCCAACAGCATCTACTGCAACACAAAAGTTTGCAGACGCACATGAAATAGAGGTGAGACCACCACCATTACTATCAATTGGCGTTGGCTTACTCCAGGTCGTACCGTTATAGGTAAATACATTGCCAACAGCATCTACTGCAACACAAAAGTTTGCAGACGCACATGAAATAGAGGTGAGACCACCACCATTACTATCAATTGGCGTTGGCTTACTCCAGGTTGTACCGTTATAAGTCAATACATTGCCACTACCATCTACCGCGGCACAAAAGTTTGCAGACACACATGAGATAGAGTAGAGGAAACCGGCACCGGTATCAATTGGCGTTGGCTTACTCCAGGTTGTACCGTTATAAGTCAATACATTGCCACTACCATCTACCGCGGCACAAAAGTTTGCAGACACACATGAGATAGAGTAGAGGCCAAAAATACTAGTATTAGTATCAATCTGCGTTGGCTTACTCCAGGTCGTACCGCTATAGGTTACTGCATTGCCACTATTATCTACCGCGGCACAAAAGTTTGCCGATACACATGAGATAGAGTTGAGATCACCATAACTATCAATTGGTGTTGGCGTACTCCAGGTCGTACCGTTATAGGTTACTGCATTGCCAGCCGAATCTACCGCGGCACAAAAGTTTGCAGACACACATGAGATGGAGTAGAGGCTATAACGATTAGTATCAATTGGCGTTGGCTTACTCCAGGTCGTACCGCTATAGGTTACTGCATTGCCACTCTTATCTACCGCGGCACAAAAGTTTGCAGACACACATGAGATAGAGTAAAGATAAACACCATGAGTATCAATCTGCGTTGGCTTACTCCAGGTCAGTTGAGTGGAATTATGGCTGTTAGGAGTAGTTGTAGGAGTAACCGTAGTAGACGTAGGTGTAGTGGTTGGACTAAGCCCTGCGGTAGTAGCAGTAGTAGAGGCAATGTCTATATGCAATTTTGCAGTTGCATGTATCGATTTAGAATTTGTTTCGGCGACTTTAACCGTAAAATATGAATTACCTGGGGTGCTAGGAGTACCTTCAATAGTTCCGTTGTGTTTATTAAGACTGAGTCCGGATGGCAAATTACCTGATTGGATACTCCAGGTATAAGGTGTCATAATATTTTTTGCGTTTATAGTTGTTTTGTAAGATTTACCGACAGTACCTGAAGGAAGAGATTTAGTTGTAATAGAAGGCATAATAAGGTTATCTGTAGGTGAAAACCCTACAATGTTTGCTTTTAGATGTCTTGTAACAGTTGATCCGTATAAATGAGCATTACCGAATGCAAAGACTTTACCGTTTGAACTTACCTCAAAGTAACCTTTATCATTTGAAG
>JAKBPI010000031.1 GCA_021829645.1 Actinomycetes bacterium | reverse complement strand
GAAAACTCATTGCAGCTACTAAAAAATCTGTTCCACCAGTAAAATAATCACAGTAAAACTGTGAAACACATACCTCTACTAGGCATAATGAGCATTATTTCAATATTTAGGTGTCAAAGACGGGATAAAAGCTTCGTTGTAACGGCTGAGTATCTGTTAAAACTAGCGTCAAATGCCAAGAAAATCTTTGAAAATTCACAACCGCCGCAAAAGAACAAGATTTTGCGTGCTTTACTTGCGAACCCGACTTTGAACCAAAAAAGGCTTCAACTAACCCTGTTAAAGCCTTTCAATGCACTCATTGACAATGTAAAAAGTCAAAACTGGCTCCGGGGGGAGGACTCGAACCCCCAATAACAGGGCCAGAACCTGTCGTGTTGCCGATTACACCACCCCGGAATATAGCTAAGATTCTAACAGGATATTCGGTCCGGACAATGCGTTATGACAAATCTCTTAGTTGTTTTCGCAATTGTTGCGCCTTTGCATGCGTGGGGTCCATGGCCAGCACCTCTTGCAGTTTCTTCTCGGCAGAGCCGACTTTTCCCTGCAGGAACAGACAGACGGCTGTATTGAAAGTCTCCGCCGGTTGAGGCCCCCGCCGTTCCCGGTGTCGCTCCAGGAGTTCCAGAGCGGAATCGATCTCACCGACGGAAGCCAACAGGGTTGCCAAAAGAGATGCCAGATCGACGTTGCGGTTTAACTCCCCTCCGGTCAAAACGTTTTCTTTATCTGCCGAAACGGAATCCGAGGTTGTCGCATTCTCCGGATCGTTCCGGACAGAGTCTGCTATACCGGGATCCTCTGTTTTGCCTGCTTCTCCGCCGGTGCCCTCCAAAAATAGGTCCATGGGGAAATGCCTGGCGTCCACCTCCAAAAGAACCCTGGCCAATTCATCCGTCTTGTCACCGTACTCCCCACTCAGGATCTCCTGCAGTCTGTCGTAGACCTGAAACAGGAAATGGGCGTCGTACCCGGAAGTTCTGACGGCTATTACCAAATCCGCCAAAGACAGTTCCTCTTTGTGGCGGCGCAATTTACGCAGTGTCAAAAAGAGTTCTTCGGGACTTTGCTCACCCAGAGACATCCCGACCTCTTCTTCCAAGAGTCCGGATTCTCCTTTTGTCAGCAAAAGAGCGCAAACCTCCAGTCCCACGGGAACCGGGTCGGCGCGCAACAGTTTGCCCCCATAATGGGCTGCCGCCAAAGACAAAATATCCATATCCACCGGTAAGGAAAACGTGGTGCCGTGCACGCCCATAGCCAAGAGATGAGCGGGACGTACCGCCTCCCGTGTACCGTCGGCTGAGTCGGCTTGCGGCGGAGATACCCTGACATCTTGATTGACGGGAAAGCTTTCTGCTGCGGTTTCCCCTGATCGTTCACCGTCGGAGTCTTGACGAATACTTCCCGGCCTCTCCGCTGTCATAAGCAGCATCTTGCCGTTGGTCAACTTACGGAGATTGTCGAGAGCCAAAAGCGGTGCCTTGGGAAACAGGAACCTGACAAAGTCATCTTCCTCCGTGATACAAGACCTATAGTGCTCCGCTGCTTTCCCAAGCAGCGAGTTCAAAAAGTCATTTTCGTAATAAGAAGCCGTATCAATGCTTTTTTTATCGGTAGCAAAGAACAGATGGGAAAATAACCCCGGTGCATCCCAGTTGACAGCGGGGTCATCGGTAACGGGCACAATCAACTCTTCAAAATCTTCTGAGGCAGATACGCCGAAAAGATCCTGGGGCAATACGTCAAAAAGATAATTGGCCAAAAAAATCATGGGGGTCTTGCAAGGATTCGAGGAAGTTATTCGCTGCTTGGAATACAAAAGCTCTATCGGTCGATCACTCAATACGTCATAATAAGCGTAATCGAGCAGCCCCTCTTGAGCCAGAGAATTTAAGTACTTATGCTTTGACCAAAACTTTACATTTTCTTCTATGACATCGGTCAGTACATAAACTATTTTTTGCCTGAGCGGAAAACGTTTGCAGTAGGACAAAAAATTCCAAGCCAACCGTCCCGTACCGGCACCTAGCTCGACTATGTAAACTGTTTCTGAACGATCGGGGAGGACGCCCTCTCTTTCTTGATCATCCAAATACGCTTTCACCAAACGTCTATAGGCTTTAGCAATCAGCGGTCCGGTCGTGAGTAAATACGGAACTTTGCCGGACGACCACGAACTCACTCCATTTGTGTCGTAAGAGTCACCCATCAGACGCCAAAGCGCCGTCTCTGAAAGACGACCGGGCTTACCTATGATATGACCCTTACGCGTTGTTATCCCCAATCCACTCTCGTGAAACCTATCACTTTACCTACCGCCACGGCTGATGACTCTTGGGCCAATTGGGCTAGCCAAGAGAGGGAAAAGCCTTCAGAATTGATGGCCGGAGATATTTGTACTTTTAAATTGTTATCAGCGGCAATATTTTCTATATAGTCAGCCTGCAGAGCATCGGCAACGACGGTAATGAGTCCGCTGCCAAGAGACCTGTTACCTGCCAAGTCGGCAAAAGCCGTCGGCAGAGATGCCGAAGGCAAAACTTTTAGTTTGCGACTCGGTATCTTGTTGGCAAGCAGGTACTCTTTGGCAAAAGTTATGCTCTCTCCTTTGCCAACCAACATAACATGCCTAGCCGGATCCGCGGCGTAAACATTGATAGCCTGATTTAAACGATTTATCGTATCGGAAGAAAGTTGCGTACTCGAAGAGGCAGGATCAACGATAAAAATTGTACTCGCCGGCTTGAGACCGGCTACCGAAGTCGGCAGTTGTGAAGCGGAATAAACGAGATAGCCACAATAGATAAAAAACCCTAAGACAAGGAGAAAGATAAGAGATATCAATCTTCTTATCCAGGCAAAAGGAGAAAATAAAGACAGTATCGACATCTTCTGATCTTATCTTTCTGCGAAAGAATTTTGACTAGCGACAACCCGGACATCTGCAGAATGCAGTTTATTTAGCATTTTTCGCCAAGTCTGCTAAAGCGTTTTCCAACCTTGCCATCACTTTCTTTGGGCCAAGCACTTCCAAAGCTTCAAACAGTGGTAAGCCGGCTCTTTTCCCTAAAACAGAAACCCTGATCGGAGCTTGTGCTTTGGCTAGCTTGATACCCAGAGCGTCGGCACATTCGACAAGGATGGCTTTGATGCTCTCTATGTCCACACCCTTTTCGGAATCAGGAAAAGAGTTTTCATCGTCTTGGTATAAGGCTTTCTTGAAGCGATCCAAGAAATCTTTGATGAGTTCCCCGGCAAAATCACTTTCTTTGACGAGTTTTTGATAGTCGTCTTGATCGGGAGAGAAAGGGTCGTCAAACAGAAACGATAGCAGGTCAACACATTCTGCCAAAGTCGCAACACGCTCTTTGGTAACCGAGGCCAGAGGCATAAACACCCTCATAATCTCCTCGTTGCCGAGACCGGGATAAGCTTTTCCTAAATACGGTACCCCTCTTGCCATAAAGTCTTCATCGGCCAAAGATCTGATATATTGCCCGTTGAAAAAAAGCAGTCTTTTTTCGTCAAAAAAAGCAGGCGAATGGTTTACTTGGCCAAGATCGAATTCGGCGAGGGCTTTTTCAGGTTGAAAAATCTCACTCCCGTCCTTGGGAGCCCAACCAAGCACTGTCAAATAGTTGAACATTGCCTCCGGCAATATTCCCATCTCGCGATAGTCTTCAACAGCCACTCTGTCACGTCTTTTGGAGAGCTTTTGTCGCTTTTCATTCACCAAAACCGGCAAATGTGCAAACACGGGGAGTCTTTTATTTGACAGTGCCTTCCATAATAAAAGAGCTTTGGGGGTTGTGGGAAGATGCTCTTCAGCCCTGATAATGTGGGTTATATCCATATCCTGGTCGTCCACCACAACCGCCAACACAAAAAGAGGATCCCCGTTGGACTTTACCAACACGAAATCTTCTATGGAAACATTGGCAAATTCGACTTCGCCCCTGACCAGATCGTTCACTATAGTCACACCGGTATCGGGAACCCGAAAACGCAATGCCCTGCCCTCTCCCGGCACGAGACCGCGCTCTCTGCAATAATTATCGTAGCCGGGCTTTGAGTCCTCTTTTTTTCTATTCTCTATGTCATCTCTGGTACAGTCACAGGCATAGGCATGCCCGGATAAAAAGAGTTTTTCGGCAGCGGCCAAATAAAGGTCTTTTCGCTGCGACTGGAAGTAGGGCCCTTCGTCAATATCTATATGAAGCCATTCCAAGGCTTTGAGAATACCCTCCGTCCAAGAGGAATCGCTCCTTTCGGTATCGGTATCTTCAATTCTTAAAATCAGTTTTCCCCCGTGCTGGCGGGCGAACAGCCAGTTATAGAGAGCTGTTCTGGCTCCCCCCACGTGAAAATAACCCGTAGGGGACGGAGCAAATCTAACCCTAACTTCTTTGTCTACATCAGTCAAATATTTTCCCTATCGCTTAGTAACGTTTTTTCTATTTTAGAAACGAATTCTAATACTTACAAGCTATTCATATTATTTATGCCCAATTTGCAAATCCATAACCTAAATGCTGTCAGAGAGAAAAACTTTTCTGAACTATAGGTAGTGACTTAAAAGTCGGCATAACAAATGACGCCCCGAGCTCGCAATAAAGACAGCGGTCACGGTTGATACTACCGACAAAGGGCTCTGTCCTTATAGATCAAGAGTCCGGCTATACCAAAACCCGCACTCAAGTCTTCAAAAGGACAGTCAGACACTTGTATACAGTCGGCATACCAAATAGCCCGACCGGTAACCGGTATGCCAAGCATGTCTTAGAACAAAATTGACAGAAGAAAAATATTTTGCAGCAACTACCTCACAAATCAGTAATAACAGGCTAGCCTGAAACCAATGAGTCCGAAAAAAAGAAATATTGTCGCGGCGGTCGCACTTACTGTAATCATTATTGCAGGAATTGTCACAGGCATCTTAATAGGCCACTTCATAAGAGGTAACTCCCCTAGCCCGGCGGCTCTAAAAGCAGCCGCACGGGAGAAAAAAATACATCTTGAGATCTTGACAGAAAATACTGACGTCAACACCGCTGAATCATACTTGCGGGTTTCCTTTCCCTCTCGACTCGGAGCGCCTTCACCTCGGTTCACAAATTCCATCTTCAAACCGAGCATCAAGCGACACGCCGTTGTCGGCTACGTACCGAGTTTCGAACTCGGCTCCGTCACTCCGCAGGATCTTTCCTCGGTATCGGTAGTCTGCTATGACGGTGTGGATGTAGGATCGTCGGGCGGAATTGTCCATGATCAAAACTTTTCACTGCTCACACAAAGCAGTGTCCAAAATCTGATCACTACCTCTCATCAAGACAACGACCTAGTCTTACTGACTGCATACACCTCATCTAATCCCGTCATCGCATCCATTACCAAACACCCTGCGACAAGCGCTGCCAATTTGAGTGCCGAACTTGTCCCCATATTCCAATCGGATCACTTTGACGGAGTGAGTATTGACATAGAAGGTCAATACGCCAAAGAAAGAGCCGGCTTTGTGAGCTTCGTCAAAGACTTTTATCATGACATGAAAACTGCGGATCCCACGGCCTTTATCCTGCTTGACACCTATACCGATTCTGCCGCGAATCCCGATAACTTTTACAACGTCTCAGAACTTTATCCATTTGTCAACGACATCTTCATCATGGGCTACGATATGAACACTTTGAGTACTGCATCCCCTAATGCCCCTCTCATCAATGAAAACCTGGGCAACTCCGACGTGCAGTCACTGCTGTCTTACACAAGCGTGGTGCCCCCGCAAAAATTGATTCTGGGAGTCCCCTTCTACGGTTATGACTTTACCACCAAAGATCCTTACCCTTATTCCCCCACCAAAAACTCATATCCGGTGGCAGTTACCTGGGATTCCATTCTCTCGGTTGGGAGGCCGCAGCTATGGGATCCGATGTCCCTTACCCCTTGGTATAGGTTTAAGACAGGCAAAACTTGGCATCAGACTTGGTTTGACAACCCGGTATCTATAGCACTCAAAACGGCATTGGCCAACGAATTCCACTTAGGCGGTGTAGGAGTATGGGCTCTCGGCATGAACGGCGGCGACACCCAAATGCTGCAAGCCCTTGCGGGAGGACGAGCCCCTTACAAAAAACAGCAGATCTTAGAAGCGTCCAAGGCCACAAAAAGCAAAAAGCGTAAAGTCGCCAAAAGATAAAGACGACTTTACGCTTTTCAAACTAAGAATCTTTATATCAGGAGTCTTCCCCGCTGGCTGTCAAACTAGCAGCTCTTTTGACAAGACGCGACTTTCTCCTAGCAGCCTGATTAGGGTGGATAATACCCTTGGAGGCCGCCTTGTCAATTCTTTTCAGAGCGATTTTCAACAGCTCTTCAGCGTTCTCGGCACCGGTCTCTACACTCGACAGTGCTTTCTTTGTCCTTGTCTTCAACTCCGAGCGAATAGCCTTGTTTTTGGCCGCTCTGACTTCGTTTTGACGGTTTCTTTTAATTTGGGACTTTATGTTAGCCATTGTTCCTTACACTTTTTTCCAAAAAATAATCGGACTTATTTTATATCATAAACGGCTCCCTGAAAGTAGATATCTGGGATCCGATAATAATTTTATTGTCAAAAGAACGATTTTGGGAAATCAGAATAAAAATACAGGTCGATCAAAACTTTGACTAAGCTAAATTGTACAACTGGACTACCCAAATAAGAAACGGTGTGGGCGTTTTTGTGATAGATACGTCAAAAATTCGTAATTTTTCCATCATCAGTCATGTCGACCATGGCAAATCAACCCTGTCGGATCGCATCTTAGAGCTGACAAACGCCGTTGACCCTCGCGAAATGCGGGATCAATACCTAGACTCTATGGATATAGAACGCGAACGCGGCATCACCATCAAAGCACAGAATGTACGCGTTCACTACAAAGACTACTATCTGCATTTGATCGACACCCCCGGACACGTCGACTTTGGCTACGAAGTCTCCAGGAGTCTGGCCGCTTGCGAAGGGGTTATCCTTCTGGTGGACGCATCACAGGGCATAGAAGCACAGACATTGGCCAATTGTTATCTGGCTCTCGACAACAATTTGGAGATTGTGGCCGCCCTCAACAAAATAGACTTACCGGCTGCCGACCCGGAGCGTTACGCCCAAGAAATAGAGTCGATACTCGGTATTCCTGCCAACGAAGTGCTGCTCATCTCCGCCAAAACCGGAGAGGGGGTAACAGAGCTGTTGGACGCCGTCACACAACGTATTCCCCCTCCCTCCGGAGATCCCAACGCGGCACTGAAAGCCCTTATCTTTGACAGCTACTACGACCAATACAGAGGAGTAGTATCGGCGTTGCGGATAGTAGAAGGCACCCTGAAGGCCAAGTCTAAATGCCGCTTCATCAACAGTAAAGCGGAAAGAGAAGTGGAAGAAATAGGGGTAAAAACCCCTACGCCGCTTCCCGTGGAAGAACTCGGTCCCGGTGAAGTCGGCTATCTGATAGCCAACGTCAGAAACGTTGCCGAAGCCAGGTCCGGAGAAACCGTAACCGATGCGGCAGCCCCTGCAAAAAGCCCACTCCCGGGCTATAAAAATCCTAAGCCTATGGTGTACTGCGGTCTTTACCCGGTTGACGGCGACGAGTTGCCCGACCTGAGGGACGCCCTAGAGAAACTGCAACTCTCGGACGCCAGCGTAACGTATGCCCCGGAGACTTCCGCCGCTCTCGGCTTCGGATTCCGTTGCGGTTTCCTCGGGTTATTACACATGGAAATCGTCAGAGAGCGCCTTGAAAGAGAATTCAACCTGTCTCTGATCGCTACTGCCCCATCTGTGGAATACGTGGCTCACCTGACCAACGATACTAAAGTGACGGTGGATAACCCTTCGGAAATGCCGCCGGTACAAAATATCCGAGAAATTGAAGAACCTGTGCTCAAAATCACCATCATCACCCCCACGGAGTACATAGGCTCCGTAATGGAGTTAGCCCAAAACAAACGCGGTCGCATGGAAAAGATGAGCTACCTGTCGGAACAGCGGGTGGAATTGGGCTACATTATCCCTTTGGCCGAGGTGGTAGTGGACTTCTTTGACATCTTAAAATCCAGAACAAAAGGGTATGCCAGCCTAGACTATGAGCAGTACGGACTGGAAACAGCGGATCTGGTCAAAGTAGATTTATTGCTGAACGGACAACCGGTGGATGCCTTCTCCTCGGTGGTACACCGCAGTAAAGCCGACGACTATGGGAGAAAGATGGCACAAAAGCTGCGCGAGCTCATTCCCAGACAGCTCTTTGACGTGCCCATTCAGGCAGCGATAGGCGGAAGAATAATTGCCAGAGAAACGGTAAAGGCAAAACGCAAAGACGTCTTGGCCAAGTGTTACGGCGGAGACATCACCAGAAAGAGAAAACTCCTCGAAAAGCAAAAAGAGGGTAAGAAAAAAATGAAATCTATCGGCAGAGTGGAAATCCCACAGGAAGCTTTTGTTTCTGCTCTTAGGTTGGACGACTGATTCCCGGACGACACGACAGGTAATGCTTTTCACTAAAGTGGACTTTGATGATCTCTCTATTACAAAGAGCCGTAGCGACACAAATGAGCAAAATCCTGGGCGATGAAACCGCCTTGGAAGAATACAAACACCCCTCGGGTGACAAAGGTTTGTTCGGACCTCAAAGCGTCGTCTGGAGAGTCCACTCCGATTTGCCCTCTATGCTCATAGGCGGCATCTCCTCTCTGATGTTACAAAGCCTGCATCCGTTACCCATGAAAGCAGTAGCAGAGCACTCTTCGTACAAAGAAGACCCGCTGGGGAGGTTTCAGCGAACCGCTGAATTTGTGTCCGGCACCACTTTCGGCTCCGCTCAAATGGCTTATCGGCTTATCGATAAAGTACGCTTCATCCATGACAACATATCCGGAGAAAGCCAGGAATACGGAACTTATCGGGCATCGGATCCCGATTTATTAACTTTTGTGCATATTGCAGAAGTATCCAGCTTCCTTCGGAGTTACCAGAGATTTTCTCTCAACCCTCTCAGCAAAGAAGAAACAGACCTTTACTATCAAGAGGTCTCCCTTGTAGCCGAACTCCTGGGAGCCCGCAATGTCCCCAAAAGTCTTCAGGGTGTAAAAACTTACTTCCAAAGTATAAGATCCGACTTATCCGCTACCGACGAAGCACGAGAAGCTTTTGATTTCCTGCGTAAGGACTTACCGGCACGGCTCGCCGGAGAGACCGATTCGCACGAGGCAAGAACACGCAACGACACGGGAGCGCAATTTACTTATCTTTCATCTCAAATTTTCATCGAAGCCGCTTATGATTTACTCTTTTATTGGGCAAAGGATCTCTTCAAAGTCAAAAGAAAGACGGCACCCTTATTCTCTGTGCCGTTGACCCTACTCGCCTGTCATGGTCTGAGGAGTGTCGTGGGACCTTCTAAAGTGAAAAGCATTTCTCTCCGGCGCGCAACGGCCTTATAGCCGAATAAATTTGAAGCCTTTTGCCGAGAAATGACCTCATCAAAATCTCGACAAGAGTGTAATATGAATTAAGTATTAACCAAACGCTATTTATTATGCATGAGCAAGAGGTAAAGATGCTGGACGACAGAAAACGCTCTATCTTGGAAGCGGTCGTGTCTGAATACATCACGACCGGAGAACCGGTAAGTTCCGCACATATTGCAGAGGACTACAACATCGACTGTTCTACGGCCACCATACGCTCGGACATGGCCGCTTTGGAAAAAGACGGGTACCTCACTCACCCCCATACCTCTGCCGGCAGGACCCCGACAGATCTGGGCTATAGGTTTTACGTAGACAACTTGGATACCCGCCAAAGCGGTCTTGACACTTCAAAGACCGAAACTATTGCCGACTTTTTCACCAAAGCCCATTTTGAACTGGAACAGATGCTGGCAGATACTTCCAAACTTTTATCCAACCTAACCGACTATGCCGCAGTTGTAGTAGCACCCACGACAGATGCAACACCTGTAGTCAACTCTGCCCTACTTACGAAAATCAGCCTTTCCACCGGAATTTTAGTCGTGGTCATGTCGAACGGTACCGTCAATAAATTCAACATAGAAATAACCGAATCTCTCTCTGAAGAAGAGATGGCCGGTATCAACTCTCTGCTTAACACACATTTAGCGGACAAAAAATTGTCAGAACTTCCGGAAATCAAAACCGGCAACCGCAAAATAGACTCCTTGCTTTTTAAGTGTGTCGAGATTCCAAAAACAACTGCCGAAGAAGACCGCCCTGCCAACGTACCCGTTTATCTGGGCGGTACTTCCAAAATGGCCGATGAATTCATCGCCGTGCGCAAAATAAGAGATGTTTTGGCCATCTTGGAACAGTCTTATTTGGTGGTGACCATGGTGAGAGAGGTGCTGGCCAAGGGGCTCAAAGTCTCCATAGGAACAGAAAACCAAATCGAGTCTTTGTCCGATTGCTCTTTGGTGGTTGCCCCCTATCGGATATCGGACTCCATGTTTGGCACCTTAGCGGTACTTGGACCAAAGCGCATGCGCTACACTCAGGTTTTGGCAGCCGTGGAAACTGTCGGAGAGCAGCTATCCAAGCAGCTAAAATCTAATCCATGGTAGACAGCATAGGCCAGAAATATGTTGCTCACCAAGGCTTGCCTTTCATAACCGCCGCACATAGAATTTAAATCATGTATCTTCTTATGGGATTGATATTCTCGCACGATACTCTTTTTCTAAAGTAAAATAGATTAAAACGCTCCAGGGTAAGCATTTGCCGGGAGTCGTAAGATGATTTCAAAGGTCGCAATGGCAAAAGACTATTATGAACTGCTGGGCGTTTCCCGCAGCGCAACCGAAGACGAAATAAAGCGAGCATACAGGAAATTGGCACGGCAGTTACATCCTGATGTCAACGGGGGGAACCCCGAAAATGAAGCTTTATTCAAAGAAGTTACTCTCGCTTACGAAACTCTCAAAGACCCCGAAAAGCGAAACCGGTATGACCACTTTGGCTCAGAAGGGGCCAGAGGGCCAACCATGGACGGGTTTGCCACCGGACTGGGAGATATTTTTGAAGCATTTTTTGGAGGATCTCCTTTTGGGGGCAACAGCAATAGGTCAACTACCAGACGCGGCGACGACTTAGAAATTGCCCTGCAGCTTGCTTTCGAAGAAGCTGTTTTCGGTGCACAAAAAGAAGTTACAGTGAAATCTCATCTGACATGCGAAACCTGCGGAGGAAATGGATCTCGTGTCGGAACTCATCCTTCAAAATGTTCCGAATGCGGGGGAAGCGGTCAGATCAGACGCGTGCGACAATCTATTTTAGGACAGGTAGTTACCACCAACGCCTGCCCAAAGTGTGATGGCAGCGGAGAAGAAATCCTTACCCCCTGTCCGGAATGCAGAGGGGAAGGGCGCAAAATAGCCGAACGCACAGTAAACGTTGACGTGCCTGCAGGAGTTGACGACGGCATGAAACTGCGCATTCCTCACGCCGGGGGTGCCGCTTGGCGCGGAGGAATTTCCGGCGACCTCTACGTCTCACTTCGCGTCATACCTCATCCTTCCTTTGAACGGGCCGGGAACGACCTCATACTGCACTTACACATTCCCCTGACACAAGCGGCCTTGGGTGTTGAATTGGATATAGATACATTGGACGGTCAGGAACACATCACCGTCGCCCCCGGTACTCAGTCCGGACACGTTTTCAGAATAAAAGGCAAAGGAGCGCCGACAATACGCGGAAGAGGCAGAGGGGATTTACACATCAGCATTACCGTGGACACCCCTACCAATATGTCTAAAGAGCAGACGCAGCTACTCTATCAATTTGCCGGGTTGAGAGGAGAAGAGGTTTCTAACCCCAATGAAGGCGGCCTGCTGCACAAAATACGTACCAGTTTTGCCTAAGACGCTCGTATTGACCCGCTGTTGCTCTGAATCTTGTCGCAGCATCCGTTTTACGACAGAGGAACGACCGTGATACTCCAAGACAGCCTCAGGCGCGCCAGATCTTTGGTTTTTACTCAGGATCTCAACGCCGTCCGCTTAGACGACGAAACGTGGCACCATTTGGCCAATACTCTCAGGATAGCCACGGACGATCCGATTGCCGTTTCGGACGGAAGGGGTTTGTATCAGATATTTACCGCCCGCCGTCATCTGAAGCCTGCTCTTGTCAAGTCTGCGCGCAAGAAGTGGTCCGAAGTCGATTTTTTCGATTACTTTACACCCGTAACGGATATTTGTACTTCCGAAAGCGCAGAAAGAGAAACCGGCGTTGGTATTTCCCTATGTAAGCCAGATAAAATGGAATGGGCAGTTCAAAAGCTTACGGAAGTTGGAGTCGGACACATATGGCCCATTTTGGCTGAAAGAAGTCAGGTGCGCCGCTTCAATCCGGAAGACGCCAGAGTAAAAAAAATCCTTCTGGAAGCAGCTTCTCAAGCCAGACGTACGAAGCTCCCCATACTTCACGAATTGCTCAGCCCGCAAGAGGCCTACAGAGAAATGGCAGCGCTTGGGAAAGTGGCTATGGCCGAACCGGGTGGGCACACCTTTTCAAGCGATTTGACCTGTGTGATGATAGGTCCGGAAGGCGGTTGGTCCCCAGAAGAACTCTCGATAGCCGATCCGGTGCAACTTTCCTCGGGGATTCTAAGAGTAGAAACAGCCGCAACCGTAGCAGGATACCTACTCTCCGTTACCGGAAGCCATAATCTCCGAAAGTTTCCGGAGCCCTGAGGCTAATACGACCTCAATTGTCGTCAACAAAGGTAAATAAATGGGAAAATATTACTTAAAGTAGTAAAAATCTATTAGAATGCATGAAAGCAAATGAAACGGCATGAAATGCTTCAAGAGCTTCTCTGTACCTCTCCCCAAAAATTTAGAGTATTCACTTTCGGATGACACGATTACGCGCGGAGAGTGGTATTCTGAAGGCATGAAGCATATGCGGTCAAGTTGCTACGTAATATCGACTGGACTGCCTAGGGGGGCAGCGGGCTTTGAGACCAACTGAGCAGGGAGATATATGACTGATACCAGAGAAGACATGGACAACGAAAATGGCGAATTTGTCCCTTCGCAACAGACGATCAACATAGGCGCCAGACTTCGTGCTATCAGAAAGCAAAAGCGCATGTCTCTACAGGCGGTCGAAGCCACGTCCAACCACGAATTCCGAGCTTCTGTTCTGGGTGCATATGAACGAGGAGAGCGCTCGATCTCGGTTCCAAGACTGCAAAGGCTGGCTGAGCTTTACGCCGTACCGGTAGACCAACTGCTGCCAGAGACCTCCAGAACGCCAACTTCTTCTCTGCCACCATCCAGGGGTGAAGCCGGACTGCCACAGCGCATCAGAATAGACCTGACCGTGTTGAAAAACGCCACAGGAAGAGAAGCCGACGCATTGCGACATTTCCTAGCACAGGTACAGGTACAAAGACAGGACTTTAACGGTCGCGTTCTGACTATCCGCACGGAAGATTTGCGCGTACTGGGTGCCAGTTTCGGCAGAAACGTTGCCGAAATGGTTGAGGCCTTAGACGTTGCGGGGTTAGTACATCACCCCGGAGCGGATTAGCAATTACCCTGCTCATATTCAAATGAGTCCGTTGGCGGAGACGGGACAGCAATTCGGCGTCTATATCCATATACCGTTCTGCACCAAAAGATGCGATTATTGCGCATTTACAACTTTTACAGAATACTTTCATCTACGCACTGACTATATAAAAGCCTGCTCTGCCGAAATTGACCTCGCAGCAAAGGCGGGCATGTTGCGTCCGGCTACTTCCGTATACGTAGGAGGAGGCACCCCTTCTCTGACAGAAGGGCGCGACTTGGCACTTTTGATAAGTTCCATACCCAAAACCACCGATGCCGAAATAACCGTGGAAGTCAATCCGGAAAGCCTGACCCCGGATTTTTGCGCCGCCATACAAGACACCGGTGTCAACAGAATATCTATGGGTGTTCAGTCTTTGGTACCGCGCGTCCTCGAAGACTTGGGTCGACCGCATTATCCGGGTAGCGTCGAAAAAGCTTTGGAGTTGATCTCACAATATAACTTCTCGAGTCATAGCGTTGATATTATCTACGGAGCCGCCTCTGAAACCACAGAGGACTTGGCAGAAACACTGGATAAAGTATTTGCGATGGATCCGGGGCTCCCCCACCTAAGTGCCTACGCCCTCACCGTGGAGCAGGGTACTCCGCTTGCCCGCGACACCCGCAGATATCCCGATGAAGACCGTCAGGCGACCTTTTACGGCTTTATCGACGAATACCTCAAGACAAAAGGCATGACGTGGTATGAAATATCAAATTGGGCAAAACCTTCTCATGCCTGCCGACACAATGAACTCTACTGGTTAGGCGATCCTTACTTAGGAATCGGATGCGCTGCTCATGGATACATCGAGGGAACTCGCTACAAAAATACATCTTCCATAAACCGCTACCTTAAAATGATAGGAGAGGGTCGCCTGTCGAGAACACAGGACGACGTCATCACGCCAAAAGAGCGCGAACTGGAATTGCTTTATCTCAAATTGCGCACCGCATCGGGAGTACCGGAAAAAAACCTTGACTTCGCAGAGGATCTGGCCGATCTCGTGAGGCTAGAATCAGGTAAATACACTCTGACGCTAAAAGGTCGCCTGCTGGCCAATGAAGTCGCCCACAGACTCTCGGTCTAGCAATTGGAACTGAAGCCAAATATACTCACTCAAAGCATTCAGATGACATCAAATAGACTTTTATTACATAAAAGTGTAGCTCCGCCATGCTAGGCTGTTTTACGATAAAAGAACAACTTATGAATTAAAATGACACGAAGAGTAATTATTATGCTACTCTGAGTGATGAAGGTTATTTTACGGAGGTTTCCATGCAGTGGATGAGCACGAAAGAGGCATCGGATTACTTGGGTGTCAATCTGAGAACCCTTTACAGATTTATTGACGAAGGAGAACTGGTGGCCTATAAGTTTGGCAGGGTTATCCGCCTGAAAGCTGCCGACGTAGAGAGCTTTGTCGAGTCGGCCAAAATAGCCCCCGGCACCCTGGAGCACCTCTACCCTGAGCACGTCAGGCTGGTACACGGATAGCTTATGGCTGTAGATGGAAATTGCCTGTTCTGTCAAATTGTAGCGGGCAAGTTGCCCGCTGAAGTCGTCGCTGAAAACGAAGCGGCCCTGGCTTTTAGGGATATCCGCCCCTGTGCACCTACGCACGTCTTAGTGGTTCCCAAAAATCACATAGCCAACGCTTTGCAAATAGAAGCCGCTCACATACCAGAGCTGACAAAGTTATTTGAACTGGCTCAAGAAGTAGCCAGAGCCGAGAAGGTTGACCAAAGCGGTTTCAGACTGGTTTTTAACGTCGGCGAAGATGCCGCCAACAGCGTTGCTCACTTACACATGCATTTAATTGGCGGTCACCCCCTAGGTGCCATGGCCTAACAGATCTCATAACAAGAACTGATAATTCTTCATTATTGACACAGACCATATTACTTTTTTCGTCAATACCTTGCTACAAGATCTATATTATGCGATACTTTGAAGTATGAAAAGACTATTGAAATTTAAAACCGCACCCGTCGCAACCGGTTTACTGCTGGTAGCTATCCTAGCGGCATCCTGTTCTTCGGGGAGTAGCAATTCTTCCGCCTCCATACCTCTTTCCGGCAAATCAGCCAATGCTACTGCCTTGTTGCAGAGCATTGAATCGCAAACTCAGAAAACTCAAAACATAGATGCCAATTTCTCGGTTAATATCACCAACGCCAATTACCTTTTTGAATCTTCAGGCAATCTATCGCCGGCTCAACTCAAAAAGGATGAAACTATTGTTGCTGCCATACCAAAGTTTTCTATAAGCATAGCTATCAGCAAAACGTCATCCGCTCCGGGTAACGAAAATGAGTTGATCAGTCTAGACTACTCCTCCCAACCGATTGCACAAATTATGGATACGCTGCGAAACTCAAAAGTTAGTGCTGCATACGTAAAAGTCTATTTTGCCAACTTGGCTAACCTTCCGCTCTCGGCAAGCGTAAAAAGTGAGCTGGGTCTGGTTTCCGGAATACTGCAAGCTAACTGGTATAAAATTCCTTCCTCATTAATTGCCTCGGCACAATCCAGGGTAGCCGGCACACAGAAACTTTCCTCGGAAATAAAGGCCCTCCGCAATTTTGTCACCAACGAAAAGAGCTTGAGCGTCTCCATACTTAAAGGAGAGTTTAAATCTCAAGTGACTTCCAACCAAGGCGGAGAAACGATTACCCTCTCTAATAATTTGTACTCCATACTCCGGTGGCTTGATACTCAGGGGCTAAACGAGCCAGGAAGCCTCAGGTCACTGATCCCCTCCTCGACCAAATCCTCATTGAGTACTTCTTTGCGCCAAGCTAAAGCTCATGGACTACAAAAAGACTTGCTGACTATTTCCATAGCCGCGACTTCAGCCAACGAACTTAACGCTACAAACTTATCGTTCTTGCTCGTCAACCCCAAGAATACAAAGCAAAAAGTTACCGTCTCCTGCGACATAAACTACACCTACAATACACAGGTAACACCTCCGTCGAATGCCGTCTCTCTGCCTCCTTCTTTGCTGGGTGGATTAAGCGGAACCGGTTTATAGCCAAAAAGTTCAACCACTATTTTTCACACAGTGCCACTCACCAAAAAAGCGGGTGGCACTGGCAGTACCCCTAACAAAAGGTTGCCTACTTCAAGCTAAGCCTTTGTTTTTATAAAAGCCAATTGGATCTATAGAGTGACAGAAAAATCTTTAGTAAAAAAGCCGGCTTTTCTGCTGGCTCTTATGATGTTTGCTGCACTTATATTCGGCGGTTGCGCCACATCATCTGAAAATACCAAAGCAGTTCCGACAGGACTTACCAAAAAATACCTATCCCAGGCTATTTCAGAACTGGAGGGCTATCCCCGGGTTGTCTTCAAACTGAACTTTCGCGGATCCAAACTGGGTGCCGCCACCCAACTCCTCAACAAACTCGGGGTTGTGGCGTCTGTCAATGACGTTGAATTGAGGGCATCCGGAAACCTTCCTAAGTCTTTGCCGGAAAAGTTTGACTCATATACCTTACAAGACAACGGCATGACGCTTTGCACACTGTTATACGTTGATACCGGTGAAGTCCTCGTACGCGTCAACGAACATAATGTCATTACTTTTCTAAACGATAACCCCTCCTCCTATGATACCTACCTCAAATACGCGGTGCCTTTGCTGGGCAACGATTGGTATAAAATATCCGCTTCACAACTCATACGAAACGCAGAATCAACTTTTTCCTACCTGCCGCTCCCCACTAAAATACTCTCAACGGCGAGCACCGCTGCACCGGGGGGGTTGCCCGATCCTCTCTTGGCTTTGGTAGAAATGCTTTCACGCCTGGGGGTCTCCGGTGCCTTCAGCGCATCCGGAAATCCTTTACAAAAAAACGGTTCCCTTACCGTCAACTCTGTGCTGGCCTGGGATACGCTATTACAAGAAACTTCACATTTATTCGACCGCTACGGTCTATCGGCCCCCTTTGGCAACTACGTCAACAATTTGATAAATAGCTTGCCTCCCGTCGACCTCAACTCGGCTATTTTCTTAGAAACGGACGCCGGCGGTACTTACCGCAATTCTCTTCCCAAGGTCACACTCAGCCAGATCCAAGAGAGTCTCACCAGCGGTCTTATGAAGCTTGAGTTCAACGTTACCGTCAGCAACCACAAGACACGTATTGTGTTCCCCACTCACCCCAAAAAGATCTCTGCCCCCCGATTGACAAGTCTTCGCCTAATGATTTTTTCTCTTTTGCAACACTACTTCTCGTAACTCTCGGTAAAACATTACCGTCAAATTCCCGCATCGGCATTTTTTGGTTTTTAAACTGCTACAATTTATTTGTAACCGTGTCAGATGCAAAAGTCAGAATAGACGTAACAGAAAACAACTTAATGGCAGACCTGCTTGGAGATCGTGACGAGCTGTTGCGTCTGATAGAGGAGTCTTTCAAAGAAACCTCTATCCACGTCAGAGGCAACCAAATCACCATTGACGGAAAAGAAAAAGACTGCGTCGCCAAAGTATTCAACGAGTTGCTCATCATAGCAGAACACGGTCAAGCCCTCGACAAAGAAAACGTCAAACGAGCCATAGAAATGGTCTTGAATGACGTCAGTCCCTCACACGTCCTCGATACGGAAATCCTCAAAACCCCCCAAGGCCGTCTGGTGAGACCCAAAACACAGGGTCAAAAAAATTATGTCGACGCCATCAGACAAAACACAGTGACTTTCGGCGTGGGCCCCGCCGGAACGGGTAAATCTTACTTAGCCGTTGCCTTAGCCATCCGGGCCCTGCAGGAAAAGCAGGTTACCAGGATAGTGCTGACCAGACCGGCCGTGGAGGCCGGAGAGAGGCTGGGCTTTTTGCCGGGTGATCTCATGGCCAAAGTCGACCCTTACTTGAGACCCCTCTATGACGCGTTGTTTGAAATGTTGGATCCGGAAGGGGCACAAAAACTTATCGACAGAGCCATAGTGGAAGTGGCTCCCTTGGCCTTCATGCGCGGCAGGACTCTCAATTCCAGTTTTATCATTTTAGACGAAGCCCAAAATACCACGCCCGAACAAATGAAAATGTTCCTTACCCGTATCGGCTTCAACAGCAAAGCGGTGATAACGGGGGACGTAACCCAAATAGACGTGGTCAACAACCGTTCGGGTCTCATTGGTTTGGAGAATATTTTGAGAGACGTAAAAGACGTTTCCTTCGTCAAATTGGACTATAAAGACGTCGTGCGTGCTCCGATAGTAAAAGATATCGTAGCGGCCTATGAAAGATCTTCCTATGCCAAATAGACACTGTAACGGCATCTCCGTCCTCCGTATTTTGAAACGACCTCCGGAGGATTGCGGGAAATGACAGAGCCGCAACACGCTCGACAAATAATAGACGTCTTTGTGGCCAACGAACAGAGTGACGAAGAGTTACAAGAAGGCATCTGGGCTGAACTCGTAAGCAATGCCCTCGCTTATCAAGGAGTCAAAGGACCAGCTGAGATATCTCTGATATTTGCCGATACCGCCACCATAGCTTCTCTGAATGAAAAGTTTCTGGGACATACAGGCCCCACGGATGTGCTCTCTTTTCCAATAGAAGACGACGACATCCAATCGGGACGAAATCCCGACGGGAGCACCAAAGGACCCGTGGAACCTCAGTTTAACCGAGAAGTGCCTTTGCTGCTAGGCGACATAATTGTGTGCCCCAAGGTCGCAGCCGAAAATGCTTCCTCACACCGCTCCGACTCGCACAACGGCACGTTGGAAGACGAAATCGCTCTGCTGGTCGTACACGGTGTGCTGCATATTCTTGGGATGGATCACGAAGCGGAAGAAGAAGCCACCGCCATGGAAGCGAGAGAGCAGGAAATCTTGGAAAAACACTATAGAAAAAACAGGAACAATAATCTATAATCCTGTTATAGACAACGATATGTTGAACCGACGAAAACAACACTGCAGCCATACAAGGGTTATCCGACAAACCCTTGCCGCTATGATAAACGGGCACCCATCATGATTTTTGCAACGGCTTTCAACCCTTCGTATATCGCTATCTTAGTCGTAATAGTGATCCTTCTGGGATTTTCGGGTATTCTGGCTTTAGCCGAAACGAGTCTTGTTAGGACTTCCAAAGCCCGAGCAAGGTCTCTTTATGAACTAAAAAAACGCGGCAGCAAGTCTCTATATAAGCTGGCGGAAAATCCGGAAAGGTTTCTCTCTCCTATTCTTCTGCTGGTCCTGATCTGTCAATTGGTATCGGCCACGTTGCTTGGCATCATAGCCGAAAACCTTTTCGGAGCGTGGGGTGTGGTCTTGGCCACTGCCGCAGAAATCATCTTTGTTTTCGTCTTGGCAGAAGCCATACCAAAGCATTGGGCGGTACGTCACCCCGACAAAGCAGCCCTCTTTGCTTCCCCCATCATCACGGCAATTATCAATTTTCCCCCCATCAAAGTACTCTCCGCTGTCTTGATAGGTTTGGCAAATGCACTTACCAAAGAAATAGACGACGCGGAAGCCGAGCCGGACGTCACCGAATCCGAGCTATTGGCATTGGCCGATGTCGCTTTAGAAGAAGAGGTCATTGAAGAACAGGAGAGGGAACTCATTTCCTCGATCATCGAATTCGGAGATACCATAGTCCGCGAAGTCATGGTGCCGCGCCCGGACATAGTGGCCGCAGAAAAAAATCAGACGGTGGGAGAAGTGTTGGAAATCGCCATGGAAGGAGGTTTGAGCCGAATTCCGGTCTATGACACCGCCATTGACAACATTACCGGCATAGCCTACACCAAAGATTTAATTAAACTCCTGCGTGAAGACCGGGATGGCCTAAAAATCGAAGAATTCGCCAGAAACCCCAAATACGTACCGGAGACAAAAAAGGTAGCTGCGTTATTGAAAGAAATGCAGACCACGCAAACACACTTGGCGGTGGTTATCGACGAATACGGGGTAACATCCGGCATCGTAACCTTGGAAGATCTCATTGAAGAGTTGGTCGGAGATATAGCCGACGAGTTTGATACTGACGAACCTGCCGTAGAGCCGCTTGGCAACGGGGGATTCAGGGTGCCGGGAAAAATGGCAGTAGATGAAGTAAACGAACTCCTGCAAACCACATTGCCGGCGACCGATGCTGACACCATAGCGGGTCTGTTCCTTCACATGAGGGGACAAATCCCCAAAGAAGGAGAGAGTATTACGATAGAGGATTATCGCCTCACGGCCGAAAAAGTACAGAGGCGCCGTATCAGTAAAATACGCATCAGCGGACCAGAAAAAAACCCCAAAGAACTCACCTACTCGGGTGATCGTCAATACTCCCAGGACAACTCCGACGATAAAGAAAAACGCTATACCGGAAATGTAGATACGTATATTCTGAATGAGATATCCGCCTATAGCTCTTACGGAAGCGGACCCAAAGCATTACCTACTCGTGAAAGATCAAATCAAGGCGAGCGCAGATCGCAGAGTACAACTGAAAAACCCAAGCAGACTCTTTAGACAAGGTATTAGGATGAGCCATCTGGAAGACATAGAGAAAACGAAATCAGGGGGTAAACAAAAATCAACCCCGCCGGAAATTCCCTTACAAAGCGATGACTTCCGCTCAGGTTTCATTACGCTAATAGGAAGACCCAACGTCGGCAAATCTTCCCTTGTCAATAGAATTATCGGAGAAAAGATCTCCATAACGGCCAAAACCCCAAACACGACGCGATCAGCTGTCCGCGGTATCTTGGAACGTCCAGGAAAGCAAGCTGTTTTTGTCGATACACCCGGCATTCACAAACCACGCTCTCCTCTCGGATCAAGACTCAACGCCTCGGCTTATGAAGCCGTGAGCGACGTTGACATCACCATATTGGTGCTAGATGCCTCAAAAGAAATCGGCAAAGGCGACCAATACATAGCAAAAGGCATGTCGCATAACAATACATCGATCGTCTGTTTAAACAAGATTGATTTGACGGATCAAAACAGAGTTATGAGCCAACTTCGCTTTGCCGCCGAGAATCTGGGAATCGCAGACGCAGAATACTTTGCCGTATCGGCTCAAACGGGAGCCGGGATAAAGCATTTGACCGAATGTATCCTAAACGCGCTGCCACCCGGTCCCCAATATTTTCCCACCGGCATGACAAGCGACACTGACGAAACGGTATTTATCGCAGAATTAGTGCGAGAACAGCTTCTCAGATTTGTCAAAGAAGAACTGCCGCATTCCATTGCCTGCAAAATAACGGAGTTAAATTGGCCTTACATCAGATGTGAAATTCTGGTAGAGCGTGACTCGCAAAAAGCCATGGTGATCTCTAAAAATGGTCATCTGCTAAAGCAAATAGGCATCAATGTGCGCAGACAACTCCCGCCGGGAACTTACTTGGACCTGATCGTCAAAGTAGAGAAAAACTGGCAAAAGCGTACTGACATCATAGAGCGACTTGGCTATTAGTCCAATTGGTCTCTGATCTTTGGCCTGAGAAAAGTGAGTATCTGTAGAGGTTATTTTGTCTATATTTTTAATATATAGTTTTCCTCTTTTATAAAACTCCTAT